>JAQUQM010000108.1 GCA_028716085.1 Dehalococcoidia bacterium | reverse complement strand
TATATCTGCGATCACCGGCACTCCACGATAGTCAATGCCCTCGACTATACCTTCCTGTCCCAGGGCTGCTTTTACAGCCGGTATGTCCTGCCGGCTTAAGGGGATACGTAATTTAAGTGCTGTATTCTTCTGAAACTTGAGCTCATTGAGAAACAGGGCATCATTTTTGTCCCTGCGAATAAGCAGTGTCTCAGCCGTCGTGCTGGGCGTTGGCCAATTGCTGATAAGAGGATAAAGATAATCATCGGGATCGATCAGTACGACTACTGTGCCCAACGGTAGACTGGGGTCATGGTTGCTGAAAACAGGAACGAGAATTGTCATGAATAGTTTGGAAGCGTCTTCATAACGATTGAGATCGAGTATAGTTACTTCGCCTGATTGCAGGGCCAACTGAGCTTCCTGAGTTATCTCGGATGGAACCGTCTCGGTTGTATCGGGGATAATAATGCGGCCGGCTCCCTGTGTGTCAAGCAGTAAGACTTTTGCATATTGATAGTTTGCCTGGAATTCAGTCAGCCATGACCGCAACTGTTCCTGTGTTTTAGTGTCATCAGGGTGCTCGAAATAGTCTTGTACCAGCCTGGAGAAAGCAATGTTTCTAAAGAGCAGGTCGGCATCTGCGATTCGATCTTTTCTCCAGTGTACCAACTCTCCCACTTTGAGGTCTGCAATAGATGAAAGCTGACTTTGGACCTGTGATTTGTAGTTTTTCTCGTAATTACTGTAGAACAGGTATGCAGAGGCGAGAATGCAAACAGCCAAGAGGATCAGCAGCCATAAAAACAGTGCGGAGACTCCGCGATATTGTTCAGTAACCTGCTGTAACCGGTATTTCAGTCTGGAATGTCTATTCCTGTCGCTAAGTGCCACCGCCATAATTGTGCTCAATATCGTTGCCAGTATGACAAAAACCAACATTCTTAGAACAGGGTCAGGATAAGGTGAAATAAAAAGAGCGCGAGGAAGGAATATAAGCAGCGAGATTATATTTGTTAGCAGGGCGCCGCGCAGACCGTAGAAATAACTCGCATACAGGATAGGGAACAGAAAAAGCATTCTATGCGGATCGTGTACCGTGTAAAAGATTTCCCAGCGCAGAGCTTCCCATCCGAAGAGTTTAACCAGTTCACCAAAATAGTAAATGGTGGTGCAGGCAACAAACATGGCAAATAATATATACAGGTGTTTGTCCCTGATATTAACCTGCCTCATTTTGCCGTTGGCCTCCCTCCGCTTGATGAAATAGGGAATATAACCTATAGGACTATTCTAAAGTGGAGAACGCTTTATGTCAAAAAGGGGGCAGGTTTATGAAGTTAAAGGAAGCCCCAAGGATTCAAATGAACAGGTTCCTGAATATCATTTTCAGGCGTTCAGAGCCCTCCGCGCCTCTTCCTCCACCAGCCTGTATATATCCCGCAGCGGCATGTTGAGGGCAGCGGCGATACGTCGGCATTCATCGTATTCAGGCGTGATGCCGATAACCTCGCCGTTGAGACGTTTGACCTTGACCGATACCCTGCCCAGACTGGATTCGAAATGCATAATATCACGCCCGGCCACGTGGCGGTCCACAGGCCGCACGCGGATGCCCAGGGTAGACGTTTCACGCAGGATTATCTCAGTCAGTTTAACCTCGATTCCGTCAGGGGAAAGCACGCTGAGCATGACTGCGGGCCGGTTCTTCTTCATCTGGATGGGCGTCAGCCAGACATCCAGCGCGCCGGCCTTGAACAACCTCTGCATAACATGATCGTAGACCTGCGGATTCATATCGTCGATGTTGGTTTCCAGCAGCACCAGTCCACCGTGATGCGGTGCGTCCGCAACTTCGCCGATCCATAAGCGCAGCACGTTGGGGCATCCTTTGAGTTCCATCGTGCCCGTGCCGTAGCCTATCGATGCTACGTTCATTTCGGGTCTCTCAAATTTAGCCAGTGAAGCGATGATGGCCGCGCCGGTAGGTGTGACCAACTCTTTTCCTGACATAGATTCGTGCGGGGGCTTTATGACTGGCGCCTTCGCCTGTGCTATCAGCTCCAGCGTGGCCGGGGCGGGAAGCGGTAGCAATCCGTGCCGGGTTTTAACCATCCCCTCAGCTACGGGAAAGGGAGATGAATAGAAGTGTGATATGCCCAGCAGGTCGAAGCCGGCGGCTGCTCCCACGATATCGATGATGGAATCCACTGATCCGATTTCGTGGAAATGCACGTTCTCCAGCGGTGTGCCGTGTACTTTGGCTTCCGCCTCGCCCAGCCTGCGGAATATCTCCAGCGCGCGCTTTTTAACGGACGCCTTCAATTTGCTCGACTGGACTAACTTTACAATATCGGTATATGTGCGATCCGGCTGTTTTCCGGTAACTTCAACCTTCACATGGGTTGTAGTGACGGATGCCCGGCTGACGCGGGTTGCGCGCATCTTCCAACCGGTAAGCTTCAGTCCCGACAGTGCCTGTACGAGGTCTTCCACGGGCAGCCCGGCATCGATGAGGGCGCCCAGGACCATATCGCCGCTGGCGCCCGAGAACATATCGAAGTAAGCTGCTTTGCCCATACGGCTATTCGTTCATGCTGCCTGCGCGGTATCCCGCCAGGTCGAGCGTAATGTACTTGTATCCCAGCGACTTGAGATGCTCCACGGCACGGTTGCGCATCTCGGTATCGCTGAGGAGCCTGAATCCGTTGCCGTCCACCTCTACGCGGGCAATATCGCCGTGATGGCGCAGCCTGACCTGGCTGGCGCCTATACGCCTCAGATAACCCTCACCGGATTCCACCTTCTTCAGCAGCTTCTCTGAGATGGGGATACCGTAGGCGATGCGTGTGGCCAGGCAGGGCATGGCGGGTCGGTCCCAGTTAGGCAGGTTCAACTGGTGCGCCAGTGTCCGGATCTCCTTCTTGGTGATGAAAGATTCAAGCAGCGGGCTGCGCACACCTGATTCCTTCACCGCCCGCAGCCCGGGACGGAAATCATCCAGGTCGTTGTGGTTCGATCCCTCGATCACATATTTAATCCCCTTGGAAGCAGCGATGCTGTGGAGCCAACTCATCAGCCTCTGTTTGCAGTAGTAGCAGCGTTCGCGGGTATTGCCGATGAAGTCGGGGTTCTCCATGGGATTGAAGTCTATCTCGAGGTAGTTGAATTTCTGTTTTGCGGCAAGCTTGCCCGCTTCTGCCATATCCACAGGTGAAACGATCGGCGATTTCACCAGTACAATCAGCGCGTTATCACCGAGCTCCTCGCTGGCCAGTGCAGCCAGCAGCGTGCTGTCCACTCCCCCTGAATATGATACCAGCACCGATCCCATTTCTCTGAGCAGCCTTTTCAAGTGTTCGAGCTTCTCTGCCGTATTGCTGTTGATATTGAGTTTATCCGTCATATCCTGTTAATCAACCCGGCCAGATAGCCGGCGTTGAATCCTCCATCAATATTTACTACTGCCACACCGGGCGCGCAGCTGTTAAGCATGGTGAGCAGCGGCGCCATACCCTGGAAGCTTGCACCGTAACCGACGCTGGTCGGCACCGCGATCACAGGGCAGGTGACCAGTCCGCCCACCACTGCCGGGAGCACGCCGTCCATACCTGCGACCGCCACCACCACCCTGGATGAACGTATGATATGCAGGTGGTCGAACAGCCGGTGGATGCCGGCCACCCCCACGTCAAATATCCTCTCGACTTTGTTGCCCATCAGCTCGGCTGTGAGAGCGGCCTCTTCTGCAACAGGGATATCGGCCGTACCGCCGGTAACTACGCTGATGCCGGGTGTCAGTTTCTCGCCGCGTGCCCGGTTGATGACGATGGCATGGGCGGATGGATTGTACAGGGCATCCTTTAATTTAAGCCGGACTGCCCGGAACGTCTTTTCATCCACGCGGGTTACCAGGATTTTCTCGGATTTAGGGACCATGCGCTCGAGGATGGACAGGAGCTGGCCCGTGGTTTTACCGGGGCCGTAAATAACCTCGGGGAAGCCCGTACGCAGGCTGCGGTGATGGTCGATCTTGGCGTGCAGCATTTCCTCGTAAGGCAAAACACCAAGCTCTTTAACTGCCATATCCACCGTAAGGTCGCCGTTGCGTACTTTTTTAAGCAGCGAGGTCAGCCAGCGCTGGGACGTTTTTGCGGGCTTTGCGGAAGATTTCATATCGAGATAAGTATAACGCAGGCCTGAAACAGGGACAATACATCGATTAAAGGTAGTATAAAAGGGCTTTGATCCGCACGGAATACCGAGTCCGGGCAGGCGTTGCGATTACTTGCGTTTGCCCGAATAGGTTATCGTGCCATGGTAGCTGAAACTTTTGCTAGCATCGCTGCTGACGTAGGAGCCCGTGGCATCGAACGTGATTACGGCGCTGATCTTGTCCTGTGATGTTAACGTAACGCCGACCTCGTCCGAATAACCGGCGGATATATTACGGACATCCCCGATAAACGACATCACGGCAGGAAGCTTTTCAATATCGACGCTACCTCCGCCGGTGAAAACACAGGATTTCTTATCGTCGCCTTCACTGGCTGACGTGGATTTCCCGTTTATGTCAATGCCCATCGGATTAAACCATGTCGACCTACCGCCGTAAGTGATTTTCAACTGGCTGCCGGAGCTGCTTATTTTCCAGGTGGAGCTTTTGGGTATGACCTGGTCGACTATAAAATCAGGAACTGCGGAAGGCAGTTCCGGCTCAATGCTTACGCGGCTCATGCTCCAGTTGCCGGTCAGTGGTTCCGAACTGCTCACGCTTCCGCTGGATGAGGAACTGCCCGAGGATTTCTTCAGGGAGGCACAGCCGATCAGGCTAACTGCCACAAAAATAATAATCAGATATATAGCCGTGATTCGAATAGATTTCTTCATAGCGTAGCCCTCCTTGTGCGTTGGATAGCGCCCCTGCCGTTGCACGTGTATTATACCTGCATAAACATGTCCATGCATCTCTTCACGGTTCAGTCCGCCTGCCTCTCGGCACAAGCCGGAATTATGAGCCGGGCCCCTGATGGAAGTATAATACTATGATTATTTTTAAAGGAAACCGATCAGTTATGATAACCAAGATTCTCGACGACCTGTACTGTATAGAGCTGCCGCTGCCCAGGAACCCTTTGAAGTCCATCAACGTTTACATCATCAAGGGGCGTACAAGGAACCTGATTATCGATACCGGAATGAACAGGGTAGAATGCAAAGAGGTGTTGTTTCCCGGCCTGAAGGAGCTGGAGATCGATCTCTCGGCAACAGACATTTTTGTGTCGCACCTGCATTCGGACCATTTCGGCCTCGTCGGCGACCTCGCCAGGGACGGCACCACGCTGTATTTCAGCCAGCCGGAAGCTTCGATAGTGACGGGGGAAAGGCACTGGGCGGACCTCCTCGATTTCTACCTGGCTAACGGATTTCCCATGGATGCGCTGCAAAAGTCGGTGGCCAGCCATCCCGGATTCCTTTACAGCCCCCAGAGTATTCCCGAGATCACGATTATCAAAGATAAACAGGTTATCGAGGTGGGAGATTACAAGCTCGAATGTATTGAGACTCCGGGGCACTCGCCGGGGCACATGTGCCTTTATGAAGCGGCCAAAAAGATCTTTTTCTCCGGCGACCATATACTTTTCGATATCACGCCGAATATATCATACTGGCCGGAACTGGATGATGCGCTGGGCGCCTATCTTTCCAGCCTGGAAAAGGTGAAAACACTGGATGTCAAGCTTGTCCTGCCTGGGCATCGAAAATCGTGGCACCATCACGCTGAGCGCATCAAGTCCCTCAACGAGCACCACAATAACAGGCTGAACGAAGCCCTGTCCGCCCTGGATGGCGGTGAAAAAACCGCCTACGAAATAGCGCCTTATATCACATGGAAAATCGAATACACGGACTGGGAGCAGTTTCCTCCCGCCCAGAAATGGTTTGCCGTGGGTGAGACCATAGCTCACCTGCATTACCTGGAAAAAAGGAACAGAATCAAACGCCGGACTGCCAACGGTAAAATACAGTTTTCCAGGACCTGATGCAGATGGGCTGCTTGCGTGATAATACACGATAAGCTATGATGTCAAAAAATTGACCGGAAACAGCAAGGACTGATTGACCGATGAGATACAGAAGCAGTGAAGGCGAATTAATACCGATTATTGTAATCGTGATCCTTAACTTCCTGGTTTACCTGGCCATTAACGTCGGGCACTTCATGGAAATCGATATCATACCTTTCCTGGGGTTGTCGAGGATCACCTTTCTTGACGAACCGTGGACTATCCTCACGTGTATGTTTACGCATCAGGGTTTCTTTCACCTGCTCGCCAATATGCTTACCCTGTACTTTTTCGGGAGCTTCCTCACGCGCATTACAGGGCTGACCAATTTCCTTCTGATTTACTTTATAGGCGGGATTGTCTCCGGCTTATTCGTTTTAGGCCTGTCACCGGCAAACAGCATAACTATCGGCGCATCGGGCGCCGTATTTGCGCTGGGCGGTGCGCTGGCCGTGCTCACACCCAGGGAAAAAGTTTTTGTTTTCCCCATACCTGCCCCCATGCCCCTTTGGGTGGCGGTGATTATCGGCTTTCTGGTTCTGACTCTTGTTCCAGGTGTGTCATGGCAGGGCCACCTCGGCGGACTTCTCTCCGGCTTGCTGGCGGGCCTGATTCTGCGCAGGCGTCTCCGCCTGGTACTGTAATCCTTTATCAATACGATTGTATACAGGCTCTATAAGATGGAAGCATTGCTCTGGATTTATATAATAAATGCAACCCTGCTCATCGTGCATGAAATTGATTCGGCCTACTGGCATGAATGGAAGCTGTTCAAATTGCCGGGCGGCATCGGCGGCTTCCTTCTCATACATATTCCGCTGGTATTGTTGATACTCTTCGGGCTGGTGCAGCTATGCCATGCAGGCCCGCAAAGCCTGATATTCTCCCTGTTTCTCAGCGCAGCCGGCTTCCTGGCCTTTATTCTTCATATGACTTTTTTAGCCAGGGGTGGCAAAGAGTTCAGAGAGCCGGTCTCGATAAGCATACTTATTGCTATTATGGTTGTGTCCTTCTTGCAGACAGGTTTAACAGTGTACCTTCTGGCAAACGGATAAGAAAAGGGTTGCAGGCAACTGCTTACCGACCGGGAAAATTCAATAATCTACTGCCAGGCGGGCGTTGTGCTCCCGTCCTGCGCCAACCGGAAAGGCATCCATGCCAGACCTATAAAGCGTACCTGGATATCCTTTTTAGCCGGCCTGATGGATATTTTCTGAAGCTCTTCGGTGGCCGGATCGGTTTTTGCCGCCAGCTCGTCAGCTTCCGCCTTAAACTCATTTTCCAGCTCCTGCAGCCTTTGCTGGTGGGCGGCAACCGTCTCCTTGGCGCGGTCTACGTCCTGTTTTTGCTGCATGATGCGGCTGGCACTCTTGGCTGCTGTAGTGGCTCGTCCCACCGTACCGGTTGAGATGCCCTTTCCTCCCATGAAAGCGCCGAGCAGGGTGGACCCCACGGAAATGACCGTCTGCATCGTCTGCTGCTTCTGTTGCTCAGCCTCGCGGTCAACGGCCAGCTGGGCCTTGCGCACCTGCTCATCGAGGGAAGCTATCTTGGCCTGATATTTCTGGCGCAGTTTATCGGCCATGTCGTCGCGCTGCTCCCGAACGCTCTGCGCCAACCTTATCCTGAAGTCGCGCTCGGATTCCCCGGGCCTGGAAAACTGTTTATACGTTGGGCTTTTCAAGAGCTCGTACTTCCTGCTGCCGTAGAGCCAGGTGGCAAGCTCTTTGCCCCAGGTATCATAGCTGCGAGCTTTGCCGGCGATCGGGGGAAGCTGTCCGAACTCTGCCCCTTCGCGGGGCGTTTTCTCCAGGTCGGATATGTTGAAATCGGCGTCTCTGGCATTGTCCCAGTTTACCGGCACCACATCTTCCGTAATATCGGCAAGCACCGTGGTATCTTCCTGCGTGTCAATCCCCGATTTTACATCGGTGAAGTGCACCTGTGCCGCACCCAGCACAACGGGCCTGTAAAGCAATGACCCGCCGCCCGTACCACCCCTGAGCGGGACGAAGTACTGCTGAACTTCCGGCGGCAAAATCGGCTTGTCTGCTTTTTTAACGGCGGCAGGCGCAGCCTGCCCGGGTGCAGCCGTTAGCGGTGAGGTGGCAGTTGCCGGGGCTGCGGCCGGTTTGGGCATTTGGGATTTGACGGGGTCCATGAGCACCTTGATCTGGTTGCGGGTGAGAGGGCCCCTGAGGTAAGACATGGCCCAGCGCGTCTCGAAGACGACGGGTGCGTCTTCATGCACATTATTCATGAGGAAAATACGGCTTCCCAGTCCTGCCAGCGTTTGTTCCATAGCCTGGCGATCAAACTTCGATCCCTGGGTTGCCGCTGCGCCTTCCAATCCCTCCAGCACCCGGGCTTTGTCCCGCTCGGTCTGCAACCGCCCCAGAAGCCATGTACCGGTATTGGAAAGTCCCTTGTAATCGAGGTCGACCGGGTTCTGTGTGGCAAGCAATACACCTACACCGAACGCACGCGCCTGCTTGAGAAGGGTGAGCAGGGGTTGTTTTGAGGGCGGGTTGGCCACCGGCGGAAAATAGCCGAAAATCTCATCCATATAAACCATGGCCCTCAGGCTGGTGGTGCCCGGCTGCTGGCGCATCCAGGCCAGCACCTGGTTGAGCAGCAGCGAGACGAAGAACATGCGCTCGCTGTCATTGAGATGCGCTATGGAGAAGATTGACATACGGGGTTTTCCTGAAGGGCTGTAGAGTATCTGCCCTATATCCAGCGCCTCCCCCTCCATCCAGGCACTGAATCCCGGCGCGGCCAGCAGGTTGTTGATGAGCAT
>JAQUQM010000107.1 GCA_028716085.1 Dehalococcoidia bacterium | reverse complement strand
CAATCTCTTTGCTGGTGTGTTTGCCGGAGATAAACGTTTCAAATTGTTTATCAGGCCGCTGTCACGCCTGGGATGCCCTCAGGATGCTGAACTGCCGGTACTTGATGAAGAGCACAGCTCACCACTGATTGAAAAGCTGGTCCAGCAGGCAAAACAGCTTGGCATCAATGCGGTAACACCATCCGATATCCTGACTATCTGCTACGCTTCCCGCTTGAATTCGTTTGCCGTGCGGCCGGATGGCTCCATAAACAAGTGTACTGTGAAGCTGGATCATCCGGAAAACCAGGTGGGCCGGATCAATGTCGACGGGTCACTCCACCTGGACTCCACCAGACTATTTAAATGGGCTCGGGGATTAAAATCGGGTGATAAAAGCGAATTACTCTGCCCTTTAACGGGCATATGACATTCGCTCAATAACATCTGCGAAAATGTGAATGTAGTCTACTGAACGGTACGGACTGATATTTCTTACTTGTCAACCGGTTCACATTGCCTTTTCTTTTAGCGAATGCTCCCCGTTAACTTGACAGATCACTTTACTGTTATGTACACTTGTTTGTAGAACAATTGTGCTGAAGGTAGGAATAATATGAGAAAACCAGGTGTAAACAGTACGCGTCAACATGTCATTGAGTTTATCAGGGAATTCTATGATGACAGGGGGTATGCGCCTACAGTGCGCGACATCATGAAGGGGTGTAACCTTAGTTCGACGGCAGTCGTGCAACACCATCTCAAAGTGCTGGAAAGCGAGCATCAAATTGAAAGGGATTCCAAAGTATTCAGAAGCATTCAGTTGCCCGACAGGAAATCAACCATAAGGGTGCCTGTACTGGGTAAAATTGCCGCCGGCTCGCCGATTCCAGTCCTTAGCTCCGATACATGGTCCACTGAAGCTATCGATACTGTGGAACTGACGCAGGAGATGACAAAGGGGAAGGAATTATTCGCCCTTAAGGTCAGCGGACATTCCATGATCGACGCCCTCATCGATGATGGAGATATTGTTTTAATGCATCCTACGAATACCGCTGACAATGGTGACATGATTGCCGCTTGGCTCAAGAAAGAGCAGGAAGTAACGCTGAAGAGATATTACAAAGAGGATAACAGGGTCAGGCTTCAGCCCGCCAACTACCAGATGCAGCCCATCTACACAGAAACCGAGAACCTTGAAGTACAGGGCAAAGTAGTAGCCGTCCTGCGCAACTTGTAGAGCAATTATGTACGCTATCTGCTGCGTTGCCGGGTAGCTTTTTCCCAGTAATTACTGAAATTTGATAATGCCCGGACTAATCTGAATAATGAAGCTGTAGTGAAAATACCTTCGTTCAGGAACATAGTGCGTACTTTTCTGCGGTCAATTTCCAGGCCGATCATATCGGGGCCAGACGCCAATTCCTCCAGAACTGCAACCAGTGGCTTTGACGCAATTCTCTTCATCTGGATAACTGCAGCCGCCCTTTTGTCTTCTTCCACAATTTTTTCACCCATCAGCTGTTCATTCCCATAGAAAAAAAGACGGTTCACCACAATAAGATCAATTTTTTCCCATTCCAGAAGAATCTCAATCACCTGTTTTAATATTGCAGCAGGTAGATGAGGCGATCCCATGTCGAAGGGATTTCTGATACTGGTACCCTGCGGCGGCAGCAGTGTGCGTATCTTTCGCAGGATATCCGTGGTTGATGCGGGTATATTCAAGTTGAATTTCTCGCATATATCACCAGCTGCAACCCCCACTCCTCCACCACCACCTATCAGCGCCAGATTCCTGTAACTTCCCGGCTGCAAATAGGTGAAGATAGCAGTAGTATCCAACAATTCCTCAAAGCTGTTTACCTGCACGGCACCTGTTTGTTTGAAAAAAGCATTCCAGGTTGACTGCTCGCCTGCGATAGAACCCGTATGGCTATTGACAGCCCTTTTCCCGGTGGTTGAAAGTCCTCCCTTCCATATGATCAAAGGCTTTTTGCCCTGAAGGCTGCGGGCAATTTCAAGAAACCTCTTCCCGTCGTTTATCCCTTCGAGATACGCAGAAATAATCTTGGTTTCAGGGTCCTGAGCCAGGTACTCCAGAAGGCTTACCTCATTCAAATCTATGCCGTTTCCGTAACTGATTACTTTACTGAATTTGACATGATAGGCGTCAGCGCCCCAGATAAAATCGGTTACCCATCCGCCGCTTTGCGATATAACACCTACATTGCCACTCTCTCTGGGATAATTCGGGCCCGGCAGCAGTGTTAGACCACCCGCCGGGCAATATACGCCAAAGCAGTTGGGTCCCACGATACGAATTTTCTCCTGTGCTGCTTTTCTAACCGCCTGTTCCAGATTTTTACCTTCTTCACCAACTTCTCTGAAGCCCGATGTAAAAATCTCAGCTGCATGAATACCTTTATCTACACAATCTACAATGATCTGGGGTACATGCTGCGCCGGAGTATTTATATTGACCAGGTCGACTTTTTCAGGGATTGCTTTTAAGCTTGGATATGCGGTAATGCCGTCTATTTCCGATGCTGTCGGGTGAACGACGAATATTTTCCCCTTATAGCCAAAGGCACGAAGCACCTTGATAAATCGATTGCCGGGTTTCTCATCTTTTGCAGACACGCCTACTACTGCAATTGATCGCGGATAAAATAGCGGTTTCAGTTCATGCAGAATGCTGTACGACATATGGAGCTCTCCATGGTCAGAATATATAAATTGTATCCAGAAACGGGAGAGGATGCTTTGCAGCATCCTCTCCAACAATGTGCCTGACGATTAAATTGCTATTTTGCTGCAGCTCGTAATTCGGCAGGACTCTTGTATAGATCAGGGCGGGCAAATTTTTGCTGTGTATCGCCTTCCTGGGTTTGCAACAGGACGTAATTGTCCTTGCCCTGAATCTGGTTAAAGGGGCAGTAAGATGTTTTATACTGCCAGGTGTAGACATCATCCGGGTTGGTGATTACGCCGGAATGGAACCACGGATCCTTCTTCATTCCCCAGTAACCAAAGGGGCCGAATACGCCGTCGATATTCACAGTTTCGTAGGCATTGATGACTTTGCCTACATCATCCGTTCCGCCTGCTGTTTCAATGGCTTTTTTGGCCAGGTAAATGTCGTTATATGCGCATAATACATGGAACTGAACGGGAATATTCTTGGACATGGCTTTTTGCACAGTGGGATTGAAAGCCGGGAATATGGGTAATTTGTCCTCTTCCCAGAGCATTACGATGGCGCCCAGGCATTTGCCGCCGGTCATACCCCAGAATTGATGGCTCTGTCCAGATCCGCCGCACATAATAAGCTGAATGTTCTTAGCGGAGGAATCAGACCATTGTTTGGTCAATACTTCCACATCGGTAAACCAGCTGCTTAAGACAAATATGCTCTCTGCACCGGTCTGTGAGATTGCTTCAAGGGTAGGAAGCCACATGCCGGATCGCGCTTTAATGGGTTTTTCATAGACAACCTGCAGACCCCATGTATCTTCGGCGTTCTTTTTCATAGGCGGTGTGCCCAGTTTGGGATCGCCCTCTCTATAAACACGTGTCCAGATAAGGTCTTCAAAAAGAATTGCGATTTTCTTGGCTTTGATAGTATCCCTCATCATTTTCATATTGATACCGTAGTACCAGGGATACTGTGCGAATTCGAAATCGCGGAAGAAGAACTTGTACCTGTCGTATTTGTCCAGGATTCCTTCCGTGACCTCGTAGTCAGCTGCACCGTTTGTAATGGAGATATGGGGGAAACTGGAATACATATCGGCACTTTTTTCTCTGGCGGCCAGGGCTATTTCGCTTCTACCTTCAGAAAAATAGATCAAAGCTTTGTTGCCCATGACCAACCTCTGTGCAGCGGCTACTGAAAGGCCGGTTTCGCCTTTCCCATCCTCAAGCACCAGTTTAAGCGGCCTACCCAGCACACCACCCGCAGCATTAATTTCATCTACCGCCATCTGCTGGATGTCCATGCACGGCCTTGTGCCGGGCGATGATGTATTGCCTACATAACCAATAACGATAGGCCCACTGCCCCCGGGTACTGACTGGGGTGCCTGACCACAGCCAACGATGACAAGCGAGGAAACCAGGAATAATGTTGTGACGAATAATAGAATCTTGGTTCTGTGTGCCATGATACCTCCAATGATTTATTTGTCGCTCAGTATTATACCACGATTTGTCTTTGCAATATACGTCGAATTGTATATGATTCGGCTTCAAATAGTATCTAACTGTATAGTTAGCAATATCCGAAGTGAATTAACAGACGAATTTCTTCTGTTCATGCCGGTGGTTAAGTCAGAGTGCCCAGCTTGCACGCAATGAACCAATGGATGGTCGGGGTGAGTGGATTTGAACCACCGACCTCATGGTCCCAAACCATGCGCGCTAGCCACTGCGCTACACCCCGAAAGAACAAAAGTTAGTATAGTTTGCAGAGCTTGGACAGTCAAGAGGGAGATTGCGGGAGTAGATTAAATGCTATTTACAATTGGGGCAAATATCAAAAAAGTCAGCCGGCAGATTCCACTTTTTCCGGATGTATTCAAGCTGGGCCACAGGCGCCCATTCAATACCGCACTTGCTGCACTTTTTCAACTTGAACTCGACCTTCCATCGGTCGATACGGCGCACGCCGTTTTTGTCTTCCATATGTATGGCATGGGTCGGGCACACATAGTAACAGGAACCACATCCGATACAATTCTTGGCCTTTTCAAGATAGGGAGGTTTGGGTTCTTTATGAATACCCCTATCCACCAGGCTGATGGCGCTGACCCCAACCACCTGCTCGCAGGCTCTTACACAGAGTCCACACACAATGCAGTCATGCTTTTCCCAGTATTCTTCACGGAAAGACGGTGTTTTAACACCATACTGGCCGGCAAGATCCCTGATAACCTCATTTTCCGAGCATCTTGTGAGCAATAAATCCAGTAGCATTTTGCGATTGCGAACTACTGCGGGGGAATCGGTCTGTACAATCAGGCCTTCTTCCACGGGATAGAGGCACGAGGTAACAATACGGTTTCGCGTGCCCTTTGTTATCTCTACTATGCATAACCTGCAGGCTCCATAAGGTTCAATTTCCTCATGCTGGCATAATGTCGGAATTTTAATACCGTTATCAACGGCAACCTGCAGAATGGTTTTTCCTTTTTCCGCAGAATACTTCTGACCGTTAATGGTTAGAGTTACTGATTCACTCAATCTTAACAGCTCCCATCCTGCAAACATCATAACATGTGCGGCATTTAATACACTTGGACTGATCCAGGATAACCGGTTTTTTCTTGCCCATATCCGTAATAGCATGCGCGGGGCAAATCTTCACACACATGCCACACCCTGGGCATTTCTCGTCGATGATGCTGAATTTGATCAGCGATTTACATACACCCGCAGGGCACTTTTTCTGCTTGATATGGGCTTCATACTCATCCAGGAAATACTTAATGGTGGTTAAAACCGGATTTGGTGCTGAGCTGCCGAGTGCACATAGAGCACTATCCTTTAAATGAGCGGAAAGCTCTTTTAACAGGTCCAGGTCACTCTCCCGGCCTTTACCCTCGGTAATATCGGTCAGAATCTGCTTCATCCTCTTGACACCTTCACGGCAGGGAACACATTTACCGCACGATTCTTCTTCAAGGAAGGTCAGGAAGTACCTGGCAACATCGACCATGCAGTTGTCTTCATCCATAACGATCATACCACCCGAACCCATCATGGATCCTGCTTTGGTCAACTCATCAAAATCGACTGCCAGATCAAGGAGTTTTTCAGGCAAACATCCACCGGAGGGGCCGCCGGTCTGCACGGCTTTGAATTTCTTATTGCCCCTGATGCCGCCGCCAATGTCGAAAATAATGTCCCTGAGCTTAATGCCCATGGGAACTTCAACCAAACCTGTATTGTTTACCTTACCCGTTAAAGAGAATATCTTGGTTCCTGTGTTGCCTTTTGATCCGATGCTGTTAAACCACTCAGGACCTTTGCTGATAATCAGCGGAATATTGGCCCAGGTTTCCACATTATTTAAATCACTCGGCCTATCCCATAAACCTTTTTCAACCGTATGAATATACTTTGCCCGCGGTTCACCCGTTTTACCCTCCAATGAAGCCATGAGAGCCGTCGACTCTCCGCAAACAAAAGCACCGCCGCCGCGGTTGATCCTTACGCTGAAATCAAAACCGGAACCAAGTATGTCCTTACCCAGCAGACCCAATTTCTCAGCCTGCTGCATGGCAATATTGATATTTTTCAGAGCCAGCGGGTATTCGTTTCGCACATAAACATATCCCTGGTGTGCACCGATGGCAAACGCGCCGATGATGAGGCCTTCCAGTACACTGTGAGGATTGCCGGAAAGCAGGCCTTCGTTGGCATAAGCCCCCGGATCACCCTCGTCCGCATTAACTATAACGTACTTGATATCCCCGTGGGCCTTTCTGCATGTCTCCCACTTCAATCCGGTTGGGAAACCACCCCCGCCTCGACCACGAAGACCTGATTGCTTGATAACATCGATTATCTGATCAGGTTGCATGGTATGCAGCGCTTTTGACAGGGCGGAATACCCACCTATGGCGATGTAGTCTTCAATACTCGTAGGATCTATTCTGACATTATTCCCCAGGACGATCCGTGTCTGATTGCGATAAAATGGCACCTCATTTTGACCAGCCACTTCTTTACCGGTTTCCGCAGCTTTAAAAAGCAGCCTGCTTACAGTCTCCCCTTTCAAAGTCTTCTCGACTATCTCGGGGACATCTTCCACCTTGATTTTCTGATAAAAAAGATTGCCGGGTTCTACGATGGCTACCGGGCCTCTTTCGCAGAAACCATGGCAACCCGTGACTTTAAACTCAAGTTGGTTACCAAGGTCTCTTTTTTCAATCTCCGCTTTAAATGCCTCTGCAACAGGATTGCTGCCATAAGGGCGGCAGGCTGTTCCATTGCAGATAGATATGCGCGGTTTGCCCGCGTCGAGTTTCTTGCTCAGCGTCTGCTGCAGTTTTTCCAGGTCCTGAGGAGATTTCATTTTGCTTGGCATATTTTCGATTCTTTATTCACCATATTTTTTAATCATGGGCTCAACTTTATCGTTAGTCATGTGTCCGAAATATTCTTCATCAATTTTGACAACAGGACCGGTTGCACAGCAACCCATACAATTGACTGTCTCAAGTGTGAAGTTACCGTCTTTAGTTGTATTTCCACGTTTTATGTCCAGTTGTCGCTCAAGAGAATCGAGTATCAGTTCACCACCACGGACATGACAGGCCGTACCAAGACAGACATTAACGATATGTTTTCCCCGTTCTTTCAGGCTGAATGCCCTGAAAAAGGTTGCCATGCTGTAGATATGGCTCTGCGGTATACCCATTTTCTTACTTAACTTATCCAATGCTGACCGCGGCAGATAGTTATATTCTATTTGTATATCCTGCAAAATAGATACCAGCTGGCTTTTATCATTGCCGTATTTTTTAATTATTATGCTGATGCTATCTTTCATTTAATTTTTTTCCCGGATGCCAGCAACCTGATCCTGTTATAGTCTTCAAGAACTTTCTCTTGAATTTCTGCAATGTTTTCCTTGGTCAGATGGCGGAACCTGCCCTGCAAACTCAAATAATCTTCTACAGGCCGCAATTTGGGGTAGTCAACATTGAGTGTATATTTCCCATTCTCGATTTCATACATTGGGAATATGCCGGTTTCAACCGCAAGCCTTCCCATTTTAATAGTAAGGTTTGACGCACAGCGCCAGCCAGTCGGGCATACAGATAGTATGTGTATATAAGATGGCCCTTTAATTTTCCTTGCCTTTTCAACTTTCGCCATTATGTCGAATGGATAGCTGGAGCAAGAGGTCGCCACATAAGGGATATTATGTGCAGCTGCTATGGCAGCCATGTTCTTCTTCCATGTATGTTGTCCCATGCTCTTTTTACCTGCCGGAGCTGTTGTAGTCGAAGCTCCAAACGGAGTTTCACTGGAACGCTGGATTCCAGTGTTCATGTATGCTTCATTGTCGTAGCAAATGTAGACAAAGTCATGTCCTCTCTCCAAAGCGCCCGACAATGATTGAAGGCCTATATCGGCAGTACCGCCATCTCCACCCATGGCAGCAACTTTGACTTCCTTTGTGTAGCCATGCTTTCGCCTCAAAGCTTTGATGCCGGACTCTATGCCGGAAGCCACTGCAGAAGCATTCTCGAAAAGTGTATGTATCCAGGGAACTTCCCAGGCGCTTTCCGGCAAGGGTGAAGAAATAATTTCCATACACCCCGTTGCATTGGAAATAATTGTATTTCTTCCCAAGGCTTTACATACATATCGTACGGCCAGTACTTCACCACATCCTGAACATGCGCGATGGCCTGATGCTATATATTCCTTAGTAGAAACTAATTTTGGTGCGTAAATACTCAGTGTTTCCACTATTCTCTCACCCCGAACATAATAGTCTCGGCTGTTTGGCCTGACTTTATTTTTTCCAGACCAATTTCTATGATTCTTTCAAAATCTGCAGGAGAAATATCGCGACCGCCAAGCCCACCTACAAAGCTGACTATCGCTGGTTTCTTTTCGCTGGAATATAATGCCGCCCTGATTTCCGAGCATACCGGTCCCGGTCCGCCAAGCGAGATCGCCCTGTCAAGCACGATAACATTTTTCACGCTTGCCAGTGCTTCCGCCACATCTGTATACGGGAAAGGCCGCCAGAGGCGTAACCTGATCAGGCCGATTTTTTTACCTTCTTCCTGCATCTTATCAATGGCCATCATGGCATTTTCGCTGAAGCTTCCCATTGTTACCAGTAGCGTCTCA
>JAQUQM010000106.1 GCA_028716085.1 Dehalococcoidia bacterium | reverse complement strand
TTCAACGTGCCAAAAATCCTATTGTGATGGTTACGGGTAGTGACACTCAGTTTGATAATAATACAGTTGATGAGATTGTTAAACCGTTTGTCGATCCCCAGGTAGGTGGTGTAACCGGTCAGGTTGTTACTACGAACGATAACGGCATAGGTGGCAAATGCTATCAATGGTCACTGGTGCTGCGTAATAGAATGATTTATCCGGCTATGAGCAAAAGCGGCACTGTTCATGTACTCAATGGTGAATGTTACGCTATGCGTAAAGAACTGGCGCTGGCTTGCGAAGAGGAGTTTCTCAATCAGACTTTCATGGGTAAGAAATGCGACTCAGGTGATGATGGCTGGATGACCACGCTGATAATAAAAAACGATTTCAAGACCGTATATCAATCAACTGCCATAGCATATACTAATCCTCCTACGTCTTTCAGAGAATTCCTCAGGCAGCAAACAAGGTGGAATAGGAACTCAACAAGGAGATCTCTAACAGCTTTATCAAATGGCTTTGCTTACAAACATGGCCCGCTTTACCCGTTCCAGTTGTTTATCTCTCTCATTAAGCTGCCTTTCTGGATTGTAGTTATCGGCTATGCCGGATGGAGGTTCTTCTTCGGGCATGATATTGGTGTGGTGGCTACCTCGTGGTTTGATCCCTATTGGCACATGTTCAGACCGCTGATATTTATCGCCGGTGTGATTATAATCCGCGCTCTTCGAGGATTACCATACCTTATTCAGGAGCCTAAAGCGTTGCTTTTCCTGCCGGTTTATGCATTCATCTCCCCGTTCATTCTAGCGCCTTATAAACTATATGCCATGCTTACAGCCCGAGATACAAAGTGGCTCACACGCGGTAAGAAAGAGGAAGAGAAAGAAGTCAAGAAGCGGCCTTCTCTGGCATATGCAACTGCGATGGCAGCCGTTATTCTGGTTGTGATAAGTATCCCGCTACTGGCGCTTACAGTTGCCTTTGCCGAGGATGATGCTGATTCCTATTAACCGTTTCTGCCTGAACTTAAGTTAAAACTACTCTTCGAATTCCTCGCTAATTCTCCGGGGCGGGCACTACTTTATTCATGAATGCTTTGAGGAATTGATCCTTATATACTTCGGCATACAGTGTACGCACTCTGCCATTGATATCACCCCCTTCGTACCACATTCTAACGCGGTCAGCTTCAGGTATAACGCATGGTGAAGTGGACCATTTTTCGTCACAACCACCCGGTGTTTGACCGTGAAAAAATACGATGCCGTTTTTAGTCCAATCTCTTCCATTTTTACTTGTGGCCAGAAACAGATTCAGATATTCCGACATAGTAAACATGAGACAGTAATAATCATTGACTTTAAACGCATATAGATTCCGTACAATAGTTGTCTCTCCTATTCGGGGGTCCGGTGACAAGATTTTCCCTTTCTTTCCCCATTTTGTCCCATCCGTCGATTCAGCCATGCCGTAGAAAGTCCAGCCCGGCGCGCTCTTGCCATAACCTTTATAGTACATAATATACTTATTGCCGGCTTTTATAACAGTATGCTGACCCCCCGCACCTTCGTTATCCCAACTTCCTGTCGTTTTTCTTAATACCGGGTTTCCCGGGTACCTTGTCCAATTAATACCATCTGAAGAAGTAGCATAGCAAGCACATCCTCCCGATCCTTCAGCCCCGTACCATAGCTTATACGTATTATCTTCGTAAATTACAGACATTGGATCGATCTTATCGCCTTCGTAATCTTCACCAGGGATCATAACAATGCCCGTCTTGGTCCAGTGCATGCCATCCGGGGATGTCGCTCTCATAATACGGCCGGTTTTATCAGCATATGTTTGCCCGCGGTACCACATGATATATCCGGCGTCCGGATGTTTAATGATTATGGGAGATTCAACAGATTTGTCGTCATAGTCACCTTTATTGCCAAGATCCAGGACCACGCCGTGTAGCATCCAGGGGACAGGGCTGGGATCCTTGATATTAAAAAATGTCTGTTGTGGATTTAATGTTTCTGAATTTATCAGCAGAATGGCTGCTGCAATAAACAGAGCAATCCCCGACAGAGAAATGAAGACAATACCAGGCCTGGTCAAATTGAATAATCCCTTATCATTATTAAGTCAATTCAGTATAATGATTATTATACGAGCATGCCAATGGGAAAGCATAATTGGCGACGAAACGCAGGCATTTTCAATACAATCGGGGATGAAATTGAGAATATATGGTAAGTTCCTGAGACTATTTAATTGTTGTCGTATTTAAGCAAACATGAATGCGCACCAATCAGAGAAAGTGGAAATTGCTATTATACAATTGTATTTATGCTATAATGTAAACAATCGGGGGATAGATAGTCTGGATAATGAATATATAGAGGTATGAAACTTATTGCTGAAAATAGCCCTAAATCTCAATCTCGACTAGGATTGGCAATATTGGAAAAGAGAAGTAGATATCGCAAATTATTAATCGGCATACAGCGTTTTCAAAACAAATTGAGGATCCCGCAAATTGCGGGATTTTTATTTAGTCTAGTAGTTGTAGCAACCTTGCTTGTTCCCTTGAACCTTTACAGTACTTTGCCTGTACAGGCCGCACCCGGGATTATGAGGTGGGACATCGTTTCTACCCCGGGTTCTTTTCCCGGACGCAATGATATATTTAATCCGGGCGATATCATCGATATGGCAGTCGGTCAACTTGGCAGGGTGGTGGTAATTGTACGTGGTTTACCTACTGCCGGGGGATCACAAAACAGGCTGATGATCAGCAACGATTACGGAATCACATGGAGTGATGCCGTGTTTAACCGCATGGTTGCTGATGGATGGACCGATGAAATGTTCAATGTAGTCGTAGCTCCGGACAATCCTAATGCATGGGCCATCAGCGTTGGTATTGCTGCCGATGCTTTCAGACCAAGAAATGTATGGTATACCGATGATGCTGGAAATTCTTGGGGCGATATAGGATTGGTGTTGGCAGATCCCAATGAGTCAATACGCGATCTTGATATATCCGTAGCTTATAGTACTGATGTGAGGGATGTAGGAGTTGCGACAGTTACAGGAAATATGATAGCGGGTGGCGGAAACGGGGGATACTATATTATAAGTTCGCGACAGGGTGGCATGTGGGCGAATCAATGTGTAGCCCCGTCTGTACCTCCGGTACCCTACGGCACGGCTGATTATTTTAATATAAGGTTTTCTCCCAATTATCCTACCGATCATTCCATAGCCCTCGTATTTGCCACCAATACTGATAATTCTACGTACTTCAATATTGGTTATCATGATTGGCTGGATAACGATACTAAAACTTACGCGTTCAGCTCACCGGGTGTCGAAGTGCGTAATAGTTCCTCGGCTCCCCGTTCTTCTCCCGGATTGAATACATTGTGTATATCGGATTTGGCTCTTGTATCCGATTTTCAAGGGCAGAGCGCCAATTTACGCCGGGCATATGTCAGCCTTGATTGTGATACTCAAAAAGGCACCAACAGCCAGGATGGTATATTTCGTGTTGACGATACACATGTCTATCAGCTCATGGATACCACGAGAACACCCGATAAATCCATCTATAGCATTGCCTATTATGGAACCTTTGCCTCCGGTAAATTGCTGGTGGGAGAACATTATGGATACCCGTGTACTGCCACTGTGCCGACATGGTTTACCGATTCCCCCACAGTTTGCCCCATACCGTGCTGGTACCCCGCACTGAAACCTCCAACAGGTGCGACTAATCAGGGAACGTGCGCAACCGGGATAAAGGATGGTGTCGGAGCAGCCAGGGTGGCATGGGATGATGAAGGTACCCTGGCTTTTGCAGGGACCGGTTCACTGGCAAACTTGAGCGGTAGAAACTGGTACACGGATTTGCTGAACGACCCGCTAAGCAATGATGAATCCGCTTTTTCAGTGAGCCGCACTAACGGCGAAACCTGGAATCAAACAGGATTAATCAATACCACTATTGACTGGCTAAACGATGTGGCACCCTCACTGGATTGTACTACAGTATATTTAGCTTCTGTAAATCGCAATATAGCCACTGCTGGTCCCTGCAATGAATTTGATAGCGTCTGGCGCTCCACCATGAATATTGACGTTGCGAAACCCTTGCCGATAAGCCAGGTTCAGGGTCAATACTGGGAGCGTGTTCTAACTCATACTACATCTCTTAGCTGCCGGGATGCTCAATCTGACCTTCCTATACTGCGGGTGCCTGAAATTTGCGATGATGAACCCGATGGACGAATAGTAGCCTGGGCAGCCCGGTTTACCAGAGCACAGATGTGGTCCGGGGATTATGGCAATTTCTGGGCTGAGGTACCGGCCAGGGATCCGATACAGGACTTTACTTTTGGATCCAGCACGGTTTTGTATGATCTATCACCGCCCGGGATGGTTCAGAAATTGACCTATACGGGAAAAGAATGGAGTAATAAAGCAACCAGCTCAGACAGCCGTGTCAACCTGGCGCATACAATTGCCGTGTTTGGGAAAGACAAGATACTCGTCGGCGCTGCAAGCGAAAATGATCCTGTCGCATCATTCTCGCCCGATGACGGAAAAAAATGGATAACTGTTTCAGGTACATGCCCGCCCCATGGGAACATTCATGTGGCATTTGATGTTGAGTTTGG
Source organism: Dehalococcoidia bacterium (assembly GCA_028716085.1). Classification (GTDB taxonomy): domain Bacteria; phylum Chloroflexota; class Dehalococcoidia; order GIF9; family UBA5629; genus JAQUQM01. The sequence goes on along the minus strand of JAQUQM010000106.1, from coordinate 4,230 downwards.
TAATAATAAATACGCATATATCGCGGATGATCAGCTCAACAGGAGTGGAGTAAGGGACACGGGACTCACCGGGTCCATTTACAGGCAGGAGCTTCCATCATATTCTGATTGGCCCGATGTGGATATGATGACTCCACTCAATAATAACCATCCGGCGGTCGATTGGCCTCCATTTCTGAATTCTCCGCCGCACATAGTAGGTCAGTTTGGCATTGTGACAGCCAAAACGGGTGATCCTCAACCTGCCGTATACACAGTGCATGATAACCTGACAACTACACAGACTATAAACAATACATTTGTAACTGATAACAGCACACCCCGCAGGAATAATAGCGGAGCCTGCCGAACCATCAAACCATGGGAAATCATGCCGGATTTCGGAATTCCATGGGATTGCCTGGAGACATATGCACCCAATACCGCCAATCATGTGAGATTCACGCTTGAACCCACCGCTCTTAAATACTGTGGCTGTTGCACGCTGGATACATATACAACACTCTGGGCGATAGACAACGTATCCGGTGGCGTATTTGGATCAACAGGGTATGACCCAACTCACCTGCACGGCATGCTGTGGGCATATACCGATTGCCTGGCTAAAAGAGGTCCTGCGCTTAAAGCACCGGAAGATAATGCCCTGGTGGGATGTGATCCGGTAAGCGGCCGCAACCAACAGGTTGACCTATCTTGGGAACAGCTGTGTGTTGCAGTAGACTATGAGTATTCTATCGGCAAAGATAGGAGTTTTTACAATGTCATATTCCAGCATTACAATCCCGTCAGTCCTGCGGATGTTCTGAAACCAGCCGTGTATTTGTCTCCAGGATCACTCCCCGAAGCCGGCGCAACTTACTTTTGGAGGGTCAGAGTTACACGGTCTTCTACCGGTCAGCTCGCAGTCAGTCCATGGTCAGTGACAAGAAGTTTTGCGGTGAAACCAGGTTTCGTTACCACAACGCCGGTGTACGGATTGGAGCTACTTAGTCCTAAAAATGGTTGTACGGGATGTGCGATTAAGCCAACATCATTGTCCTGGGCGCCTTACAAGGAAGCAACAAAGTATGAAGTAGTACTGGCTAAAGATGCTGAAATGAAGCAGTTGATTAAAAAAGCTATTACCACCACAACAGGATATGAGTATAAGGATGCACTGGAATATGACAAAAGCTATTTCTGGCGCGTCCGTGCTATTGAAATAAAAGGCCAATCCAATCCCAGCGATTGGAGTTCCACCTTCACTTTTACAACGGAATCTGCTCCTCCTCCACCGCCGGATAAAGAAGCTGTAAAAGCTGCCAAGGAAAAGCAGCAAAGCCCCAGCTATGTATGGTTAGTGATTGCTGTCTTTGTAGTTGTACCGGTAGCAATGCTGGTTCTGATTATGAAAACACGACGGCAATACTAGAGATATTTTCAAGGTTTTTCAGACTTGAAAAGTGGTCCAGAAAAAATTTACCTACTTAAGTTCAAATAAAACGCGTTCTGTTTCAGTGCGCCCTTTTTGCGCATCAGCAAATAATGGATCTAATTGTAGCGCCTTATCGAAATCGTGCCTGGCGCTGTAGTAGTCCCCTTTATTGAAATAAGCCCAGGCCCTGTTATCGTATGATGATGCATACATGGGATCGATCTCTATAGCCTTAGTGAAATCTACTACCGCTTCATCAAAACGTCCCAGCCTTTTATAAACCAGACCGCGTCTATTATACGATTTGTGGTCCAGCGGATTTAATGAGATTGCCTTTGTATAGTCCTCAATGGCAAGGTCGTATAATCCTTTTGTAGTATACAGGTTACCGCGTGAAAAATACGTGGCGGCAAAATTGGGATCAAGTTCAATTGATTTATTGAAATCCCCCAGTGCTTCATCATATTCTTTTCTATTATAGTGGGCATTGCCGCGGGCATAATATGCGTAGGCATTATTAGGATTTAATTCAATATACTTGTTATAATCTACAATTGCCTTTTGGTATTCATCACTTCTTCTATAAACCCATCCACGCTTAAGATAATAATTATCGTCACGAAGTCGGAGCTCAATTGCCTTATTGTAGTCTTCGATCGCCAGGTCATTTTGACCCAGGTTATAATATGCATTCCCACGATTATAGTAAGCATCGGCATATAATGGATCTATCTCGATAGCTTTATTGAAATCAGAGGTAGCCTTATCGTATAAACCAAGACTATGATTAATTTTCCCCCGTGCATTATAAGCCGTAGCATAATCCGGTTTAACACCGATAGCTTTGTCGATATCATTGAGCGCCTCATCCGTTTTCCCCAGAGCGAAATTAGTCTTGCCCCTCTCACAGTAGGCTTCAGCGTACTCAGGATTCAGCTCGATAGCTCTATCGAAATCACCGAGTGCCTTATTGAATTCCAGCATTGCATAGTATGATCGGCCGCGATCGTAATAGGCACTGGCATAGTTTTGGTCCAACTCAATAACTTTATCATAATCGGCAATTGCCTTCGGATAATCTCCCATGGCGTGATAAACCTGTCCGCGACTCCGATATGTGGCAGGATCATTGGGATTTATCGCTAGAGCGTCAGTATAACCGCTAACAGCCTGGTCATAATCTCCACGTTTAAAATACATCCACGCCTTTTTCCTGGGTACCTCAGATTCCTGCGGGTGCAGCGCAAATTCCTTATCATAATCAGCAATCGCTGAATCATAATCTCCCATATTGGCATAAGCATTAGCTCTGTATAAATAAATATTTGGATAATTTGGATCTAGTGCTATTACTGCATTGTAATCATAGATAGCCTTGCTGTTCTCACCTGTTAAGTAATGAGTGTATCCCCTCTGGAAAAATGCATCCGTATATTCTTTTTCCAGGAGTAATGCCTGGGTAAAGTCATCAATGGCCAGTGTATAGTTATCCATCAGTTGATAGGCTTTTCCGCGAGTGAAATACATTTTGGAATCGCCGGGCTCCATTTCAATCGCCTTCGAAAAATCGTCGATAGCTGTGTTATATTCGAGTTTATGATAATATGCCAGGCCCCTGTTATAGTAAGCCGGGGCGTATGTGGGATCAGCTTCTATAGACCTGTCATATTGCGCAATGGCTTCATCCCAGGATTTATTGTTGCGGGCGAGATCACCGTACCTGAAATAGGCCATACCGGGTTTCATGCAGGAGAGCATCAGTGAAGCCAACAAAATAACGAATAATATTGCGAATCTGTGCGGCATCATTATTTCAGATCAATAATATCACATACCTGTTTCTGTTTTTCAATTAACTTATATCATAAATCAAATCAATAGTCTGCGTGAAGTAATTAATGGGGAAACCGAAGCAATGCTGATGCGATTGAATCAAGGTACCAGGTACGAAATACAGTATTAAAAAGGGCCATCAATCGCTCGGATCAGGTAAGGATTAATACTAAAGTGAAGTTTGACTTGTATTATCGGTCTCATTTTCATATTATTCTAAAAGATCTACCATGGTAAAATTTTCTAAGCACGCAGAGTCGAGTCCTGCCAGTCATGCAAAGGCAAAAGAGAGATCAATTCTTCTGGGATTGATGCTGGGAATATTTGGACTTGTTACGGGCATAATTGCTGCGATCATTGCGAATTCGGTAACCCTAGAATCTGAGATTTTAAAAAATGCAGGTCTGGCTACAGCCGTGTTCCTCTCCTACCTGAGCATCAGGAAAATCAACCGTGGTAAAACCGAAGGCTACAATTACGGGTATGGAAAGCTGGAGAGCTTTTCAGGGTTGATAGTTGCTGTAGTTTTAGTACTTTCTCTGATAATAGTAATCTCGCATACTGTAGAAAGATTTCAGCATCCGGTTGAACTGCATCCTAAAGGCCTGGATGTAGCCATTATTTTCACGCTGATAGCCCTGGCAACAAGTGTCTGGATGTGGAGGCATGATTATCACCTTGCCAAGGAGGAATATTCACCGGTCATGGAATCATTGTGGAGGATGTACCGCTTTAAAACTATTGCTTCTGTTTTTGTAACATTATCACTGGTGCTGAGTTACATATTTGGTGACTATGCGTGGTCAGCGTATGTTGATCCGGTCGGCTCCATAATTATAGGGCTTTTCATTGTACAATCAATTTACAATATCAGCACGATGTCGGTTTACGATTTATTAGATAGGGCGCTGGAGGAATCTTTACAGCTTATTATTCTGAGGGAACTCGCCGGTTATTTTAATGACTACGAAGCTATCCACGGC
>JAQUQM010000105.1 GCA_028716085.1 Dehalococcoidia bacterium | reverse complement strand
ATTGTAAATGACCTCAGTCCAGGCGTTATGATACCTGCAATAATCTTGTATACCTGCCGGTTTGCTTATATCGATTACGTCCCCCCACGTTTGATTAACCTCATCCCATTCACATACATCGCTGCCAGTTGGAATTCGGTACATACCGTTGGGATCTTTTCGGCCGCTGAAATCCACCGGTATATTCGAAGGATTAGTCTCGTTTGCACTGTGTGTGGCAAATATCTTGAATCCGGCATCGTCTATAGCCCTGTAACCCGTTTCATCGTAATAATCAGTGGGGACTGTGAAAGCTACCGGGGCTACACCAAAATACTGCAGGTACTGGTCTCGAGCTTTAAGCATCTTGAATTTGATATCGTCATAGGTCATGTGTGATTGTGTTGTGTCAAGCTGATAATAAGTCCAATCCCATCCATGTACGCTTACTCCAACGTCTCCATCGTCGATGTATTTTTTCAACCACGGAATGGCGAATGAGTCGGTTCCTTCAACATTAGCCAGGATGCCGAGATCGAGGGGCACTCCATTTCTTTTGAATAGCTTAATTATTTCCTCAACTGTATCTTCATACCACCCCTTGGATACATCATCGAGTCTGAAAATAACAGCAGGCCCACCGTGATAATTTTGGGGGAGCCTCTTTGTAACAGGTACTACCTCAATATACTTTGTAGCGTATCTGTCCCAACCGTTGAAAGTAATAATCTCCCCGATTTGTTGGATTGACCTGATCAGTGTATTAAGCTGTTGGATTTTGGTGTTGTTAATATTGTTGTCCTGATCTAGAAAATCACCCGGTCGTATCTCAATGACTGCAATTCCTAGGCTGTCGATTGAGCTATTGGCGGCGCTGATTATTTCTTCATTAATGTCCCTGGTTATGGTTACTATTTCAGATTTGGATATTTTTGTGACTGGCGATGTTTTTACATAATTAGCCGTAGCAACTATCGGTAGCCTGTATAGACCACCCAACATCTCATTTCCTGACCAGTCGACGGATTGCCTGGAAGACGGCAAATCAACTGTATTTATTACGGCAAGCACTTTATAATCTGCTTCCTGCAAAACCTGATAATTTTCTTTATTTATGGAAAATTCCGGTACGAGGCAAGCTACAGGCGCAGTGCCAAAGTCATATTCTATCTGCCACCTAGCCCTGGCAAGTTGTGATTTTATATTTGCATGAGTATTCTCCGCATCGGGTAGATCCGGGTCTACCCAGGACACATCATGGCCATCAACGTTTATATCTACGATGCCGGCATCAGTGTATTGAATAAGGAAATCAGTATTTTCCTTTCTGTTGCCATTGACGGATGCTGAAATAGCAATATCCAGTGGTACGCTGTTTTCTGCGAATAATCTTATTATCCTGTCGGTAATATCCTTTTGGCCGGCATCTGTATAGCGTAAGGAAAAAATAACGGCCCCACCTGTGCCGCTGAAAGAGCGTGTTTCCACCTTTCTAATATGGGCAGATTCTTGCACAGGTGGCGGTGTTGGATTTGGTTGAACCTGCTGAGCTGGAATTGCCCAGCATCCAATGTCAGCCAGAAAAAAAATGCCTATTAAAATTGAGTACAGTATTCTCTGATATTCGCTGCGCATAGATTAATATTAAGCCCTGTTTCTATCTGAGGTCAATTAATTACCGAGGTTGCGTTAATTGTTTTTTGATGCATAGTTATACCATTGTTCAAAGGTTGTGATGGTTGCGAAGGTTTTCACCCATTTCAGCATTGTATCCAGCTTTTGCAATTTCGCATAGTCCGGCTTCCGGTCTTTGTCGATAAAAGCATCCGGGTGGATGCTTATAGCTGCCACACCGAGTTCGCTGAGAAGGGAACAGAGGCTGTAACCGAAGATATCGGAAGGGACTGCCACGCTTAGCGCTTGATAATATTTACAGAAGTCTTTAGTACTTGCTATCTTGCTAATATCGTATAAATCGCCCCAATTCTTAATAACCGGATCCCATTCACAAACATCAGTAGAAGTAGGTATCCTGTACATTCCCTTGGGATCCTTATGGCCAAAATAATCTACCGGAACATTGGAAGGATGCAGATCAGTAGCAATCTGAGTGGCAAATATTTTAAATCCAGCCTCGTCTACAGCCCTGTAACCTGTCTCGTCATAGAAATCTGTCGGTACTGTTAACGCTACAGGCGAAACTCCATAATATTGAAGGTACTGGTCACGGGCTCTGACTAATTTTAACTTGATAAAGTCGTAAGTAAGTCCCGATTTTGTGGTATCTAGTTGGTAGTAAGTCCAGTCGTAGCCGTGAATACTGATGCCAACGGCGCCTTCATCAAAATAGTCCTTTAACCAGGGTATCTCATATGAATCAGTACCATTTACATTGGATATAACACCGCAATCGAGCGGGACACCGTTTTTCTGAAATAGCCTGATTATCTCCTGCACTGTTTCCTCATACCATCCTTTAGTCACGTCATCGAGCCTGAAAACTACAGCCCACCCGCCGTTATAAACCGGCAGGACTCTTTGTTTTACAGGTGTAATTTCAATATATTTGGTGGCATATCTGTACCAGCCGTAAAAAGTGGTTATTTCACCCAGCTTTTTGCATGATTTTATCAGATCATTAAGCTGTTGCAGTTTTATTGTGTCCGCTTTATTTGTATTGTCCAGGAAATATTCCGGCCGTATTTCGATCACTGCTGTACCGGTATCATTCAGCGCTTTTGCAGCATCGCTTAAGATGGCTTTGTTTACATCAAGTTTCCTGGAAGCGGGAACATCTACTGTAGAAGATGTGGGATAGTTCACTGTCCCCACAATGGGGAATCTGTATAAGCCGTTGGGATCGGCTTTGCCGGACCAATTTACCGGTTGTCTGGAAGGTGGGAAATCGGGAGGATTTTGGGTGCCTATGATTTTATAACCGGCACTCTGTAAGATCCCGTAATTATACTCGTTGAGTGATTCATACGGGAAAATGCATGCTGCCGGAGTCATACCGAAAGAATACTTCAACCTCTTGCCAGCCAGGGAAAGCTGCGATCTCAATTCGGCGCTTGAAGTTGCAGTATCGGGTGTATCTACATCCAGCCAGAGAACATCATGCCCGTCGATGCTGATATCGATAATGCCAGCATCGATATAATCGGTGAGATATTTGATACTCTGTTGCTCGTTATCATTGGCAGGCGGAGCCACTGCAACATCCAGAGGTACGAAATTTTCAGCAAAGACCCTGATTATCTTATCGGCCACACTTTTCAGTTTGGTATCACCTGCCTGATCCATAGTGAAAATAATTGCCCAGCGACTGGCATCATAGGGCGGTGTTTCCATTGATCTTATATGGCTTTTATCTACTGGTGATGTGTCACTGTTTGTATTTGCCGCAGGCATGCTGCAACCAATCGCAGTGAACAAGGCTAGCGCTACGCCAACGTATTTTTTGGTATTCAAATTACGCATGTTTCAATATTATAGCTTGCGCGCCTTCACAGTCAAAGGCACTAGTTCATTATAGTCATCTGTTGAAGAATGTTTTATTATATCTATGCAGTTTGTATTGAGGGAAAGATGCGTTTATTTTACTTACCGATCATAGTAGTTGTATTAATCTCATTTAGCGGATGTTATTCCCTGCCCAGCCAGGTGCCGGATAATATTCAGCAACAGGAACTCTCCTGTATACCCAAAGCGAGTACTACGAATAAAACCGTTTACAGTATGAAAGGTGTTGGAATTGACCTGCCAGATGATGATTTCACAGAGATGAAAAAAGCGGGGATAGACATAATTTCTACGGAGTGGGGTATGGAAGAAGACATAGATAAGGCTAGGGTCTTCCTGGATAAAGTCTACGCAGCGGGATTGAAAGCTGTCATGGATGGTGGTTTCAGTTACACTGCCTGGGGATTCACTGAGAATGACTGGGATCGTTTACCCAGGGGTAAAAGGCCTGTGTGGCAGAAAGAAAAAGTACAGGCCTGGATTAAAGCATTAAAGGACCATCCTGCTATTTACGCATGGGATATATCTAATGAGTTCGGCGAGAATCTACCCAGCGGTGTGGCTGCGAAGAATACAGAATGGCCGGCTACAAGGATAACTACGGAGCAGTTGAAACGGGCAAAGGCAGATGTGCTTGCAATTGATCCCGGCCGGCCGATCCATGCCAGAATGTATGAATGGGATGAGGAAGTTGTACCGGAACATGTTAAAGGCCTGCTGGAAAACAGAATCGCCGACATAATTTCGCTCAACCTGTATTCCAACTACCTGGAGGATGGCGAATTGCAGTGGCCTGATGTAATCAAGGACGTCGGAGCCTCCCGTGTGGCGGGAATAAAAAAAATGGCGCCCGGGACAATAGTATGGCTATCTCTAGCGGCGTTTGAGTATCACGGCCTTTTTGGGCGGCCGACGGTTGTCAGTTTGAATAGAGATTTTCAAGAAGCCTTGAAGATACGCGACCTTGATGGTATTTCGTTTTTCTGCTGGGGGCCGGTTGATCAGTGGGATCCCTCCTGCAATTGGTATCTGCCGGAAACAGGGGCTGATCTCTGGGACGCAATTCAGAAGAATATCAGGCAGTCACAGCAGGGAAAATAATGACTGTAATAGCGAAGAGTATTTATCCTAGAGTTTGCCCAGCAACTCTCTGGCTGCCCTTTCCAGGTCGGGATCGTCCGTGATTTCAATGCACTTCTTAGCGTCTTCCTGGGCTTGGGTGTAATTACCAATGTTTTTATATGCGATGGCGCGTCGATAATATGAATCAGCCATCTCAAAATCAAGGCGGATAGCTTCATTGTAGTCTTCAATAGCGCGCTCATACATTCCCTTGCCGTTATACGACCAGCCGCGGGTATTATAAGCTTGAGCGAATTTTGGATTTAACTCGATGGCCTTATCGCAATCTTTAATGGCGTAATCGTACTGAAACAGCTCGTTGTAGGCCCGTGCACGAGTTCTATAAGCCAGGGCAAATTTGGGATTGAGCTCAATTGCCTTGGTCGCGTCGACAATGGCGAGATGGTAAACCTGCTTGAGGATGTAACCGTCGGCTCTCATATTGTAAGCCAGCGCGAAACTAGGATTCAGATCAATGGCAGTATTGCAGTCATCGATACCGAGGGTAAGCCAGTCCCTGGTGAAGTCGTAGGGTACTTTTTCAAAATAAGCCCAGGCACGTGTAGTATAAGCAAATGGAAGATTGGGATTCAGTTCAATGGCCTTATTGCAGTCGGCTATCGCCAGATCGAATTTCCCCTTCATAGTATAAGCCCAGGCACGATTAACATAGGCGGTAGCCATCTTCGGTTCCAACTCGATGGTTTTGTTGCAGTCATCAATAGCAAGATCGTAACCCCCGGTCTGGTTGTATACCCAGGCACGGTTGACATAGGCGAGAGCCAATGTGGGATCTAGATTGACCGCTTTGTTGCAGTCGGCCAGTGCCAGTTCGTATTTACCCTGCTCATTGTAAGCCCAGGCGCGGTTTACGTATGCCAGAGCTCTTTCCGGATCTATATCGATAGCCCTGTTGCAGTCGTGAATAGCTTCATCATAGCGGCCTTTTGAGTTTAGCGCCCATGCACGATTGATATAGGCAAGAGCCGATCTTGTATCGTACATCAGGGCCTGATTACAATCTTCTATAGCTTTATCATATTGGCCTTTTTCATTATAGGCTGAAGCACGAACTACATAGGATAAGGCCAGTCTTGGATTAAGCTCGATAGCTCTGCTGGCATCGGCAATGGCAAGATCATACTGGCCTATCTGGTTGTAACACAGGGCGCGATTGGTATACACGATTGGTATTCTTGCATCACGGCTGATGGCTGCCGTATATTCCTCAATGGCTTTATCCCACTTTTTTTCAGCGTAGTATGCATTACCTTTTTTGTAATGTTCGATGGCATTGTCCAGGACAAAGCATGAGGAAAATGTAGTTGTAAAGCAAAAGAGAATGAGGAGCCAGATGGATTTAGTACCGAATTTTGTCACCGTTTTCAAATTCCTTAACTTTAGATGTTTGCTTGAAGGTAACTATTGCCGTTAAAACGGAAGTCGAATTTATGTGCCGGTTTAGCATATGGCGACATTATCCCCACGTTTAGTATATAGGCAATTATCCTTAATAGTCCAACCGATTTTGTTCGATATCGGTCGCTTACTCTGCACATCATTCAGAGCATCGGCACCCTGCAATCCATAATGGCGTAGTGAAGGCAATTATATGTAAGAAGTAATGTTTTAGCAACAGTGCTAAACTTACTATTGTACTTATCCGTTATTCTTGGTGTTGAATAAAATTTTCGGAGTGTGGGAGATGCACAACAAGATAATTTCTATATTAATGCTGGTAAGTACATTATTAATATTGATAAGTACATTGCTTTTAAACCTCTATGCATGTAAGCAACCCGAATTCAAAGGAGAAGCGAAATCTAATCAGCAAAGGATCTCTTCTCCAGACGTCACTGAGGCTAATCTCTCGGGTCTGGTTGCCGGTAACAATGACTTTGCTTTAGACCTTTATCAATCGTTGCATGAAGAGGAGGGGAATCTTTTTTACTCACCCTATAGCATATCCATGGCCCTTGCCATGACTTGTGGGGGAGCGCGAGGCGATACGGAAAGCGAAATAGCTAAAACATTGCACTATATGTTGCCTCAGAATAACTTGCATAACGCTTTTAACGCACTGGATCAAGAATTGAACAGCCGCGGTAAGGGATCACAGGGCAAGGACGGCAAAGGCTTTCGCTTAAATATAGTCAATGCAATCTGGGGGCAAAAAGGTTACCAATTTCTTCCGGATTATTTGGATTTGCTGGCAGTAAATTATGGCGCTGGATTGAGGATACTTGATTTTATGAATGCTACGGAAGAGTCACGGATTAACATCAATAACTGGGTTAGCGCTCAGACAGAAGGCAAAATAAAGGATCTGATCCCGCGAGGCGCTATCGATCAGTTAACCAGACTGGTTTTAACCAACGCTATCTATTTCAACGCCGCCTGGCAACATTCTTTTGAGAAAAATTCTACAACTAATGATATTTTTCACCTGCTGACTGGTAATGACATATCGGTACCTATGATGAGACAGACGGAGTCCTTCCGTTATACTGGAGGGAATGATTTTCAAGCTGTTGAACTTCCGTATGATGGGCGTGAACTTTCCATGCTGATAATTGTTCCTGAGCCTGGTCAATTTAAAACCTTTGAAAGCTCGCTTACTATGGACCGGCTAAATGCGATCATTAAACAGCTTTCGCATGGCCGCGTGGCGTTGACCATGCCGAAGTTCGAGTTCGACTTCAGTTTGGGTCTGAAGGAAAAACTCAAGACAATGGGCATGCCGCTGGCATTTTCAGGTCAGGCGGATTTCTCAGGTATGGACGGAAAACGTGATTTATATATAACGGATGTTCTGCACAAGGCATTTGTTTCAGTAGACGAGTCGGGCACCGAGGCAGCAGCAGCTACAGCGGTGATCGTAGGAGCAACAGCAATGCCTGAGCAACCCGTTGAAATTACTATAGATCACCCCTTTATCTTCATGATTCGCGATATAAAGACAGGATCGATTCTTTTCCTGGGGCGCGTTTTAAATCCGGCCAAATAGCTATTGAAAGGAAATGATTCCGCGCTTGATGGCCGCAATCACCGCTTCTGTGCGGGCGTTAACATCGAGTTTGCGCAATATTGATGTTATATGATTTTTTATAGTATGTTCGCTGACTGTGAGCTTCTCTGCAATCTGTTTATTAGTATCCCCTTTCGCCATGAAGTTGAGTATTTCAAATTCTCTGGGCGTTAACGGCGAAACAAGCACTTCGGCCCCTTTGCCCCAGTATATGTCCTGAAACTGTTGCAGTACTTTTTTAGCTACGTCCGGGTGATTCAGGAAACTATCATTCAAAGGATATTCTCCTGAAGAAACCCTGCGTATCGTAGCCAGCAATTCTTCTGCTGAAGTTGATCGGTCCAGGTATGAGGCTGCACGTGACTTGATCGCCAGAAACATCTCCTCGTCATTGGGTTGGGGCGTAACTATGATTATGGCTATACTGGGCAAATGCTGTTTTACTGTGGCAGCCAGGTGAATGTTAGTATCCAGCATGTTTATATCCAGTATCAGTACATCAGGATAAAGTTCGGTTATAGCATTCAGTAATTCCCGTTCAGAGCTGACTGAATCACAAAGACTGATATCACCGGCCTGGCCAAGCATTAATTCCAGTCCCTTACGGAAGACCTGCTGCTTATCGGCCACCAGGATTTTTATTTTGCGATCGTTTTGTTCCATGGTTCAGCAATATTCAGACGCAAAATGTGTGATCACATATACGTTCATTTCTTGTTAATAACATATCAGTTCAGTTAAAACGTGTCAATGTACGGTAAATTTTGACACAAATGCTGCTAACCAGTACTATTACTGCATAAAGACCTCGCCGCTAAGGATTCAGGAGATAAGATAAAGTAGATATTTATATATAGTAGCCGAGCTCCAGATATTCCATCATTTGATATGGAGAGGTGCTGGAGTAAACCATGATATACTGGTTATTACAATTTGCCGATCTTATTTATTACAACATATTCCACTTGTTCTTCGCTTTTGGTCTTTTCTGCTGGTTTATCTGGACGTTAAGAATAGCTTTATCAACGCGTTATAAACCGTTTAAGACAGCAGAGACTTTCCGCCCTCCCGTATCAATCATGGTACCTATCTATAATGAGAAAACTGATGTTCTGCTGGAAAGTCTGGGCACTATGATTAAAAATACCAGGGCGGATGACGAAATCCTGGCACTGATTGATGTACGTGATAACACAGCAACGGCTCCAGGCGCCATATTCCATCATCCTCGCCTGCGGGTGGTAATTGCCCCTCCCGGCAAAAGACAAGCGCTGGGGGCAGGGTTTCAACTTGCCAAAAATCCTATTGGAATGGTTACGGGT
>JAQUQM010000104.1 GCA_028716085.1 Dehalococcoidia bacterium | reverse complement strand
TGCACCTGCGGCAAACATAGAACCCCTTTGCAAAGAGCCTGTCGTACTCACCGCTGAAGGGCGGCTCGGTGCCCTTATGTACGATTACACTTTCTTCATCAGGAGTCAGTTGATTAAATTTCACGCTTATTTCCCGTATTAAGTTCAGTTTAATTTTATTATAGCGCGATTACCATTAAATCCGAATGCAGCTTGATTTTTCCACAAAACTATAGCTTAAAAAACAAATTGTAATTATAATTACGTCAGACAGGCTGACAATTTGAATAATATTAGTTGAGGGTGAGCGACGGAGTAAGCCGAATTAACTTGATGAAATGGTTTGACCTGCGCAGGCTGGACGGTTACCTGCCTCCCGAACTTGAGAAAGCCTACAGGCTGTATCACCTAAAGGATGATATCAGGGTGGCCAGCATCACCATGTCTCTGCTTTGTCTGCTGCTGGTCGTTTTTGGCTTCAACGATTACCTGTTGTTCGGATTCAGCCCTGTTTTCTATTTTCTCATCTCACTGCGCAGCGCTTACTTTATCTACTTCCTTATTTTAATTTTTTTCCTGAGAAAAATTGTTGATCCGCACAAATACGATGTGAACCTTTTTGTCTGGCTGGTTTGTAGCATGGCTCTTGTGCTGGTGATAAACTTGACCAGACCGGCAAGTTATACGGGCTACCTGGTCATCGATGTCATCCTGGTCCTGCTGGTTTACCTGGCCATGCCCATGCCTATGCTTGCAAGGAGCCTGGGCGCGCTTTTCTTCACGGCAGGCGATATATTCATCTTTTATATTTTAAGGCATGCCTCCTCACCGGCCATCTCATACGCCTCGATAATGGCGCTGGTTATGGCCAATATCGGCGGGATGTATACGTCCGGACATCTTTATTCATTCCGGCGCAATGCGTTTAAAGCCCGTATTGAGGAGTCAAACTCGAGAGAAGAGTTGCAGAAGGCGGCGCAGGAGATCAGTGACCTGTATCATAATGCTCCTTCAGGATACCACTCACTGGACAAAGACGGTGTTTTTGTCCGCATAAACGATACCGAGCTCGAATGGTTGGGATATACACGGGAAGAGACTATCGGCAAAAAGAAGTTCCCCGATGTCATCACGCCGGAGAGCCTGGAAAAATTTAAAAATGAATTCCCCGGTTTCAAAGAGCGCGGCTGGGTCAGGGACCTGGAGTTCGACATGGTGCGCAAGGACGGCACAGTGATGCCGGTGCTCGTGAGCGCGACTGCCATCAAAGACCAGTCCGGAAATTACCTGATGAGCCGGAGCACCGTATTCGATATCACTGAAATCAAACGCCTGCGGGACGTGGTTACCGAGTCGGAAAAGAAATACCGCACGATCCTGGAGGAAATGCACGACGCCTATTTTGAGGTGGACCTTGCAGGCAACTACACCTTCGTGAACAACAGGCTCTGCGAGATGCTGCTCTATTCCAGGGAAGAGCTGATGGGCACGAGCTACCGGCATTTCATTGCGGAAGAGGACTTCAAGGGCATTTTTACGGCCTACAACAAGGTATTCAGGACCGGCGAATCCAATAAAGGCGTAGTTATGAAGGCCGTCCGCAAGGACGGAACAACCTGGTTTGCCGAGTGTTCCATATCACCTATTAGAAAACAGAAGGGTAAAATCACCGGCTTCCGCAGTGTAGCGCGCGATGTCAGCGAACGCGTTGAACTGCAAAACAGGCTGTCGCAGATGGCCATGCACGACGGCCTCACCGGCCTTCCCAACAGGGTGCTGCTCAACGATCGCTTCGAAATGGCTGTAGCCCGCGCCCAGCGCCAAAAAAAGAAACTGACGATAATGATCCTGGACCTGGATAAGTTCAAGCTCATCAATGATACACTGGGGCACGGGACGGGAGACGGATTGCTCAAGTCGGTGTCCGCACGGCTTTCCATGCTGGTGCGCAAAAGCGACACTGTTGCACGTATCGGCGGCGATGAATTCGTCGTGCTGCTGCCCGAAATTGCAGAGGGCAAAGATGCAATGAACACGGCCCAGAAGATAGTCAAGGCCTTCGGCAGGCCTTTCACCGTCGACGGCCATGACCTCAACATTACCACCAGCATTGGCATCGCCCTTTTTCCCGATAACGGTGAAGATATGGAAGAGTTGCTCAAGAAAGCAGACACCGCCATGTATTATGCCAAGGAACACGGCCGCAACAGCTATAAGCTCGCAGAGAATTGATTAAGGGGAGCTTATCTTCATTCAGCGGTCGAAGCCAGCCGCGTCAGGCGGAAGAGCCAGGGCGCGCCCAGCGTTACCCAGATACCGAGCAGCCCGTAGCGCAGGAAGCGGAAAAACAATTGCAGGGGCGATCCTTCGCCCGGGAATGCTGCCTTAAGCCCGATGTAAAGCGCCAGCAACACGATCAGCCCGCAGACAAAACGCACTATACGCTTCCACCATAAACCGCGCGCGCTGAAAGAGACATAGCGCTGTGTGACGACCAGGCCTGCAGACATGCCGGCCAGCGTGCCCAAGGTGGTCCCCGCATCATTGGTGGGATGCAATAAAACCAGCAGCACCGGTACGCCCAGGGCCAGTAAAAGCTGCAGGGCAAGATTAAGCTTTTTAAGCCAGACCTGCACCCTGTCTCCGATCGCGATGTAAATGAGCAGCAGTATTGCGCCTGTGACCCAGCCAGCGAATACGTCGGTGGGGAAGTGCAGGCCCAGATAGACGCGAGAGAAACTGATCAGCAGTATTATCACGATTGCCAGCGCCCAGAACCATTTCCTGCGCACCCAGAGCGCTACTGCGCCCCAGACGACGACGGCCGACTGTGCATGACCGCTGGGCATCCCGTAACCTTCCACAGAACCCAGTTTAACCGAAGGATTGATATCGAAGGGACGCGGCTGCATCAACAGGTCTTTGAGGCAGATATTGATATAGTTCGAGAGCAGGAAAAAAGCCGCCAGCACGGCGCCGAAGCTATAGTCAAGGCACCAGACGAAAAACGGCAACAGGAACAGGTAAAATTGCTCCTCACCCATGAAGGTAATGCCGCGAAAAATGCTGTCCATTACGGGACTGTGCATCTGCTGAACAAAGATAATTACGCTGAGGCCCCATTGCCAGATCGCTTCCATGTTCTACCCCTCCTTCTGTTATCTCAGGCCGTCGCCTGCCGATTCGGTGTCCATGCTAAAGCAACGCTGCGTGCATGTCAATGCCGGGCTTATCCATTATCAATCTCATCCCCGGGAAAACCGCCATCTTTTTAAAAAAAGTCGTATAATTACGGCAAAACCGAGATGCGGTTTATCATCCGGATATATTGATCTCAAATAAAATCGCGGAGGTAAGAGATAACCATGGCGGCCCGATACGAACGAATAATGATAGACTCATTCAGCACCTGGCACAACGAAGCCGGCATCGACATCGATGAAAACACGGGGAATATCTACGTAATTAATGAAGCGGGGCTGTTCGTCTATCTTCGCCAGGACGGCAGCTATATCAAGCAGGCCCCTATTGCCGCGTTAAATATAAGGCCGGGCGCTGCCTGCGTCAGTGTCAATGACAACACCGGCGCCGTTGCGGCCGTCCACGAACTGGGACTGAACCTCTATGAGCCTTCGGGCAACGGATATAAGGAATCCGTCCTGGATACTTTTTCCACTAACCGCAGCGGGGCCGCCTGCATATTCCACCAGGCAACGGGCGACATCTACGTCGTCAACGATGCGGAAGGCCTTTCCATACAGCAGAAGCAAGGCAGCAGTTATAGCAAACAATTGATAGATAAATACGGGGTAATGCACAGCAGCGCAGGCATCGCGCTGAACGAGAACAACGGCGATATTTTCCTCGTAGTCAACCATAAAGGTGGCGGAGAAGGCCCCTATCCCATGTCGGCGGCTTATCCACCGCCGGATAGTTGGCCCAAGGGCGATTGCCTGGTGAGATACAGGCCTATCGGCGACAACCGCTATATTAAAACGATCATCGCCAGGCCGATGGCATGGCAATGCGGCGCCGACCTGGACATCAACCACGGTACGGGCGAAATAGTCATGATTACCGACCCGGCAATCAGCATCTACAAACCCTCGGGGGACGGCTATACAAAGAAAAACCTGGTTGCCGTGCACACACATGCCGAAGGCACGGCCTTAAGGCTTAATGAAGCCACCGGGGAAATCGTGGTGGTCACCGATGGCCATATACACATGTATGGAACCGGGCACCAGGGCGAGCCCATCGATACGGCCATGACGCGCAACAGCGGTGTGGACGTCGATTTCAACAGCAAGACCGGCGAGATTGCTGTGGTGGACAACCGGGGATTAACCATCTACAGGAAGAAGGCTTGAAGCTGAATCCCCCGGCCTGACCTCAATTATTTACAAAGCCAGGAAATAAGGCTGATTAGTTATTATTTTTTCGCAGGCAGCATGACGGTTGCCGACCCGCCGGTAGTAATCTCGCCCTTACCGTTCTCGAGCCAGATCTCGCATTCCACCAGATGCTCGCCGCCCTTCTCCGACTTGGCAGTTACTTTGCCCTTGCACGTGAGCGTGTCCCCGTCTTCCGGCTCGACCAGCGTTTTCATACGCCGAGGGTAGTCCATGATCCTGAACTGTGTCTGAATCCTCTTCAGCCAGCCTTCGTCGCCGATCCAGTCGGTAAGCATCTGGATCAGCCACTGCCTTTTCAACGTGCCGTGTGCGATGACCCCGCCCGTTTTCATGAAGTTAACGGCGAAGTCGTTATCATAATGCAGTGGATTGTAATCCCCGAAGGCTCCCGCCCATTTCACCAGTGCCAGCGTGGTGGCAACCTTGGTCAGCGGCGGGATCTCCTGCCCGATATTAACATCTTCCCAGTAAAGCTGCTTTTTCATCTCGTTCACTCCTTTAATGTATCCCGCTGTGGCGCTGCCTGGCTACCAGGTCGCCGTTCTGGTTGACCATGGTCATCTCGATGGTGGAGATCAGCATCTTACCACCCTTTTTGCCCTCTTTTTCTTCTATGCCAACCAGCTCGCTGGTGATGATGATGGTGTCGCCGGGGCGGATGGGCAGGTAGTATTCAGACTCCATGCCCGCATTGATGGCGCGCGTATATCCTGCCCTGGCTATCTCCATAGCAATCTCACCGAAGAGGTCGCTGGAATTTACGAAGGTGAGGCCGGGCCCCCATTTTACAGGCCAGCCAAAGAAATCAGGCGGCGCGATGAGGCCGCCGTATCTGGATTCGGCTGCGTACTCATCGTCCCAGTAAAGCGGGTTCCTGTCCCCGGCCGCGTCCGCGATTTTCCGTATATCGGTGCGGGTTACTTCGTAAACCTGTGGTTTTCCTTTCCTGCCTATCAATCCCTTTAATGCTTCCGATGTCATGATATCCTCCTTATAGTACAAAGGTAATTTGTGATTGGCCGCAGGCCATAATTTTAACATACACCGTCTTATAATTCTTAAAATTTTTATATCTGCGGATGGAAAATATGCCGGGAGAAATTTATAATGCTCGTTTATAAAGCAAGTTATTTAATTAAGGAGGACGGCACATGGATTTTTCGAAGATTTCTCTGAAGGGCAAGGTTGCGCTGGTCACGGGAGCCAGCCGCGGCATCGGGCACGCCAGCGCGCTGGCCTTTGCTGATGCAGGTGCGGATGTGGTGCTGGCCAGCAGGAAACAGGCCGACCTGGACGCAGTTGCCGCAGAGATCAAAGCCAAGGGGCGGAAAGGCCTGGCCATAGCGGCGCATACGGCCAAGATTGAGGATTCCAAAATGCTGGTGGAAAAGACCATGGCGGAATTCGGCAGGATCGATATCCTGTTCAATAACTCGGGCACCAATCCCTACTTCGGGCCGCTCATGGATGCCGAGGAATGGGCCTGGGACACCACCATGAACGTGAACCTCAAGGGGCAATTTTTCCTCAGTCAGCTGGTGGCGCGTATCATGAAGCAGCAGGGCGGCGGCTCGATCATCAACACATCTTCTGTCGGCGGATTGAAAGCCTCGGAACTGGGCATCTACAATGTAACCAAGGCTGCGTTTCTTATGTTAACCGAATGTATGGCCAAGGAGTGGGGGCAATACGGCATCAGGGTCAATGCCATCTGCCCGGGTGTCATCAAAACCAGGCTGAGCGAGCAGCTGTGGAAACAGCCTGAAGTAGGGAAGATTGCGGCTGACAATTGTGCCCTGATGCGCCTGGGCGAACCGGAAGAGGTTGCCGGCGTTGTGCTCTTCCTGGCGTCGGACCTGGCAAGCTATGTAACCGGGGAACACATCGTCATCGACGGCGGCCAGATGGTCGGAGCGCCCTCTTTCCTTACGAAGGCTGCATAGCCGGGATGGGGATACGCAGAAGTTAATAGCGCCTTTTATATTGAAAAATGACCTTTAGATAGCGCCAGTGCCAGCAGATATGAAAGGCGGCTATCATGCCCATGGCGATGCCCGCTTCAACATGCCAGAAGGTCATGTCGAATGGCAAACGTATCCTGATGCCGTAATCCATCGCCAGTACGAGCAGCAAACCCAGCAGACAACAGGCAGCTGAGGTAATCAGCAGCAAAAGGTTCCATATTTTGCGATGCACGCTGATGCGGATAATGCTTTTCCTGGCCAGCAAATAGGTCGTCAGGTAAAGTACACCGATAACCAGCAGGATCGGGATTAAATAGTATCTCGATAATAACAATTGCATTCACCTTTCTGATCTTCATTATTCATTTGGAGCTGCAATTAGTGCAGCTTTATGTTTTCTTCCCGACGGGCATGATGTATAAAACCGTTTTATTACCCGTGATGCCGAGGACGGTTTTTACCTGCTCCTCGCTGAAGCCGGCGGTGGTTACCGTGCCCAGGTTTAAAGCAGTTGCCTGCAGGCAGATATTCTGCGCCGCGTGGCCGGCTTCCAGGCAGATAAACCTGATGCCGTTTTCACCGAACCTGGCAAACTTATCCAGGTTGCCCGTAATCACGATATCTATGGCGCCGTTCTGGGCGGCGGGCATCCGGCTTATCTCTTTCCTGAAATCCCCGTCCTTGATCTTCTTCAGTTCATGGCCGGACGGCACATACAGGTAGACGCCGGCTGCCAGGCCCTCGACATTGCCTGCCACCAGGTGGATTTCCAGGGGATAAGTCGCCATGGCGGACGGCGCGGTCCGCTTCCCCGAGCTGTCTGTAATGCCCTGGGCCGCCCAGAGCAACTGGGAAACATCGCTCAGACTGAGCGGAGCGGTGGAATATTGCCTGATTGACCTTCTGGCTGCCAATGCCTCCTCCAGGGATACCTCGCCCTTCAGCTTCGCTTCAGGCAGCTTCAGATTTCCTTCAGTTCCTATCGCAGGCTGGTCTGCAGTTGCAGCTGCGGAGGAATAAACAGGAGCATGCTGCGGTGGTGGAGCGATAGATGCAGGAGAACCCTGAGCTGGAGATTCGGCAGGCGCGGGGCTGCTGCAGCCTGGTAACGACAGGCCTATTAATATGAAAAAAATCACCAACCAGCTAAACATCCAGATTTTCATCATACGCTCCCTGAACACTTTCGTTATCCCAATATACTAAGTAAATGTTAGTTTTTTATTAACGAAGATTACAAATATCCGTAGTGTTCAAAAGGGGGAAGAGAGTGAGAAAAAGGCAAGGAGCCGGTATCAGATATCCCATCCGGAACCGGCTCCTTGCGATTTATTCTATTAAGCGGAACAGCTTTATTCCTCTTTGCTTATGATTAATAAGCCTCGTTATAAAGTTTGATTACATCGTTGGGATCGCTGACCGGACGGCCGTTAAAAATGACGGCCGTATCTGCGATAGCATGGAAGGCGCAGATGGGCAGGTTCTCCTCAGGAACGCCCACATCCCGCAACCTCATGGGATGGCCCACCTTTTTCATGAGGGCTTCCACCGCATCGGCCGCGGCCAGGGCCGCGTCACGCTCGGACATACCGGCCGTATTGACATTCAACGCATGGGCCACCTGGGCCAGCTTGGCAGCAGACGTATCAACGTTATAGCGCATTACCTTGGGCAGCACGATGCCGCAGGCTGCCCCGTGCGGTACATGGTGCAGCGCCCCTACCGTGTGCGCCATGCCGTGCGCCAGGCCCACCTGTGCCACCGAGAAGGCCCACCCGGCCATAGTAGCTGCAATCTGCATGTTCAAACGTGCTTTTTCATTCTTACCGTCGACGGCGACGATGGGCAGGTTCTCGTTGATCATGCGTATGGCCTGCAATGACATGCCGTCGCAAATCGGATTGGACATAGTACTGGTCATAGCTTCGATGGCATGCGTCATGGCATCCATGGCCGTGCTGACGGTCATATCCTTGGGCAGGGACAGGGTAAAGGCCGGGTCCAGGATGGCAACATTGGGTATGACCCTGTTATCGACAATGAAAAGCTTTCGACCCGCGCCAGGGCTGGTCAGCACTGCTGCGCTGGTCACCTCACTGCCGGTCCCGGCCGTTGTCGGGACGACTATGTGCGGGGTCTGCGGCTCTGTAAGCACCAGAAAGTTCAGATAATCATTGACTTTGCCGCCGTTCTTTAAGGCCACGCAGACTCCTTTCCCTGTATCTATGACGCTGCCGCCGCCGACACTGACGATGCAATCCGCCTTCAATTCCCTGGCTGCAGCAGTTGCTCCGTCCACTGTTTCCAGGTCTGGATCGGGCGGGATTTTGTCATAGACTCCAACGCAGAAATCGGCCAGGGCATCCTTGACCTTGTCGGCCAGCCCGACCTTGTTAACGCCCGGATCGGTGAGTATCAGTGCCCGCTTGCAGTTGAGATCGACCACGGCTTTGCTGATCGAAGCAAGCGCACCGTGCCCGGCTATTATAATTGTGGGGCCGACATAGGAAAAACCATCCATCTTTTTATAATCCGAGAGAAGCTGGAAATTCATGTTGGTATGTGCGTGGGCCAAGGAATTGACATGTATACGCTTCATCTGGGTGTATTCCAGCAGGGCTTCCATCCCGAAATCGCGCCCGAAGCCTGACTGTCGATAGCCGCCGAACGGGCAGAAGT
>JAQUQM010000103.1 GCA_028716085.1 Dehalococcoidia bacterium | reverse complement strand
TCAAAGCAGATTATCGGCGTCACAGAGGCTTAACAAAAGAGCATAGAATTCAATATATCCGTTGGTATTGTTATTACCAAAATGAACCAAATTAGCAACTTTTTTTCAGTATTATGCCCGCAATGACATGGTTGATAAAGGGCTCGCGATCACGTTTAAATAAATATCTTAATTTATTTATTGTTTGGAGCTTTGAGCTTTGTGTTTTGAACTTATTTAGCATTTAGTGTTTAGAGCTTAGGATTTTTATTCTTAATAACATCAGGTGTTTCCAATAGAGGAATATCTTTTGCTATAATAGTCCTTCGTGATTGCACACAGGGCTTTAACTCCCATCCAACAGGCACAGGCCTGGATCACGCTCCTCCGCCTTGGTCCCACAGCAAGGGGCATTCTGCCTTTCCTGCTGGGCGCTACCATCGCCTGGAGCCAGGGAAGTCCTATTAATATCCCGGTATTACTTATCTCTACTTTCGCTGTGCTGTGCGTCATGGAGATGACATTCCTGGTGAACGAGTATGTCGATTACGGCACCGACATGCTTAATACCGGCTTTCACCGCCTTTCGGGCGGCTCACGTGTGCTGCCCTCCGGATTGATATCGAAGCGAGCTACATTAATTGCTGCGCTGGGTTTCATGCTGATAGCACTGGCGGCCGGCGCCGTGCTTGCCTTCTATTATCACACCGGAATATACACCATACCGCTGGGGCTGCTGGCAATATTCATAGGTGTCTTTTACACGGCTAAACCGTTTCAATTCTCCTATAAGGGATGGGGCGAGCTTGCCATCTGGTTCTCCTGCGGCTGGCTGGCCACCATGTCGGGCTACTACCTCCAGACGGGGCGTTTCGACCTGATGACTTCCCTCGTGTCATTGCCGGGTGGAGCCAGCGTTTTCCTGGTCATACTCATCAATGAAGTGCCGGACATGGTATCGGACTCCATTGCCGGCAAAAGGAACCTGGCAGTAAGATTACGGGAGAAAGGTGTGTCCATCCTGTATATTACGGTCTGGATACTTTGCTATCTGAATATCGTCATTAACGTTTTTTTCGGCGTTCCCCTGTACAACCTGCTGCTTTCGCTGGTGCTGGTACCTCTCATCGCTATGACGATCAGGTCGGTCGTCAGGGATAAGCTGGCCGTGCATACCCAGGAGCCGCTGTCCATTCAGACCACGCTTATCGACCACCTGATCACAATCTTCTATGCCGTTACTTTCATCACCGCGGGACTGCTTGCCGGCAGAAATACGGCGAGCATAGTAGCCCTCATAATGCTATTCGTAGTCAGTTTCGGCCTTGAAGCTCTCAGTTTTATATCATTGAAAGGCCTAAAGAATTTATTAAAGTAGGTGATAACCATGCCGGGCACCGGCAAAAAAGTAAAACCCTTCTATAATCCGCCGTCCCTGGTTTTCAAGCAGGCTTTCATGGCTACCTATTTCGCCTACCTGTTACCCTGGAAACACCTGCCTGCCTGGCTTATGCAGGGCAAGAAGACCTTGCCCTCGGCGGCGGGCGCCACCGGCATGGGCTGCATCGGGTATCCCATCCATCCCGTGTGGGAGGTCACCAATGCCTGCAACCTGCGCTGTGAGCAGTGCCATGCCGAGTCGGGGAAGGCTTGGGAGCAGGAGCTCGACCTGCAGGAAAGCAAAAGACTTCTCGACCAGATGGCTGAGATTGAGGAGTTCCGCATGCTGGCGCTGTCGGGAGGAGAGCCCCTGAAAAGGCCAGATATAATCGATATCATCAGCTATGCCCGCGAACTGGGCCTCGAGATTTCCATAGCTACCAACGGCACCCTGGTGACCAGGGAGATGGCCAGGGAGCTTAAAAAGTTGGGAGTGGTGAACCTCGCCATCGGCCTTAATGCCTATGACGAGAAGATACACGAGAGCATCACCCGTGTACCTGGATCTTTTGAAAGAACACTGGAAGCCATTTATGCCACTGTGGCCGAGGGAATGAACCTGCAGATAAATACAACCATTATGAAAGATAACGTGGAAGCCATCCCGGGGCTGATCGATTTCGCTTCTAGGGTAGGCGCGCAGATCATGCTGCTTTATCACATCATTCCGCAGGGACGCGGCAGCGAGGAGATGGAGCTCAACGCACGCGGCATCAAGGAATCGCTGCAGCAGATCAGTAAAAAGCAGGAAGACTGCAAGGCCATTATCGAGCCCGTATGCCTGCCCCAGTACTGGCCGTACCTGCTTTCCCGGCGGCAAAACGGAGGCCGCAACAACGGCAGGATCAAAGGGCTGGCAACGGCGGAGAGCGTTTTCAAAGGATGTGTGGCGGGCAGCGGACTGTGCTACGTGAAGCCGGACGGCCAGGTCTGGTCATGCCCCTTCGTGCCCGTATCGGCCGGGAACGTGAGGGAAAAGCCGCTGCGGGAGATCTGGGAGCAGGCCGAGCTTTTCTGCAATCTGCGTGATAGGGACAAGCTTAAAGGCAAGTGCGGCTCCTGCCTGTACAAGAATATATGCGGAGGCTGCAGGGGCAGGGCATACTCTTATTCGGGGGACTACTTGGACGAGGACCCGGCGTGTTTGCTGTACAGGGAACAAACTGAGAAACACTAAATCCTGAGCTCTAAGCTCCAAACAAGTTCAAAACTCAAAATTCGAATATAATAGTTTAATAATTTGTGCTTTTAATTTGTTTAGTATTTAGTGTTTAGGGTTTAGAATTTATCATAGCTATGTCTAAATGCCGTTTGGATTCACTTCTGGTGGAACGCGGCCTTGTTGAAAATAAGAGCAAGGCGCAGGCGCTGATAATGGCCGGTGAAATCAGCGTGGACGGTGTGAAAATCAGCAAGGCCGGGACGATGGTATCGGCTGACGCTGAAATCCATATTGCACAAAAGCTGCCCTTCGTAAGCCGCGGCGGATTCAAACTGGAGCACGCATTAAAAGAGTTCGAGATCGATGTTAAAGGTATGATATGCCTCGATGTCGGTGCGTCTACGGGAGGTTTTACCGACTGCATGCTGCAGAGGGGCGCCGGCAGGGTCTATGCGCTTGACGTAGGCTATAACCAGCTTGACTACAGGCTCAGGCAGGATAAGCGGGTGGTTGTGATGGAGAAGGTCAACGCGCATTATCCTTTCGAGCTTCCGGAAAAGGTGAATTTAGCCACCCTGGATCTTTCCTTCATATCACTTACCATGGTGATCCCCAACGTGCTGCCGCACCTGGTTCCGTCAGGCCGGCTCGTGGCGCTGTTCAAGCCCCAGTTCGAGGCGGCCAGGGGTGAGGTGGGGAAAGGAGGCATAATCAAAGATCCAGCAGTGCATGCCAGGACGATCGGCAAATTTATCATCTGGATGAATGAGCATGACCTGCGTTTGTTGGACCTGGTTGCCTCACCCGTGCTCGGCGCCGAAGGCAACAAGGAATTCCTTATTTACCTGAGGCCGTGGCAACCATGAAGTTCAGCCTGATTGAGATTCGCGATCTTGCCATTTGCTGGGTTGTGCTGGGCTTTTGCTTTTCCTTCCGGTACCTTATGCCATCGCACGATGTGCCCTATACATCTGTGCTGACGCGGTTCGCCGTATTTTTCGTAGTAGCGCTTATAGGAATCGGTGCGGGCTTTATTTTTCATGAGCTGGCGCACAAGGGGGTGGCCCAGAAATTCGGCTACCATGCGGAGTTTCGCCTGTGGAAGATGGGCCTCATCATAGCTGTTGCTTCCGCTGTGCTCAGCTTCGGGCGCTTCCTCTTTTTCGCCCCCGGCGCGGTATATACTCAGGCCAATAAATATCCCGATCCAAAAGAGGAAGGGCTCATATCGGCGGCAGGCCCTGTCGCCAACCTTATCATCGCGGGGCTCTTTTACCTGGTCAGCTACTACGGTGAGATGCTTGAGCTGATCGGTTTTTTCGGTTTCCAGGTTAACCTGTGGCTGGCTGCTTTTAACCTGGTTCCCTTTCCTCCGCTGGACGGCGTCAAGATTTTCCGCTGGAGCAAAGCAGCCTGGACGGTTATGGCTGTCTTATCCTGGGGCACGCTTTTATTAATGATGGCAGGAGTGTTTAGCCGATGAAGAACGCGAATGTAATTTTAAGCGCCGATGAGCTGATACTATCAGGGGAAGTCTATTTCCCCGATGATTGTACCCGGCAATATCCGGCCGTTTGTATCTGTCACGGTATTCCCGCTGTGCCTTACAATCCGGATGAGAAGGGAGGCTACGGCGAGCTTGCCGCCCGCTTCTGCCAGGCCGGTTTTGTATCATTGATCTTTAACTTCCGTGGCGCCGGGCCCAGCCAGGGCAACATCGATATGGTGGGCTGGACGCACGACCTCACCGCTGCAATTGATTTCCTTAATATGTTACTAGAGGTGGATAAGAAGAGAATCTGCCTGCTGGGTTCATCCGGCGGCGCCGCCGTATCGGTCTACGTGGCTGCGCACGATCCGCGCATATCGGCTGTGGCCACCTTCGCCTGCCCGGCGGAGTTCAATTTCATGACCGGGGGCTTTTCGGCGGATTCCATGATAAGCAGGTTCCGCGAAATAGGCATCATCAAGGACGAGGGATTTCCCCAGTCTGTGGAAAAGTGGCTTGAAGGGTTCCAGGTGGTCATGCCCTTAAGTCACATTGAAAAAATAGCCCCCCGGCCGCTGCTGCTGGTGCATGGCGACCAGGATGAGACCGTGCCTGTGGAGCATGCCCGCAGGTTATATGGGAAAGCCGGTGATCCCAAATCGCTGGTTATACTGCCGGGCGCCGGTCACAGGCTGAGGCATGATGAGCGGGCGGTGGATGCCGCGCTGGACTGGATGCTTAAAATCACGTAGGGATGGGCCTTCAGATCCATCTGGTATTGATGTGCAAGTGGTGTTCAATCTAAAAACAGCTTCGATTTATTGACCGTGCAGCGGTAAAAGCCGTATAATCCCTATGTAAACCGATGCAAGACTTGCATGAAAGCTGTGGCATCTTTGGTATTTACGCCCCCGGAGTAGATGTAGCCCGAATCACTTTCTTTGCCCTCTATGCGCTTCAGCATCGCGGGCAGGAAAGCGCAGGCATAGCTACTGCGGAGGAGGACAGGATCTATATACACACGGACATGGGGCTGGTGTCGCATGCGTTTAATGAGGAGGAGCTTGCCCGGCTTAAAGGGAACATCGCCATCGGCCATAACCGCTATTCCACCACCGGCTCAAGCGTCATCTGTAATGCCCAGCCTGTGCTGGTGGGGACGATGGATATCAGGATGGCGCTGGGGCATAACGGTAACATCACCAATTCAAGCTCTTTGAGGGTTGAGCTGGAAGAAAAAGGGTATGATTTTAACTCCACCACGGATTCGGAAATAATCGCCAACCTGATACTGTCCGCGCCGGAAAAGGAGATCGAAGGCAAGATCAAGTACGCCATGCGGCGCCTGCAGGGAGCTTATTCACTGGTCATACTGGCAAATGAAAAACTTTACGGTGTACGCGATCCCATGGGCGTCAGGCCGCTTTGCGTGGGCTCTCTGGACGGCGGCTGGGTGCTTGCCTCGGAAACCTGCGCGCTGGACCATATCGGCGCGCAATACATACGCGAAATCGAGCCGGGCGAGATCGTGACCATCGACGGCAACGGAGTGCGCAGCACCCGTATTGAAAGCGGGAGGAAGGCCCTCTGCATCTTCGAGTATATTTATTTTGCCCGTCCCGACAGCCTGCTCAACGGGAAATTGATCTATACAACGCGGGAGAGGATGGGCGCCATCCTGTCGCGGGAGCATCCTGTGCAGGCTGATATGGTGATGGGTATACCGGATTCTGCCACGGCAGCGGGCATCGGTTATGCCCGGGCCTCGGGCATACCGTATCACGAGGGATTGCTGAAGAACCGCTACGTGGGAAGGACTTTCATCGAGCCCGACCAGCGGTTGCGCGAGCTCGGCGTGCGCCTGAAATTCAACCCCCTGACCCAGGAAATATCGGGCAAGAGGCTGGTCGTCGTCGACGACAGCATCGTGCGCGGCACCACCACGCCGCGTGTGATAAACATGTTGAGAAAAGCCGGCGCCCGGGAAGTGCACATGCGTATTTGTGCCCCGCCCATACGCTACCCCTGCTTCTTCGGTGTGGATATGGCGACCCGCTGGGAGCTTATTGCCGCGCAGAAAAGCGTTTCTGAAATCAAGGATACCATCGGGGCCGATTCGCTGGGTTATATCAGCATGGAGGGGTTGATCGAGGCCGTGGACCAGCCCAGTGATATATTTTGCGTGGCCTGTTTTACCGGTGAGTACCCCATGCCCGTCCAGCTTGAAATGGACAAGCTGCAACTGGAGACTCTGCCTTCAGCTTCTTCGAGGAGCCTCAGTGAAATCGAAACGTAAGGGCGCTTACGCCGAAGCCGGCGTAAATATTTCGGCGGCTGACAGGACCAAGAATCTTATCAAGGAACTTGTGCGTCCTACCTTCCGTCCCGAAGTGCTCACGGATATCGGGCTTTTCGGCAGTTTTTTTAAACTTCAACAATACAAAGATCCTGTCCTCGTATCCAGCGCGGACGGTGTGGGCACCAAGCTCAAAATCGCTGTCCTGATGGATAAACATGATACGGTCGGCATCGACCTGGTCAACCACTGTATCAACGATATACTGTGCTGCGGCGCCAGCCCTCTTTTCATGCTGGACTATATTGCTGCGGGCAAGCTTATACCTCACAAGATAGCGGCCATCGTATCCGGCCTGGCGCAGGCGTGTAAAGAAGCAGGCTGTGCGCTCATCGGCGGCGAGACCGCCGAGATGCCCGGCATATATAAGGCCGGTGACTACGACCTGGTCGGCTTCATCGTGGGGGTTGTTGAAAAAGACAGCATCATCAAGGGCGATACCATAATTGAAGGCGATATGGTGCTGGGGCTCCCCTCGAGCGGATTGCATACCAACGGCTACTCGCTGGTGCGAAAGGTTTTCGGCGTGGACCGCGATGCCCTTCAGCTCAAGATGGTGTATCCCGAGCTGGGCCGGACGCTTGGAGAGGAGCTGCTGGAACCTCACCACTGCTATTTCCGCGATTTGCAGCCGTTCCTGAAAGAAATTAAAGGGCTGGCCCATATTACCGGCGGCGGCTTTGTAGGCAACATACCGCGTATTTTACCGGACGGCCTTTCCGTTGAGATAGACAGGACGTCATGGCATGTGCCGCCTGTATTCGAGCTCATACAGAAGATGGGGGGCGTTAAAGACGAGGAAATGTACCGTGTCTTTAATATGGGTATCGGCATGGTGGTGATCTGCGGACATCAGGAATCCGGGCGCATTATTCATGGGGTGCCCGGTGCCAGGCGGATCGGTAACGTGGTTAGAACCAACGGCAGCGAGCGAGTGATAATAAAATAAAGGGGGGTCTTATGCGCGCTATCCTCAGCGTCTCCAACAAGTCCGGTATCGTTGATTTCGCCAGGCAGTTGCAGGATTTGAAAGTTGACATCTTCAGCACGGGAGGCACCAAAAAATCCCTTTCTGAAGCGGGCTTGAAGATTCACGGCATCTCGGATATCACGGGCTTCCCGGAGATACTTGATGGGCGCGTGAAAACGCTCCACCCGGCGGTGCACGGCGGCATCCTCGCAAGGCGTGACCTGCCGGGGCATATGGACGAGCTGGCGCAGCATAAGATCGAAGCTATCGATCTCATTGTAGTCAACCTCTATCCGTTCGTGGAGACCGTCGCCAGGCCGGGCGTAACGCTCGAGGACGCACTGGAGAACATCGATATCGGCGGGCATACCATGATCCGCGCCGCCGCCAAGAACTTTCCCGCTGTGCTGGTGGTAGTCGATCCAGCGGATTATGATGCTCTCATTGAGAAGCTGAGGCAGGGAAAAGTCGACCTGGCATTCCGTAAGAAGCTGGCGCAGAAGGCCTTCCAGCACGTAGCTTTGTACGATACCGCCATCTCGCAGTACCTGCTGGAGGGGGAAAGCTTCCCGCAGAACATGACCATAGCGCTGGAGAAGGCTTATAACCTCAGGTACGGCGAGAATCCGCACCAGGCAGCCGCACTGTACGTCGAAAAGGTGGCGGGACGCAAGCCGTGGGGTATAACACAGGTAAAACAACATCATGGGCCGGAGCTTTCCTTTAACAACTTCCTCGATATAGACTCGGCCTGGAACGTGGTCAGCGATTTCGAGGAGCCTACCGTTGCTATCATCAAGCACACCAATCCCTGCGGCCTTTCCAGTTATAATGACCTGCCCGAAGCTTACCGCCGTGCCTTGTCCGGCGATCCCATAGCGGCTTTCGGCGGCATAGTGGCCGTGAACAGGATTATGGAAATCGACCTCGCCACTGAGATAGATAAGACCCACTATGACGTGATGATAGCGGCGGGATACTCGGAGGAGTCCCTCAAGCTGCTGCAGCGCAAGAAGAACCTGCGCATGCTGTCAATGCCTGTACGTGAAAAGACGCCTAAGGGCAAGGCCGTTGAATTCCGGCCTATTACCGGCGGATTTCTGGCGCAACTGAAAGATTTCTATACCGATGAGGAGTTCAAACCCAGGGTAGTGAGCAAAAGGGAGCCCACCAATAAGGAATGGGATGACCTTTTCTTTGCCTGGAAGGCCGTGAAGCATATCAAGTCCAACGGCATCACCCTGGTCAAGGACCGCACGCTGCTGGGCATGGGCGCTGGGCAGCCCAGCCGGCTGGTGAGCGCGCAGCTTGCGCTTGAGCGCGCCGGCGACAGGTCCAGGGGCGCTGTCCTGGGGTCGGACGCTTTCATCCCCTTCCCGGATACTGTGGAACTGGCGGCGGGTGGCGGCGTGACAGCTGTCATCCAGGTCGGCGGCTCGATCAGGGACCAGCAATCTATCGAGGCGGCGGATAAATTCAACATGGCCATGGTTTTCACCGGCGTGAGGCATTTCAAACATTAGTTGTCAGGGTGTAAAATAGCCTTGAGAATACAAACATGCTTATAATCAACATCGAGACCCTGGAAGATGCCAGGAACAAGCTGGCTAACCCTGCCACCAGGCAGGAAGGCATCGCTGTCCTCAGAAAGATACTGGAGATCAAGCAAGC
>JAQUQM010000102.1 GCA_028716085.1 Dehalococcoidia bacterium | reverse complement strand
CGTTCACCGTACAGCGTAAATGTGGCTTCAATACCGTGGTCCTGCCTGAATCTCGCTACTTCGTGTTGAATTGCCTCATCAAGTCTGAGCTGTTCCAGGGCCTGCGGGCTCAGGTTCCACACGGAACGCCTGGCCTCGGCCAGGCTCTTACGCGCCAGGCTGCGCGCCTGGTTTAAATGCTTCTGCACTTCATCGGTCGTCTCACCCAGCGCCTGCTCCGTAGCCTCGAGCTGGAGAATGATGCCCGTGAAACCCTGGGCCAGCGTGTCGTGTATCTCGCGGGCCATGCGGTTGCGTTCCTCTGTGACCGCCATGGACCTGGTTTCCTGGTACAGGCGGGCATTTTCAATGGCCACCGCCAGCTGGTCGGCCAGTGTCTGTGCCGTGAATACATCGGTTTCGTCGAAGCCGTCGACGTCAACGCTCTCGATATCCAGCACACCCAGCACCCTGTTGCCCATTTTCACGGGCACAGCGAGTTCGGACATGGTTTCATCCGACCCTTCGCTTTTCCTGAAACTCGGCTCTTTGGCAGCGTCGTTAACAAGTATGTATTCGCCTGACCTGGCCACCTTGCCGATCACACCTTCCTCGTCCATTTCCAGTGGTACCCCAACGGGGATCACGTTTTTCTGCCCGCTGAAATGCAGGGTCTTGAGCATCAATTTATCCGAACTGGGCTCGAACATGAAGATGTTCACATTATGAAAATGGAAGGTCTGCCTGAGCAGGTTCCCCATGTACGCCAGCAACTCATCGAGATTCACAATCGAGCTTATTTTCCGGCTGACCTCGTTAATGGTACGCAGCTGTTCCGCCCTCTGCCTTTCCTTTTCCGTACGTTCGATGACCTTTTGTTCCAGGTTGCTGTAGGATTCCTTCAGCGCAGCAGCCATGTCATTGAATTGCTCGGCCAGCAACTGCATCTCGTCACCGGTATTGACATTGATGCTGTAATCCAGTTCGCCCTTGGCGATATGTTCCGACCCCTGCGTCAGCGCGCCGACCGGCCTGGTGATCGTCTCCGAAAGCAGGAATGAAACGCCGGAGACCACCACGACCATGGCAACGATAACCGCAATAAAGATCAATTCAGCTTCCCGGGCCTGCGTATCCACCTGCTTGCTCATATAGTCCACTGCGGATGATATCCTTTCCTTGGTATCCTCCGCCGCCGAGTAAAACTCATCCAGGTAAGCGGTGGATGCTACGATAAGGTTCGACGATTCCACCGGCTTGGCATACATATACTTGGTCCTCTCGGCAGTATCGGACGGCTCCTTATATTTATAGTAGCCCGAGGCGTCACTGCCGAGCAGGCTCCTATCCAGGATCGAGGAGTAATATACCGGCTCGCCGCCGAGCTGCCGCAGGTTGGCGCCGACTATGCCCGGATCGGTCGCGAAGATGACCTTCCCGGTTTTATCATAAACAATGGTATAGCCGGTCCTGCCTATTTTTTGCACGGCTATGTTGCTCAGCTTCTGGTTCTGCGCCATACGTTCCCCGGCGAGTTCCGGATGCAGTTGCAGGTAAAAATACATTTCCTGGGATACGTCCTGCGCCTTCTGGAAAATAGTGCGCCTGCCCTGGTCCTCCAGTGCGGCGATACTCACAGCCACCACTGTCTCACCCATCGATTTGCTGTATTCCTTGGTTAATGAGCCGACCGAGCCGATGTACCTTAATGCCAGGGAACTTATAATTCCCACGGATATAAGTGACAATGCCAGGAATGAAATCAGGATTTTATCCCTGATGCCGAACCTGATCCTGAATTTATCCATCTGGTCCGCGAGTTTAGACTGCATAATCACCTCTGTCCGCGGCAAGTTTTTCGTTAATCAATTTTTCACCGTATTCCAGCAATTTTTTGCGGTATGCTTCCGTGTAGTTCTTCGTTTCCAGGTAGTTTTTCAAAGCATCGAGCGGCGCTAAACCTTCGCTTATCCAGCCGGTGGCCCTGGCCCTGGCGGCCTGCCGTACTTCTTTTCCGATGCTTACATTATATGCTTCTTTCAACGCTTTAAAAATCTCCCCTTCCCTGACCAGTCCCGCAAGGCTGGCCGGCAGGGATATTTTCAACCGCACGATTGCCCCGGCAATTTCGCTGTTCCTTTCTTCTATTTTCCGGAGTATGCTCACTGTGGCATCGGCGTCGTCTTCGGCAATCTTGACCTCAAGTGTTAAAAAGCGCCTGGCATCGATTTTGTGCAGCTCATAGCTCACGGACTTTTTACCCTTTTGCCGCGTGATTTCAACGCAGTAAAATCCCTTTTCTTCCCCCTCGTCGCCGAAGTCCAGCCGCTCCAGGCTGCCCGCATATATCACCGGCGGCTCCTCGCATAAAACCTGCCGCTTGTGAATATGCCCCAGCGCTATATAATCATAAACCGGGCTGGCAACGTCGCTGAGCATGACCACAGGGTCCCTGCCGATCACCATCATCCTTTCAGAGCCGATGGAAGCGGATGCTATGCCGAAATGGCCTGCCAGCAATGCGGGTCTGCCGGCGTCTATCTGTCCCGCCAGCTCCATTAGCTTGGCCGTCATGGCCTCCTGCAGCTTTTCGGTTACCTCGTCCACGCTGAGATTTTTAATATCCTCCCTGACCAGCAGCGCGTTGCGCCTCAGCCAGGGGAAGACCGCCACCTGCACCTCGCCGCTGGGCGTTGTTATATTTAAAACTCCCGGCCTGTTGGCTATGTGGATGTGCTCTATATCCAGTGTTTCGAATATCTCTACGGAGTTGGCCTTGCCTGTAGATCCCGGTATGTCATGGTTGCCCACAACGATAACGGTGGGGATGGCGGCGCCCGAAAGGCGACTGATCCTCCTGGCGAACTCGCGCTGGTGCGTCTGGGATGGTTCGCGGTTTTTATAAGCATCGCCGCAGAAAAGCACCAGGTCGACTTTATTGTCGATGGCATAGTCCACCACGGTGTCCAGCGCTTTAAGCTCGTCCAGCACGCGCGTGGAAAGCCCGCTTTCCGGGTCCGGCGACCCGTAGGTTTCAACCCCTATATGCGTATCGGCAAAATGCAGAATTTTCATCCCGGTCTCAGTCCGGCCTCTTAACAAATATGGTAAAAAACAGGCGGTTAATCCCTGAATTTTGCTTCCAGGGCAGGCATCAGTTCGGCAATTGGTACTCTTATCTGCTCCATGCTGTCGCGGTCGCGGATGGTCACCTGGTTGTCCTCCAGCGACTGGAAGTCTATGGTCACGCAGTAGGGTGTGCCTATCTCGTCCTGGCGGCGGTAGCGCCTGCCGATGCTCTGCGCATCGTCGTATTGCGTCATATAGCGCTTCCTCACCGTGGTATAAACCTCGCGTGAAAGCGGGAGCAGCTTCTGGTTGCGGCTCAGCGGCAGGATGGCCACCTTGATGGGGGCCAGCGACGGCTTGATGCGCAGCACCACGCGGGTTTCCTTATCGGCGATATCCTCGTCGTAGGCATCCACCAGTACGGCCAGCAGGGTGCGGTCGACGCCTGATGACGGCTCAATCACATAAGGGATGTAGCGTTCGTTTTTTTCCTCGTCGAAGTAGTCCAGCGTCTTGCCGCTGAACTTGGAATGCTGCGAGAGGTCGAAATCAGCGCGGTTGGCGATGCCCTCGATCTCCGACCAGCCGATGGGGAAATTGTATTCCACGTCGAAGCAGGCCTTGGCATAATGCGCCAGCTCGTCCTTCTCATGCGCGCGCAGGCGCAGGTTCTCTTTCTTGATGCCCAGTCCCACATAATAATCGAACCGTTCCTTGACCCAGTAATCGAACCATTCATCATCGGTGCCCGGCTTGACGAAGTATTCTATCTCCATCTGCTCGAACTCGCGGGTGCGGAAGATGAAGTTGCCCGTGGTGATCTCGTTGCGGAACGATTTGCCTACCTGGGCGATGCCGAAGGGCAGCTTTTTCCTGGTCGTCGACTGCACGTTGTCGAAGTTGACGAACATAGCCTGCGCCGTCTCCGGCCTCATGTAGATGGTATTGGCGGCGTCCTCCACCGGGCCCATGAAGGTCTTGAACATCAGGTTGAACATGCGCGCATCGGTCAGTGCCCCGCCGCAGTCCGGGCAGGTCTTGGAATTGATATCCGTCTCGCGGAACCTGTGCTGGCAGGCCTTGCATTCCACCAGGGGGTCGGAAAAGCCGGCCACATGGCCGCTGGCCTCCCATACTTTAGGATGCATCATAATGCTGGCGTCGATGCCCACCATGTCGTCGCGCTCCTGCACCACCTTCTGCCACCAGTAGTTCTTGATATTCCTTTTCAGCTCGGCGCCCAGCGGGCCGTAGTCCCAGCAGCTGGCAAGCCCGCCGTAGATCTCGCTGCTTTGAAAAACGAAGCCCCGCCTTTTACAGAGCGAGACTATTTTATCCATATCCACTTTTTGTATTTGATCCGGCACGGTTTCCTCCTGGTTGGCTTTAAGAAGATTATAAATTATATCATGTGCGCGCTACAGTTTAATAAGCCTGCCGTTAGTCTGCGGTGTATACAGACTGTATAATTGAAATATAAGGATGAAAATCAAGAGGCGTCTTGAATGACCAAAAGCTTAATAGCACTGTGCCTAATTATAACATCAATAGCAGCCGTTGGTTGCACTCCTCAGCCTGCTGCTCCTGTGCCGGCAGCCACGCCGTCCCCTTCAACTACACCACCTGCCACACCCGTGACCCAAAATAAGCCTCCGCTGACCGCCATTACGGCAGCCCCGTCAGGCAAGATTAACGATAATAAGGCCGTCTTCAAATGGTCGGGTTCCGACGACTCCACGCCGGTGAGCAAGCTGACCTACTCCACCTTCCTTGAAGGCTATGATCCCGGATATGCCCCCTTCTCTCCTGATACAAGCAGGACTTATACAAAGCTCCCGGATGGAGACTATACATTTTATGTAAAGGCAATGGACGACTACGGCAACATCGAGCCTGAGCCGGTAAGCACACGCTTCACGGTCAAATTCATACCCGTGAGCCCGGCGTCGCCGCCGGTGAATATCGGTGGCATGCTGCTCGTGCCGGGCCTTAATGTGAGCCGCCTTGCCGTGAGCGGGGCAACCATCTATGCGCTGGACTCGTTCAACTCCAAACTCTACCGCTCCGATTCCATGGGTATGGGCTGGTTCGATATCTCCAATAAAGTAGGCGCGGCCGCCCCCTGGGTGGACGTGGCCGCAGCGCCGGATGACCCTGCCCTGGTGGCGGTTGCCGCGAACGGCGGGACCGAGGTATATGTTTCGGGCGATTCCGGGGCCAATTTCACTGCCACCGGGCTTTCCTCCGTCATCGGCGCGGGGCAGTTCGTCACGTGCATGGCCGTATCGCCGGATTACGGCGGCCCCAAACATGAGATAGCCGTGGGTACGGCTACAGGCGCGGCTACCGGGAAGGTGCTGGTAAATACGCTTACCATGTTTTCCGGCGGCTGGGCGGACATCAGCGCGGGAGCGGACGGCTGGATAACACCTGCAATACCGGGGGTTGATATCACCGCCATCGAGTTTTCACCATCTTACGCCGGCGACGGCGTCATACTTGCCGTTGCTTCCAGCGCGGCTAAAACTTATCTTTATATGGGAATCCGCGACCTGGGCGGCCGCACCGCCGTGTGGAATTCATCGGCGGGATACCCGGTTGAGCTATGCCAGCCCGGCGCGGGCACGCCGGGCACGCTGCTGAAATACGCGGATATCTCCCTGCCTGCGGACTATGACGGCAGCAATCCCTATTCCAGACACGCGTTTGTGTCCTGGAGCAAGACGCACGCCAGCCAGGATGTTTACCACGTGGTGGACGCGCAGGCCTACCGCATGCAGGCGCCTGAGACCATCGCTTCCATCGCTTACTTCGGGACTATCGGCGGCGGTAAATTACTGGCGGGGGCGGTGAAGTGCAAGGAGGTCGCGGGATGCTGTTGCGTTGTGCAGACCTATTTCACGGCCAATGCCATGTCTCTCTGCCCGGCCTGTCCCATGTGGCAGCCGAGCAGGAAGCCGCCTACGGGATCGGGAATCGCCAGGGTAGCCTGGTCAGCGGACGGCAACCTGGCTTATGCAGGCACCAGCGGAAGTAACAGCGCCGTCTCCCACAGCCGCGATAACGGGTATACCTGGAACCAGTAGAAATTGCCTTGGAAATCACCAAATATCGGTTATTTTAGGATCCACCCAGACCGGCCGTATTTCCTTTGTGGGGCCGACATTGTCAACTCTTAGATAGATGTCAGCGCTATCGGAATACTTGCCACCCAAACGGAGTGGCATATATGGAAGGAACGGTTGAAAGACATCGTTTAATTTTCCATCGTATTCCTTGGTAACATCGATCATCGTTATCGGATCCATACCCTCACGCCGCAGTATTAATCTGAACCGTGCCCTGGCGCCTTTGTTCCCGTTTTCAAAACCTATTTTGGATTCAAAGCCACCTACGCCTCCCGCAAAACACAATGCATTGTAGGTCTCTATGTAATAGCCATATACTACACCGTTCGTTATTTGTTGTGGATAGGTATGAAGTACATAATCGTACATCTTTCCATCTTCGAGACGGCAGTAGTTATTTGAGAAGGCAGACCCATTGATGCTGTCCGCATTCTTGGCATAGTCAAGCAGCCCGGCGCCGGTAATCCACGTGGCATATGATGCCCTCGTATTCAGGTTATAGAGTATCTCGAAACCGCCAACAGGCCCTCCTGCCATATTCTTTCCACCACTCGGGCGCTCTATCTCAGGCCATACTGGTTTTTCCGCGCCTTTTGCCCACGCGTACCTCGAACCGCCACTAACACTTGTAGTCCTGCGTGATATGCTGCCATCCCCTGCTGTAGCCGTTAGCACATAGAGACATGCCTTGGAAGGTACAGTGATATTGCCTGATGGAGCGACGTCTCCGATGCTTGGATCAATGCTGATTCGAAAGGTTGGAGAGACATCCCATACTATCACAGACTGCTCTCCTAACCGGAAAGCATAAAAACTTTTAATAACAGGCGGATACCAGCCAGGAATTGCCGGCAGTGTTCCAGGTTCCTGTGGTGCGGGATATGGATCAGGGGTCACCTTAATACTGGCTGTGGATGTGGAATTTCCATATATATTGACCGCAGTCAATGTATACGTCATTGTCGTAGCCGGCTTGATAGATATATTACCCTTGCTCTGGACATTTCCGATGCCGTTATCAATGGAGATGGAATCTGCATCCGCCACCTGCCAGTTAAGCACTATTGTCCCTCCCGGTGCAATCGCATTTTGACTTGCTGAGAATAGCTGTATATTGGGGATCACTCCTGCTTCAACCGGGCAGGAAGAAGTCTCCGGCGGAGACGTTGTTTCAGGCGGAGAAGATAAAATGCAGCCGCTGCTAACGACTATCAGGGTAACTAATGTTAAATAAATTAACCTCATTCCACCGTCCTGAACACAATATCATTAATTATAATACCGCAAATTTAAGGTATTGTTATAGTTAACCAAATATTGAGCGAATATATCTGTCTTTTATCTATTGACATCAGTGGTATAATGCCTGTTAGACCTTCATCTAAACAGGATACATCCGATGATACACATGTTCATTGTCCCGGAAGTTCCTAATCATACCAAATTAGCTGACAATAATTGAAATTTCAATTAACCTGATCTTAATATAAATATTTTTGGAGGTACGGGGTCTATGCGCGGTTTAATTACTAAAGCATCATTCTTTAATTACATTATAATATTTTCCCTATTACTGCCGTTTGCTATTTTTCTATCACCCACTTCGGTTGAAGCCGATTATCCCAGTTGCGACAACTGTACTAGTGGTCTATGCGTTAGTGAGGATGGACGCATAGTTTTTCACGGCATTTTTACAAATGTGCTATCTGAGGAACCTTTTACACGACAGGAATACGTAGCACCGTCCTCACCTAGTGTAGAGGGAGTCGATACATTTCTCGACGTTCCACGTTTTTTGTGGAATTATGGCTGCGTCCCCACCAGCGCAGGCATGGTTTTTGGTTATTATGACCAGCCAATCCCACCATGGCAGAATTTTACTAACATATATACGGGTCAAACTAATAATGGGGTTTGTCCGATGGAAGATTCTGATATTATAACAAACTCAAGGTGGCATAGATCTGATAACATTTCCGGCCTTGGGGAGTGCCCATTCAGTGCGTCACATATGGGGATAGATGGAAGAACTATAAAGGGACATGTCGATGATTACTGGATTAGTTATAACGATCCAGGCCCTGATCCATATCAAATAGGCCAGTGGTATGAGCATTCGGCCGATAGTCTGGCAGATTTTATGGGTACCAGCCAGGCAAAATACAGCCACAAAGATGGTTTAACCGATGTTTACTGGTATCCTAATGGTGATCCCATGTATATGTGGGACCAAACGCTGATAAATCCTGACATATTATTAGGATTAAGAAAATTCACTGAATATCGTAATTACAAACCTATATTACATTATTGTCAATCGATACAGGGGAGGTCAACTGATCCCAGTAAAGGATTTACTTTCGACAATTACACGACAGAAATTGACCAGCATCATCCTGTATTCATAATAGTCGGAAAACCCCACCCAGGCGTGGATTTTGCATTTGATGATCTGCACTGTATGGTAGGCATTGGATATATAAATACTGCCACAGAAAAAACTATTAAGTGTTATAGTACCTTCGAGCGTGCTTATCGTACTATGCCCTGGGGTGGTAATGCAGAACAAATTCTTCCACTAACTAACGAGTGGGTACATTGTGCAGTCGCCGTTTTACATATTGCCAATAGTCCTGTTGCGCCTACAATTTCCAATTACCCGGCAGCTAAAATATTATCACCTAATTGGGCCAGGCCATACTGCACTCTTCTCGACGGCGGTGCTAATTGTACTATCTATCTCTACTGGGGCACTAATCCAAACTATTTAAATTCTGTCAGCCTCGGGACGAAAATAGCTCCCGGTATGTATTATTATGATCTCACTGGCTTGTCACCAAATACTACATATTATTTTAAATATTATGCGGTAAACTCAGCAGGCAGTTATATGGCAGCTGTCTCTAGTTTTACGACACCAGGTAGTACAGCAACTGTTCCAACCATAACCAACGGCAGTGGCGCCACAAACATAATATCAACCTCGGCCACGCTCAACGGTAACCTCACTTCCGATGGAAACGCTACTACCTCCGTCACGGTCTACTGGGGCACTACCGATGGTGGTATCACGGCTTCCAACTGGGCTCACTATGTTCCTCTGGGTGCCATACCTGTAGGCCCTTTCTCTACAAATATTCCAGGCTTAGCCCAGGGAAC
>JAQUQM010000101.1 GCA_028716085.1 Dehalococcoidia bacterium | reverse complement strand
GGTCAAACAGACGCGTGCCGAGCTGCCCAAAGTTAAATACGCAGGCTAATCAGTTTAACACCCACAAAGTGAACAGGGATAGGCCCTATGAACGGGCCTGTCCCTGTTTATTTAATTCGCCTATCCATTACCTTTTGCCCGGTTGTAACCTTTATGCTACAATCCCGACGCAAATGAAGATTTACGATGAGGTTACTATTCATGAAAAGAATGTTAGTTATAAGCGTGCTGCTGTGCCTGGTTTTATCAATCGCAGCCTGTAATATACAAATATCGACATCGTCCTTTCCGCCAGCAGGACAGGTGCCTTCGACGGGTCAGATCCCTTCAACCGGCACGCAGGTTACACCGCTCGATCCGGGCTGGAAAGCGCCAGCCCAGTCTGAAAATTCACCGGCGCTGCCCGGCATAGCCGACGTTGTAGAAAAAGCCTACTCATCGGTGGTCACCATCACCACGGAGCAGATTGTCAGCGATATGTTCAGCAGGCAGATAACCCAGTCGGGCGCAGGCTCGGGCTGGATACTGGACAAAAAAGGCATCATCGTCACCAACAACCACGTCGTGGAAGGCGCCAGAAAGGTAGTACTGCAGTTTGCGGACGGCAGGACTTACGAAGGCACTTCGGCCAACGTATTCCGCGATCCCCTTACGGATATGGCAATCATCAAGGTTGACCTGCCCGACCTTGCTGCGTCATCCATAGGCGATTCGGCCAAATTGAGGGTCGGAGACTGGGTGGTGGCCATCGGCAATCCGCTGGGTAAAGGGATAAAAGCCAAGGAAGGCATCATCAGCGGCCTGAAAGTGACATTATCGATGGACGAGGATGAGTCGCTGTACGATCTTATCGAGACATCCGCTGCCATCAACGTGGGTAACAGCGGCGGTCCGCTCCTCAACATGAAAGGCGAAGTGATAGGGATTACCAGCGCCAAGATATCATCGGTAGGAGTGGAAGGCATGGGCTATGCCATCAGCATAAATTCAGCCCTGCCCATCCTGCAGGAACTTGTCAATAAGGGCTACGTTACCCGTCCTTTCCTGGGAATCGAGCTTTATACCGTGAATGACTACGTAGCCTACTATAACAACCTGGGGATCAACCGCGGTGCAGTGGTAACGTATGTGCAGCCGGGCAGCCCGGCGGCACAGGCAGGCTTAAAAAAGCTGGATGTAATAGTTCAATATAAAGGGAAGGATGTAGGCAATGCGCCCGACCTGCTGCGGGCACTGCGCAATTCCCAGATCGGGGAAGAGGTGAGCGTGACCTACGTCCGCGGCAAGAATGCTTACAACGCTGCAATAAAGCTGGTTCAGAGTCCACCCCCCACCAGATAAAATTACACCGCGGAGCGATATTTACCTGCAGTCAGATTCAGGGAACCTGCTTGTTAATTGACAGGGCCAGTTCCCGGCCGGAAATCTTGAACTTCTCTGTGAATAACGCTGCCTGGGGGGCACCTTCGATTATCTCCGAGGTCAGCGTCTCCTGTTTGATATAATCTGCGAACTTGCGGAAAACATCAGCGAATTTATTATCGCCATGGTAATAGGTTACGATGTGATCGGCGATCTCAAGGCCGGCTGAGCGCCTCATGGTTTGCAGGCGTCGCACGATCTCACGGGCCATGCCTTCCATCACCAGCTCCTCGGTCAGCTCGGTTACTATGCCAACCTGGTAATCGCCTTCGGAGACAACCGACAATTTGCCGCCTTCCGGCAGCTCCGAGTCCGCAAACTCGATAGCTTTCACATTCAATTCATCGAGGATCTGGCTGCACAGCCTGTCCAGCGCCTTGGATTCTCCCTTGGACCTCGTCTTGACTACCACCCTGGGTAACGGCTGCCGTACCTTCATGCCGCTTTTGGCCCTTGCGGACCTGCCCATGCTGCAGACCTTCATCGCCAGGTCAGTCTCGGTAATGATATCCTTGTCAATCAGGCTTGTGTCGGCCACGGGGAAGGATGCGAGATGCACGCTTTCCGCCGCGTTTTTATCTACCGGACGGACAAGATTTTGATACATCTCATCGGCGATGAACGGGATGAAAGGCGCCAGCAATTTGGAGAGCGTAACCAGCGCCTGGTAGAGGGTGTTGTACGCGCTCAGTTTATCGTCATCATTCTGGCTCTTCCAGAACCTCCGCCTGCTCCTCCGCACATACCAGTTGGAGAGGTCGTTGACAAACGATTCGATCTTACGCCCGGCGGCGGTCGGATCATAGTTGTCCAGCAGCTCGTCGACATCGGCGACGAGTTGATTCAGGCTTGATATGAGCCATTTGTCGAGATCCGATGACGGCTTAACATTTGCTTTGCCGGGCACGAAATTATCGATATTGGCGTAAATCACGAAGAAGGAATACGTGTTCCACAAGGTCATGATGAAATTGCGCATGACCTCCACAACCATATCCACGGACAGGCGGCGGACGTTGCCGGGAGGCGAGGCGGTAAACATATACCACCTCAACGCGTCGGCGCCTGAGGAATCCAGCACGACCCAGGGGTCGACTACATTGCCCCTTGCCTTGCTCATCTTCTCGCCCTGCGCGTCGAGTATATGGCCCAGGCAGATCACGTTCTTATAACAGGGCTGGTCGAAAATCAGGGTGGACAGCGCATGCAGGCTGTAAAACCAGCCCCTGGTCTGGTCCACAGCCTCTGAAATATAATCTGCGGGGAAGCTTTCTTTAAATCTCTCTACGTTTTCAAACGGATAGTGCCACTGGGCAAAGGGCATGGCGCCCGAATCGAACCAGCAGTCTATGACTTCCAACTGCCTTTCCATGCGGCCGCCGCACTTCGGGCAGTTGTACTTGATCTCGTCCACATAGGGCCGGTGCAGGTCCAGCGTTTCATTGAAGCCGCTCAAACCCGGCTTCTCTGCAATCTCGGCACGGCTGCCCAGGCATTCATAATGGCCGCATCCGGGGCAATTCCAGATGTTTAACGGCGTGCCCCAGTACCTTTCTCGCGAAAAGGCCCAGTCCACGTTATTGCGCAGCCAGTCGCCGAAACGGCCTTCTTTGATATGCTCGGGGTACCAGTTGATCTGCCGGTTCCCGGAGATCATCTCGTCTTTTCTGGCGGATGTGCGGATGTACCATGTCTTCTTGGCATAGTACAGAAGCGGCGCATCGCAGCGCCAGCAAAACGGATATGTATGCGTGATGGTGCCGCTCTTCAACAACAGGTTCCTGGAGTCCAGGTCCTTCAGCACTTCGGGATCGGCGTCTTTGACGAACTTGCCGGCGAAGGGATAGGTGCCTGTGATCTTGCCCGTCAGGTCGACCTGCTGGACGAAGTCCAGGTTCTTTTCCAGGCCAGCCAGGAAATCCACCTCGCCGAAGGCCGGCGCTATGTGTACAATGCCCGTGCCGTCTTCCATGGATACGAAATCGGCGGTTATGACTCTGTATGTCAGCGCTTTATCCGCCTTCTGCAGTTCAAATTGCCCCTGCGTGCCGGGTTTGGTCCGCTTCCTTTCTACATCATAGGTATGGGGGTTATAAAGCGGTTCGTATAAGGAGCCCTCGAGCTCGCTTCCTTTATATATGGCCAGTATCCTGCTGTCCTTGAGGCCGGCCTGCTCCATAAGGGCGCGGGCAAATAGCAGGTACTCATCCTTATGCTCAATCAGGGCATAATCTGCATCCGCGGCCAGCGCCAGGGAGGTATTGCCCGGCAGCGTCCAAGGTGTGGTCGTCCAGGCCAGGAAATATACTTTTCCTCCGGAGATCGCTTTCTGCAGGGAAAATCCTTCTACCTTCTTCTCTTTCAGCCCCGCAGGAAGTTTGTTGATTCTGAACTTTATGTAAATAGATGGGTCCACCGCGTCGTCTTTGTAACCCAGGGCGACCTCGTGAGAGCTCAAAGAGGTCCCGCACCTGGGACAATGCGGCGTCACTTTGTATCCCTGGTAGATCAACCCCTTGTCCCATAGCTGCTTGATGGCCCACCAGCAGGATTCGATATAGCTGTTGTCCAGCGTGACATAGGGATGGTCCATATCCAGCCAGAAGCCGATCCGCTCGGTTAAGGCGTTCCACTGCTTGAGATATTTAAATACGCTTTCACGACAGAGGTTGTTGAATTTCGCTACGCCGTAGCTTTCTATCTGAGCTTTCCCGGTAAATCCAAGCATCTTCTCCACTTCCAGCTCAACCGGCAGGCCGTGTGTATCCCAGCCGGCTTTGCGGGGCACGCAGTACCCTTTCATGGTCTTGTAGC
Source organism: Dehalococcoidia bacterium (assembly GCA_028716085.1). GTDB lineage: Bacteria > Chloroflexota > Dehalococcoidia > GIF9 > UBA5629 > JAQUQM01. The sequence goes on along the minus strand of JAQUQM010000101.1, from coordinate 5,176 downwards.
GCGGTATTACGTCCTTGTAGACACGCGAAAGGACATGGTGGATGCCGGGATTGCCGTTGGCTGTGGGCGGGCCTTCGAAGAAGATAAATTTGGGTAAGTTTTCCCTGGTTTCTATGCTTTTTTCAAAAATCCGGTTCTCTTTCCAGAACGCCAGTATGCTTTTTTCCAGTTCGGGAAAACTTATTTTGCTGTTAACAGGTTTGAACATGCTTAACGTTTCCTGGATTGTATCACTACCCTGCGTCCATCTCCTTCACCCGTGCTCTGTGTCGTCACTTCAGGGTGATCAGCCAGCGTTATATGGATAATCCGCCTTTCATCGGGAGGCATGGGTTCCATGGTAATAGGACGTTTCCTTTTCGTCACCTGTTCCGCAAGGCGATACGCCAGGTTCTTCAGCGAATCGTAGTGCCGCTTCTTGTACCAGTCGACATCCACGTTGATAGAGACCCATTTTTTAGCTTTTTCAGATACTATAAGCCTGACCAGATACTGCAGTGAAGACAGGGCTTGCCCGCGGCGGCCGATTAATACACCGAGCTCCTCACCTTCGATATTCAGCACCATCGGGGTATCAGAATCATTCGTTTTATTAATGGAAACCGTAGCCTCAATATCCATGATATTTAACAGCTCGCCCAGTACCTGCCTGGCAATCTCATCTACATTAGCGGTACCTTCAGCAGAAAAAATCCCTTCATCAAGCAGGATTACCTTTATTTTGGCGTCCTCGGCACCCATACCCAGCACACCCGATTTGCCCTTTTTGACGACAATGATTTCCACCTTATCCCTGGAGACGCCGAGCTGCTCGAGAGCGACACGGGTCGCTTCTTCGACATTTTTTGCGCTAACTTCCAGTTCTTTCAATTCTGACCCTTCTTCCCATCTTGAGAGCCTTTTTGCTCTATTTTAGGCTGCGTCGTAGCCTGCGGTTGAGGCCTGAGCGACGGGAACGTGAAGTAACCCCATCCGCCACCGATGAAATATTGAATGCCGATTCCGATGATATTGGAGACAACCCAGTATAGCGCCAGGCCACTGGGGAAAGATAACGTGAAGAAGGCAAACATCATGGGCATCATCATAGTGGTCATGCTGGTCATCTGCTGCTGTTTGGGGTCGGTAGCCGGGGGGGTTACCATTTTTTGCTGCAGCCACATGGTGCCGCCGACCAGTATGGCCAGGATCATAGTCGGATCAGGTTGCGATAATTTGAGCCCCAGGAACATTTCATTCAAGGGAATCGCCTGCCCGACCATATCCCATGAATACAGGTGCTGTGAAAGCAACAGGAGGTTCTCCGGAGTTGCAGCCAGCGCCTGCATGATGGACTGGTAAAGCGCAATCCAGATGGGGAACTGAATTAATAACGGCCACATACAACCCAGGGGGCTCACACCGGCCTCTTTATAAAGGGCCATCATCTCCTGCTGCAGTTTTTGCTGATTCCGCGCGTACTTTTTCTGCAGCTCCTGCAGCTTGGGCTGTAATGATTGCATCGCCTTGGTGGACTGAGTCTGTTTAAATGTCAGCGGGATGAGAACTATCCTGACCGCGACGGTAAGCACAATGATAGCCAGGCCGAAATTTTTACCCAGTATTTCTGATAGGGCGATAAGCCCGTTCAGCATAGGATTAAGTATCGCTACATTCCAGATATCAATCATTTAATTTCCTATACTATTGGAAGCGAATTGCCAGATGATGGAACCTTTTGTCATATCCACCGCATATACGGTGTGGTTCCTGGCATTGACATACACCGTTGCACCATCAGCGTACAAAGGCGCGTAAACCGTGAATCCAACGCTGGCGCTGTTTATCATCGTTCCCTTCTTTATGTCAAGGGAATACAGTTTGCCGTTATTGGATGCCACGTATAAAGTATTTTCCGACAAGGCAGGTGTAGATACAATGGGGCTTTCAGCGCTGAATTGCCAGACCTCCCTGCCGGTATCAGCTTCCAGCGCATATACCTTCTGGTCAAGGCAGGCACAATAGGCAACTCCGTCCTTGACTACGGGCGCCGCCCAGAACCAGTTGCCGCCGCTGACCTTCCATTTTTCCTGGCCGCTGGTTTTATCCAGGGCATGGAGATAACGGTCAAAAGTTCCAAAATACAGGTTGCCGCCGGATACAGTTATGGCTGAAGCAACCGCTGAAGGTATTTTTATTTCCCAGATAACTTTCCCGTCTTCGGCTGACAGTGCATAGATGTTGCCGCCGTAGTTGCCCGTATAGACTACCCCGCTATCAACCGCAGGCGACGTCCATATTTTATCCGAAGTCTGAAATTCCCATTTATAATCCCCGGTAAGCGCATCGAGGGCATATAGTTTGCCGTTGGAGCTCCCGAAGAAAATGCTCTGTCCGTCAGTAGCCAGATTGCCTACCACGCCGCCTACCGTTTCATATCCTTCCCTCGGATAGACCCATCTCACTACTCCCTTGTCCCCGTTCATGGCATATATCTTGCCGGAATATGTCCCTGCATAAACAAGTTCGCCGCTGGTGACGGGAGTGGCATAAATGCCCATATTCGATGCGGAAGTCGAAGAACCGCACATGGCGCCGCAGGCAGCGCCGGGTGAGGCGATTTTTATCAGATACGCCCATTCGCCTTCAACCGGGAAGGTTTTATTGTCGCTTCGTGCTGCCGGGTTTACGGCAATTACACGGCCTTCCATGGAGCCGAAACACAGCACCTGTTTATAAGGTACGAATCCGGACCAGCCCTGCGCAGAAGGGCCCGCACATCCTCCGCCTCCCGATACATCCGTGCAGCCTGCCAGAAAAACAGCTGATACCAGGCTGACCGTAAGAAGAATTTTAACTAAATTCGCAGTCTTCATAATCGCTTCAAGTAAATATCATCTCAATCGTATTGTCAAACTACTCTGTCAAGGCACCGGGTCATAACCGCACGGCGTCCAGGGATTACAGCGGCAGACCCGTAAAAAGGTCATCCAGCCGCCCTTGAAAAAACCGTATTTGGCAATTGCTTCATACCCGTATTGCGAGCAGGTGGGGGTAAAGCGGCATGCCGGCGGGGTAACCTTTGATATGGTCACCTGGTAAAACCTGATCAACCTGAGTGCCAAAATTTTAAACATTCTGCTCCAATAAATCCGCGCGCCTGAGCAAATCCATTACGGCCTTATTCAGCTGGTGATAATCCGCATCGACAATTTTGCGCCTTGCAATAAAAACGATGTCCCATCCCGGTTTGATATTTACAACACGGGCGATTTCCTTGAGCAGGCGCTTGACACGGTTGCGAACAACAGCCCCGCCGATTTCCTTGGTTACGGAAAAACCGACCCGAGTGGTTGTAAGACTGTTTGGAAGCATTTTTATTACCAATACGTGACCGGCATAAGCTTTGCCGGATTCGTAGACCGCCAAATATTCTGCTCTCCTGGTCAAAGCCAATTTCTTGGCCATTGTCTCTATACTTGAGTTAACTTCCAACGTCCCTTCAGGCGTCTCGCTTTTAAAACGTCACGACCATCACGAGTTGAATTCCTCGCTCTGAATCCGTGCTTCCTTTTTCGTCCGGCCTTTTTCGGTTGATAAGTCCTTTTCGGCAATTCAATAACTCCAGATAAAACTATCCTTTTCGTTCCGTATGAGACATATTGTAGACATGATGCGGCGCAGAAGGCAGCAGCGCCAGAAAACGCGCCCGTTTGATAGCTTGTGCCAGGCTCCTCTGATGCTTGGCGCAAACGCCTGTGCGCCTTCTGGGCACGATCTTGCCACGATCAGATACAAATCGTTGTAGTAAGGTAAAGTTCTTGTAATCTATTACAGCTTTATCCGCACAGAAAGTACAGACTTTCGGCTTTACTACAAACTTACGTCCTTTTTCCCTTTTAATTGGAGCAGCATTAGTTTCCATTTACTTGATGTGTTTCCTCCTTTATAAAGCCGATTTAAAAGGGCAGATCCTCTGGCGCGATATCCCCTTCTTCATCAGCGGATACTTCTTCAGGCGGCAAAACAGCAAGTCCCTGCCTGTCCAGGAACAATACCCTGTCGGCGTTCACTTCAAGGGATGTATGTTTTTGCCCGTCTTTGCCATCCCATGTGCGTGTCCGCAAGCTGCCTTCTACATAAACCAGTTTACCTTTGGTTACAAACTGATTACAGGTTTCTGCCTGTTTTCTCCAGGCCGTGATACGAAACCACTCAGTCTCTTTTTTCACAGAGCCGTCGGATAAAGTAGTGCTGCGATTAGTAGCCAGAGTGAACGTTGTTACAGGCACACCGCTGGGAGTGAAACGCATCTCGGGGTCGCCGCCGACATTGCCAATAAGCAGGATCTTATTCAAACTCGCCATCGTGCCCAATCCTCCCTGAAACTAGCTTTTATCACGTATAAATAAATACCTGAGGACATCCTCGGAAAGTTTCAAATCAGCTTCAATATCCTTAAGGGCAGTTTGCTTGATCTCAACTTTTTCCATGACGTAGTTTCCCTCGGACTGCCTTTTAATCGGATATGCCAGTTTTCTTTTTCCCCATTGATTGGTCTCGGTCACGGTACCGCCGAGCTTCGATATCAGATTGTTGACTTTTTCCAGCGAACGCGGAAACTCTTCTTCCTGTATATTCGGATTAAAAATAAATACCAGTTCATAACTGGGCACAGTGATCCTCCAGATTGCGAAAGTCCAATGATTATAGCACACGGTTTAATCTGACTACAACTCCAGCGGGATGATTAACCTGATGCTCCCAAAAGTCATTCTTTTATTGCATTTTGGTCTATACTATCATATAGTTTTTTATAGGCTTTAGAGTGTTCATATGGAAATAAGTATTATCGGCCTGCCTAAAAGCGGCAAGACAACCATTTTCAATGCTTTAACACGCTGTACCGCCGATATCAAACCATATGCGTCCAGCGGTCTTTCCACCAACCTTTCGGTGGCCAAGGTACCCGATGCCCGCCTGGATGGTCTTTCCAGGATATATAAGCCCAAGAAGACAACCCCCGCGGAAGTAAAATACGTCGATATTGCAGGACTGACCAAAGGATTCGGCAAAGAGCAGGGGATCAGCGGCCAGCTGCTGAATTTCCTCTCCACTTCCGACGCCATCCTGCTGGTTGTCAGGACTTTTGAAAACGCCAACCTTCCTCATATCGGGGGAAGTATCGATCCGCGCA
>JAQUQM010000100.1 GCA_028716085.1 Dehalococcoidia bacterium | reverse complement strand
TAAGCCCGACAGCTTTATTATAATAGTTCGGCAAATCTTTATACTGCCGTTTTAAATATGATTCCTCAGCCTTCCCCATATACGCTTCAGCGAGCTGCCCGTCCAACATAATTGCCGGATCTGCCTTGCGTGCCCTGTCATAGCCGGCAATAGCTTCATCATACTTATGCTGTATTAACAGCAAATCGCTCTCATCTGCAAGCTTCCGTGCCGGACTGGAACATGCAATAGTAATTACTATTAATACCAGAAGGATGGTTAAACCTGATGTATATTTCATGTCCCCCTTGCCTCCGGTTCCAGAAATGTTATCAAACAGACTTGAGTGAAGATAGCTGCTTGATTTTAGCTATCACCTGTTCGATAGCCTCGTCGGGAGTTGATGCGCCTGCCGTAATTCCAATAACTCCTTTACCGCGCAGCCACGCGGCATCGATCTCTTCTGCATTCTCTATATGGTGGGTTTGCACAATGGGGCTGCATACCTCGGCCAGGTGCCGCGTATTGGCGCTGTTGTGCCCACCTACTACTATCATCAGGTCGCTCGTCTTCGCCAGCTCGATAGCGGCGGATTGACGCTTCAACGTCTCCTGGCACAGGGTGTTGATAATCCTGATTTCCCTGGTTCCCGGCAACAACCTGGCGGTCAAACTGTTGACAAAGCTGATAAATTCCAGCCGGTTCTGTGTTGTTTGCGATAGTATTCCCACTCTTTTCAGCAGTGACTCCAGCGGGACTTCATTCGCATTCATAGAAGCAATCGCGTTCTTACCGGCCCACCCCAGCAAGCCGCGTACTTCAGGATGGTTGGCTTCGCCGTAAATGACAACGCTGAAACCTGCTCCGGCCAGTCTCTGGGCAGCTTTCTGCGCACTGCGCACAATGGGACACGTAGTGTCAATTACTTTAGCACCCTGTCCTTGAATCCTGTCCATGGTAGCCGGTGCAACCCCATGCGATGAGACTGCTATGACGCCGCTGTCAGATTTTTCGATATCATCGATCACACCGACGCCAAGAGCTTTTAAACGCGCCACTACGGTTTTATTATGGACTATCGGGCCCAGCGTGACTATCTTTGTCCGGCCGTTAGCCGCACTTTCGATTATTTTGAGAGCGCGCCGTACACCGAAACAGAAACCCAGTTCTCTGGCCTTTTCTACTTTCATTTAACTGGTAACTTTATCTATGATTTCACTTGTAGTCATAGAATCCTTTGCCCGTCTTGCGGCCCAGATGTCCGGCGGTGACCATTTTACGCAGCAGCACCGGAGCCACGAACTTGGGATTCCTGGTCTCTGCGTAGATGGCATCGATAACGAAAAGCAGTGTATCGAGACCGACCATATCAGCCAGTGTCAGGGGACCCATGGGATGGTTCAGGCCAAGCTGGACGCCTGTATCGATATCCTCCCTGCTGGCCACACCATTTTCATACATCTCAAAAGCTTCTATCATATAGGGCATAAAAGCGCGGTTTACGATAAAACCGGGTCGGTCTGGGGCTACAATCACGGTCTTGCCCAGCGATTTACCCCAATCCACCGCTGCATCCAGCGTTTCCTGGCTGGTTGTGATAGTTTTGACCAGTTCCAACAGCTTCATAACGGGCACGGGATTGAAAAAATGGCAGCCCAATACCTTGTCCGGCCTTTTGGTTACGGCGGCCAGGTCCATCACTGAGAGGCACGATGTATTGGTGCTCAAAATGGCGCCCGGCCGGCAGATCCTGTCCAGGTCTATAAAAATCTTTTTCTTCAGGTCAATGTTTTCAACGGCGGCTTCGACCACAAGGTCGCAGTCTTTGAATTCCTGCATATCGACAGTACCCTTGATCTTACCCAGCGTCTTATCCTTATCCGCCTCGGTCATCTTGCCTTTCTCCACGGCTTTGGACAATGACTGATTAACGGCTGACATACCCTTATTCAGCAATTCGCTGTTGATCTCAGAAACTACCACATCGTAGCCGGTTTTTGCGCTTACTTCCGCTATGCCCCTACCCATCAGGCCACAACCCACAACGCCTATCTTTTTAAACGCCATTTTACTATCTCCTCAATATCTATTTTGCTTTAAATTCAGCTTTACGTTTAGCTATGAAAGCGTCACGCCCCTCCTGGAAGTCCTCGGTTTTAGTCACATACTTTTCCAGTTGGTACTCTATTTCCAGCCCGTTTATCAATGTAGTGTTTAGTCCCTGCAGCATAGCCTGCTTGGCTGCCCTGGCGGCCAGCGGAGCCGGTTTGAGCAACGTTTCCGCCATCTTTTTGGCTTCATTCATCAGCTCGGCAGGAGGAACCACCTTATTGACCAGCCCGATTCGGTAAGCTTCCTGCGCATCGATAGGGCGTCCCGATGTCAGCAACTCGGCAGCTTTGGCCAGCGGGACAGCCCGGGGAAGCCTCTGCGTACCGCCCCAGCCCGGTATCAGGCCGAGGTTGATCTCGGGAAAGCCGAAGGTGGCAGTTTCGGATGCAATCCTGATGTCACAGGCAAGGGCGACTTCAAAGCCACCGCCCAGACAGGCGCCGTTTACAGCGGCAATGATAGGTTTCCAGATCTGCATGTCCTCACAGATCGCCGGCGCCGGCATTTCGCCCCTGTGCGCGCTGTCCTGTATCCTGGGGAGAGTAGTCTTGATATCGGCGCCCACGGAAAAAGCCCTTTCGCCGGCAGCAGTTACGATGGCAACCCACAGATTTTCATCCATATTGAAATCATAAAGACACTGGTTGAATTCGTTGATCTGATCGGGATCGAAAGAGTTCAGCGCCTCCGGGCGGTTTAAAGTAATTACGGCAATTTTGCCCTCTTTTTGATAGCCAACAGCCATGTACATACCTCCTGTTCAATCGTATTTTAACGGCAAAATTATAACAGATTTGGGGTGTCATCCTGCAGGCACCGGATACAAAACTCTAAACCCCAAACTCTAAGTCCTAAACAAATCCAAAACCTAAAGCTCAAATGTTTTGAATTTTGTATTTTGAGCTTGTTTAGAGCTTAGTGTTTAGAACTTAGGATTTATCAATTTATGGTCTATTCAAATACTCGCCCATTTCTCGTGCCAGCCGCTCGCTTTCCTCCGGCTCCAGGGGCTGGTTGACTTCCAGCCTCCGCACAAAGCCTTCAACCGCCGGATTTTCCTTAAACAGCCTTGCGATCCTAACATTCTGTTCAGACATGTGGTCATCCAGTTCCTGTGTATCGATACCCAGGTTGAACCTGCGGTCAAAAAAATCCACGTATCGTTTGCATGCGCGGGGGTCTTCCGCCTGGATCAGGTAATATGGTACCGGAACCCAGAGGCTGGCGCCGGGTAATCCCCGTTTCCACGCCAGCCACACCAGATAAGAGTTGATGGTGGGTTTCTGTCCGGGAGGTGTTTCATACTCCATGTCACTGATAATGCCGTAAGGATTCAATATATCTTTCATCTGCGGCGAGTTCACCACCGAGAGGATGAGCCTCGGCATGGTATGTGCAGCGGAGGAGACCATGGCTCCCAGCGCATATATTTCTTTAACTCCGCATTCGTTATGCGTGATGTCGAGAACTATGTTCAAAAACCTGTACCAGTCGGTTCTGGGGGTGTTGCTCAGAAAAATAATCAGGTTATGCTCATCGCTGACATAGAATTTACTCACGGGAAACTGCGTCACGTCGTCCTCCACCGTAACGCCTGCCATGGGGAAAAAGCCCTCCGGCAAAATCTCGCCGAACTCCCGGCAATCAAGCTTTTGCACCAGAAAATCAATCACCTGGGGGCCCAGCTTGCCGGCATCCTCCATCCAGGCTGCAATCAGCGATGGTTTTTTCAGCCTGGGGCTTTCATGAACTCTGAATACCTGCTCGGGATTCAATGCTGCTCTTCCCTGCCTTCCTTTTTAAAGAATTTGTCGATATCTTCAAGTATTTTCTTTTTATCTTCTTCGGTTATGATCCCTGCGTTGTTTTCCGTGGCGATCAATACCTGCTTCAACCTGTCCAGCTGTTCCTTGATTTCAGGTGGCAATTTTTCATACAAAGAGGATAGCTCGAATTCACTTTGCTCGGCCAGACCGTTGATGCTTTCCATCTCCATCGGCACTCCCAGTGCTGAAGTGAGAACTTCCAGCACGGATTTTGATGCCTTGGGATAGGGAAAGGGAAAGCCCTGCAGGTAAACCGGGATCTCGCCCATCATGCAGACAGCTTCCAGGCCACGCCTTCCGGCAACTCCCAGCAGGAGCCCGTTAAGGCCGGTAATATTCCCCTGCCCGCCCCTGCCCTCAATATCGGACATCAGCAGGCAGTTGTCATACTTTTTAACTTCGGGCAACAGTGCCTTGCTGTTGGGGACTACCCAGACACGCGATCTTGCAGTATGGTGGATGGGAGCAACCGCCGCCCCCGAGGTGTAAATACGTTTGCAGCCGAACCTTTCTGCTATATCAAGCACAAGGTTAGCCATGGCATAAGCTTTGCTGCCTTCGGCATACACCCTGCCGCCCTCCGCCGGCTGCTCCTCGCCGATAAAGAAGATCAGGTCGCGCTCTCCTGTCTTTTTAAAATAGAACATGCTGGCAGGGAACTGCATTTCCCTGATCTCGCCACTGTGTATAATCACCCGGCTGGGATAGAAAAAATCCCAGGGTTCTATATAAGCCATCTCCTCAGCCTGCAATACCCGGCGCATATTGTCCACGGCTATCAGGCCGATGTTGCCTATACCCGGCCAGCATGCAATCATCACCGGATTTATCAGTTCTGGCTCTTTTATAAACCTGATACCCATATTGCCTCGCTATGTTACTCAATTATAGCATAGCATAGACTCAAAACCCCGCCCTCAAAGTGGTGCATACACAGCATTGCACCTGGTTAATACCGTCACCCGGCGCTCCTGCAAAATCCTTATGCATAAGTATATTACGTCGAATGCACCAAACATAGACGAATTTGACTTTGCAGCTAATATGATTAAATATATAAATGTGCACAGGTAGAAAAGGAGATACGAAGCAGACACTCATGGAATCTCTATAGCAACTTCCTTTCATAGGCACCCCGGGCATCTTTCACGTTTCATCAACAGGGAGCGCAATGAATATCCTTGTAGTGGATGACAGCGCAGAAAACCGCAGGGTATTGGAAAGGCTTTTCAAGGCCGGCGGACATAAGGTTTCCTCGGCTGCCAACGGGGAGGAAGCCCTGGTTCAGTTACGCGCCATACCAGGTGATTTAATAGTGTCGGACATCCTTATGCCCGTTATGGACGGGTTCCGTTTTCTCCAGCAATGCAAGAACGATAAAAAGCTGAAGAATATCCCTTTCATTTTTCTTACCGGTACCTATTTGGATAAAAAAGACGAAGAGCTGTCTTTGAAGCTGGGAGCGGATGCTTTTATCCGCAAACCGGTGGAGCCGGAGGAGCTGTTCAGGATAGTTGACGAGGTTACAGCAGCTAAACCAGCTAGAAAAAAGCTGGGCATAAAATTGAAATCCGGCGACGGTAAGAAGGTGGTTGAACTGTACAAGGTCAGTCTTACGCAAAAGCTGGAGAAAAAAATGCATGACCTGGAGCAGGAGATTGCGGAGCGCAGGCATGCACAGGAAGCGCTCAAACAGAGCGAAGAGCAGTTCCGCCTGCTTTTTGAAACCATGGCGCAGGGCGTGGTTTACCAGGATGCCGACGGCAAGATCATATCGGCCAATCCCGCTGCTTTGCGCATTCTCGGGCTGACGCAGGACCAGATCATGGGTCGCACCTCATATGACCCGCATTGGAAGGCCATGCATGAGGACGGAAGCGACTTCCCCGGCGAGACACATCCTTCGATGGTTGCGCTGAAAACCGGCAAACCCGTCAAGGATGTCGTAATGGGCATCTTCGATCCCATGGATAGTCAGACCCGCTGGATAAATATAAACGCCACACCCCTTTTTAAAGCTAGAGCCAGCGGGCCGCATCAGGTTTATACCACTTTTAACGATATCACCGACCGAATACTGTCCGAAAGAGCCCTGCAGGAGAGCAACGCCAATATCTCGGCCATACTGGAAAACACGCAGGATTTCATTTGGTCCATGGACAGGGAACACCACTTATTGCAGGCCAACAGCGCCGCCAGGAAATGGTACCCGCAGTTTGTACAGGCTGAATTGGTTGAAGGCATGGACATGCTCGAACCCATGCATCAGGAGAGGAGAGCATTCTGGGAAGGTATTATTGCGCGGTGCCTGGCGGGAGAGCAGTTTAAATTCGAACAGCGTTATGATCATGCCAACAATAGTTACTACATAGAATTCTCAATTAATCCTATCGTTTCTCCCGAAAGTGAGATCACAGGCCTGTCATTTCGCGGTAGTGACATTACGCAGCGCAGAAAGGCGGATGAAGCCCTGCGCCAGAGTGAGGAAAAATACCGCACCATCCTGGATGAAATGGATGAGGCATACTACGAAATAGACTCAAAGGGCAATTACACATTTTTCAATGATGCCACTACCCGGCAGTTGGGATACACCAGGGATGAGTTCATGGGGCTGAACTACAAGGCGTATATTCCCCGTGAGGACTGGCGCAAGGTAGTGGAAACCTACAGCAATGTTTTTAAAACCGGCAAACCGTATTTGAGGAACCCGCAGATAAACCTGAGAAAGGACGGTACGCCTGTTTACCTCGAGGACTCTATCTTCCCCATCAGGAATGAAAAGGGTGAAATCGTGGGCCTACGCGGCATTGCCCGTGATGTAACCGAGCGCAAGAAAACCGAAGAGGAGCTCAGGAAAAGGGCGCTGTTACTTGATTCAACCCTCGATTCCATCATCGCATTCGATGAGTCCGGCAATGTGGTATATGCCAATGAATCCACTTTGCGCACAGCCGGCTTTTCCTACGATGAAATGCTAGGCAAGAACATCCGGCAGCTCGTGCCGGCGGAAAATGTAAAACTCACCGAGGACCGTCTCAGGCTCATACTGGAAACAGGGGAGCTCAACTTTGAAACTACCCACGTTGCCAGGGACGGGTCGGCAATTACTCTGGACGCCAGGGTGCGTGTTGCCGAAATCGAAGGGCGGAAAATACTGGTGGCAGTCTACCGCGATAACGTGCTGCGCAAGCAGATGGAAAATGCGCTCAAGCAGAACGTCCTCTTCCTGCAGAACCTCATCGACTCCATCCCCACACCCGTTTATTACAAGGATGTCAGTGGCAAATACGTGGGCTGTAACCGGGCATTTGCAGACTACCTGGGTTATCCCATCGAGGAAATAATGGGGAAAACCGCCAGGGATTTACATCCTAAAGATCTTGCCGACAAGCAGTTGGAGATGGATGAAACATTGTTTAATAAAACCGGGGCACAGGTATATGAAGCTAAAGTGCGTTTTGCAGACGGGAGCTTTCATGACGTTGTCTTCAATAAGGCAACCTACCAGGATACCGAAGGCCGCGTCGCCGGCCTTATCGGAGTGATGCTGGATATCACCGACCGCAAAACAGCCGAGGAGGAATTGATCCTGCGGGCCAGGTTGCTGGATACCGCGACCGATTCCATCTTTATGCACGATTTCGAAGGCAACTTCATCTATGTGAATGAAACAGCTTATAAGTCACATGGTTATACCCGCGAAGAATTGATGCAGATGAACCTGCACCAGCTGGATGTGCCTGAGTACGCACGCCTTATCGAGCCGCGCATCAAGAGCCTGTTAGAGACGGGCTACGCCATATTCGAAGCCGCTCATTACCGTAAAGACGGCTCCATCGTACCGGTCGAGGTTCATTCCAATATCATCGAATTCAGCGGACGAAAATACATTCTAAGCGCCGCGCGCGATATTACACAGCGCAAAAAGGACCAGGCCGCCCTCATCGACCGTGAGCAGCGTTTCCGTTCGCTGTTTGAAAATAATCCTGTTGCCATCTTCGTGCAGGACAAAGCCAGTAATTATATCGATGTTAATGCCGCCGGCTGCGCACTGCTGGGTTATTCGAGAGAGGAGATTATAGGTATCTCTCCACAGAAAATAATCCTGCCTGAGAAACTCGAAAACGCCCGCCGGAATTTCCGCAAAGCTTTGCGGGGAGAATCGGTTACCTATGAAACCACGACAGTTAGAAAAGACGGGGAAAGGCTTGAATTAAACGTCACCTTTATACCATTGATAGTAGACGGCAAAATCGTGGGAGTATATAACGTTGTAGAAGACATAAGCGCCAGCAGGAAGGCCGAGGAAGCCCTTATGCAGAGCGAGGAGAAATACCGCTCGGTAGTGGAAAACGCGCTGGAAATCATCTTCATCGTACAGGATGGCGTCATCAAGTTTATCAACCGACGATCGGGGATAATGCTCGGCTATACTCCAGAGGAGGCGTATAGTCACTCCTTTACCGATTTCATTCACCCGGATGACCGCCAGATGGTAGCCGACCGGCACGCGCGCAGGCTCCACGGAGAAGAACTCGAAGATGTCTATAGCTTCAGAGTTATCGGCAGAGAACGTAATGAAGCGTGGGTAGAACTACGCTCGGTACTGGTTGATTGGGAAGGTAAGCCGGCCACCCTGAACTTTCTCAGCGATATTACCGGCCGCAAGAGGGCTGAAGAGGCCCTGCGCCGGAGCGAGGAGAGGTACCGCACCATTCTTGATGAGATGGGGGAGGGTTATTATGAAATCGACGCCAAAGGCAACATGGTTTTCATTAACGAAGCCGAGGCGCGCCTTTATGGTTACGCCAGAGAAGATATGCTCGGCATGAATTACAAGAACTTTACGCCACGTGAACTGTGGAGTGCACAGGTGGCAACATACGTAGATGTTTTCCGCACAGGCATTCCCAAACGCCTTCACCCCGTAATAGCTTTGAAAAAAGATGGAACAAATATCTACTTGGAAGATTCGATCTTCCCTATAAGGGATGAGAAAGGCGAAATGGTGGGACTGCGCGGCATCGCCCGTGACGTGACCGAGCGCAAGAAATCCGAGGAAGATCTGAAAAAAGCGCTCGATACCATTAATATCACGCTGGAAGGCACCATCGAAGCTATTGCCATGATGAGCGAACTGCGCGATCCCTATACCGCAGGACACCAGAGGATGGTCACCGAGCTTGCCCTTGCCATCGCGGATGAGGTTGGGCTGCCTCATAATCACAAGCAGGGACTGCGTGTAGCCGGGCTGCTGCACGATATCGGCAAGGTACACGTGCCGTCCGAGATACTCAGCAAGCCGGGCAAGCTTTCCGCGCTGGAAATGGGCCTGGCCAAATCGCATGCCGAGGCAGGCTATGAAATAGTCAAGGCAATCAAGTTCCCCTGGCCTGTATGCCGCATTATCGTTCAACATCATGAGAGAATCGACGGCTCCGGATATCCTCACGGACTTAAAAGAGATGAGATTACCCTCGAAGCCAGAATACTGGCCGTCGCCGACGTCGTCGAAGCCATGATGTCGCACCGGCCTTACCGTCCGGCCCTTGGTCCGGAAAAGGCTCTTGATGAGATAACGAAAAATCGGGGCATTCTCTATGACGAAAAG
>JAQUQM010000099.1 GCA_028716085.1 Dehalococcoidia bacterium | reverse complement strand
AATCCGAGATAGCCGTCAGTATTGCATACAAGCGTCTCTTCCAGAATCAGCGGTTTTTCCTGCTTTGCCATATCCCCTTTTATATAGATCCACTGTATCTTGACAGTGGTGTTTTCCTGGGCGCCAGTTAGTCGGGCAGAACATGAAATGCCCGGGCTGTCTAAATAGAATATATCGACATGGTCCTTCGGCTGATGGTCACTTTGCAGTCCCGTAGAGGTGTAAATCTCAGAAAGAGAAGGACCGAAGATTGACGGTATAGCACAAGATGCGCATAGTGGAGTGATGAGAGAAGCAGCACATAGCAGTGGGAATATGAATTTCATATGGTGATTCATAGTACAAGGAGAAATAATAGGTTTTTACGCTTTGTGCTGTCAAGGGTCAAAAGATGAGCCAGACGGCTATTTACATTCGACTGCGTGTATGTTAATAATGGCGTATATTGGGCAAGATCGGTAAAAATATGCAAGTTATGAGGCAGTTCGTATGTCGGACGCTACGAAGCTGATGTACATGGTGGAGTGCATGACCTGCGGGGGCAGGTTCTTGGTGAGCAATTCGATGTCCAATCTTCCAAAGCACCTACCTAAGGGATGGCGGGGAAGGCAGGATGATACGGACAACAACTGCTCCGGTTCAGGTTTCCACGGAAAGCTGATCCAATCCGTGTATATCCAGCCCGAGATGCTTGAGGAAATCAGGTCGAAACAATAAATCCGGTTACGGGCCTATTCCCCTTTCCGCTTCCGGAAGTATGATTTTGTCATGTAAGCAATCCATGTCCAGTGCGTGATAATATGTGTGCTGAAGAAGATAAGCAATGCGACTGCCAACCAGCGATGTAACTGCACCCAGGTCTGTCGCTCGAAGATAACAGTCTTCCCTATCTCGCTCCCTTCAGGAAGCGCAAACCAG
Source organism: Dehalococcoidia bacterium (assembly GCA_028716085.1). Taxonomy (GTDB): domain Bacteria; phylum Chloroflexota; class Dehalococcoidia; order GIF9; family UBA5629; genus JAQUQM01. Next base: position 8,770 of record JAQUQM010000099.1, on the reverse strand, counting down.
AGTGTGAAACCCGAAATAACCAGGGCAAGCAACACCAGACCCTCAATGGCATCGAGGACATAGTGCATGGTTGCTTTTCTCATAAAGACCTCCGGAAGGTATTGAAGCTGGGGCAGATATCTTTCAGTATACATATGGGGCAAAGCGGGCGTTGTGCCTTGCAGACCTTTCTGCCTTGTTCAATAAACAGCATATGGCTGCGATAAATATCCCGAGGTGGTATTAATCCTTCAAGTTTCGGATGAGCAGCATCAACCGATATTTTGGGATCGATGATACCCAGCCTCCGTGTTACGCGAAATACGTGGGTATCAACCGGGAAAGCGGGCATACCCAGGGAGAATAATAATACGCAGCTCGCCGTTTTCATGCCCACACCGGGAAGCCGGATGAGCCATTCCCTCGCGGAACGGACATCCATTTCTAAAAGAAATTGCAGGTTGAAATCTCCGGTCTTCTTTTTGAGCTCCATCAGGGCGTTCTTGATGTATTTTGCCTTGGCATCCGCCAATCCTCCTCCCCTTATGGCATCCGCAATTTGCCGGGTTTCAGCCGCAGCAACTTTTTCCAGGGAACCGAATTCTTCCCTAAGAGACTTGAAGGCGCGGTGTGAATTTGTATCCGAGGTGTTTTGTGATAGTATCGTGAGAATGAGTTCATCCACAGGCTCCAGCCGCTTTTGCCAGATGCGGTTACCGTAGCTTTGGGTAAGAAGCTTCAGTATGTATTCGATATTTACCTGTCGATGTCCCATATCCTGGTACCAGAGCTATATGCACAGCCTCCGCACGATATCCTTATAAATCTCAGTCCCGGTCACCATGCTTTCTATGGAAATCCTCTCGTCATTACCGTGAATGGATTTTAAGTCTTCGGCTGGAATCACCGCAGGGCAGAAACCGTAGGCAGTCACCCCTCTGTCACGAAAGAAACGTGAATCGCTTGTACCTAACATAAGGTAGGGTGCCGTAATGGCATCGGGGTAATGTTCTTGAAGCACCATTTCGATGAGTCTATAGCTTTCCGTATTCATATCGGATGCATTGCCTTCGTATTGTGATATGGGCTCTATCCGTATTAGATCATCCGAGAGGTGCTTTTTAACCAGGACCATGAATTCCTCCATATTCTGTCCCGGAAGCAGCCTGATATCAACCTCAGCCTCTGCGTAAGAGGGTATTACATTTACCCTGGCGCCGGATTGCAGTGAATTCAGACTAATGGTATTCCTGACCATAGCATTTATTTGAGGCATGGATAACAGGTCATTGTCCCGGATTATTTTAATCAGTGTTTCCGGTTTGCCGTCTACCGCGTAAGGTTTCAGGAAATCCCAATCAGTGGCCAGCCTTTTGAAATACTCACCTGCGATTGGAGTAATAACCACCGGTGGTTCATAGCTGAGCAACCTGTTTACTGCCTTCGTTAATTGTTCCAGAGGATTATGTCCGTGGGGCGTTGAACCGTGACCCGGCAAGCCTTTTCGTTTGAGTCTGAGCCAGCATGGCCCTTTTTCACCGGGCGATATCATGGCAATCAGCTTATTTGGTAAAAGGCCGCTAACAACATAGCTGCCTTCATTGAGTACAAGGTCGGCATTGAATTCATGGGGATAGTCTCTGAGGAGGTGATCCACGCCGCAGTCAGCGCCAGACTCCTCATCTGCAGTCGCCAGGAAAACCAGGTTGCGGCTTGGTTTCAAACCGTTTTTCTTTATTGCCAGGAAGGCAAGCAACTGCATGATGCCGAGGCTTTTTGTATCCAGGGCGCCCCTGCCGCAAATATGTCCGTTGATAATATCACCGCTGAAAGGATCAAAACTCCAATCTTTTTTATCTGCCGCGATAACGTCGATATGGTGAAGCAGGATAAGCGGTCCCTGCAAGCCTGCCCCTTGAATTTCGGCACGGATGGATATCCTGCCGGGCTTTGGCTCGTAAGTCTTGCATTCAATCCCTGCTTCTTTAAAAATGCTTGTAAAAAAATCAACAGCAAGGTATTCATTGCCGGGAGGATTGCTTGTATTCAACCTGATGTAACGCTGCAGTAGATCGACAGCCTCATTAATCATAAATGTTTTCCCGATACTATAGTATGCTTCAAATTATACTCTATTTAATTAGCGATATTGATTTTATATTTAAGGCAGGATAACCAGTTCATTCCGTTATCCGCTGTTCATATTTGGTGCTATAATTAAGAGACATTTCGCCTGGAGGTTTTTAGCATGAAGCAATTTGCCGGCAAGGATGAAATAAAAGTATTCTGCGGCAACGCGCACCCTTCTCTGGCCAAAGCTGTATGCGACTATCTGGAGATACCTCTGGGCAAAATTGAAGTCTTTGAGTTCAGCAACGAAAACATCTTTGTGCGCATCCTGGAAAATGTGCGGGAAAGGGATGTATTTATAATTCAGCCCATCTGTTCACCGGTTAACAAGAATTTGTTTGAGCTACTGATTATGCTGGATGCTTTCAAGCGGGCTTCGGCAGAGAGGATTACGGCGGTGGTGCCCTATTACGGATATGCCCGTACGGACAAAAAAGACCAGCCGCGGGTGCCCATTACTGCCCGTCTGATAGCCGACCTGCTTACAACTGCAGGCGCCAACCGCATTCTGACGGTAGATCTGCACGCGGCACAAATTCAAGGATTTTTCAATATCCCGGTGGATGAACTGACTGCGTTATTTATACTCAGTGACTATTGGAAGACCAAGAAGTTAAAAGATGTTGTCGTGGTTGCTACTGATATCGGTATCAGTAAAAGAGCGCGCGACCTGGCGGAGAAGCTGAATGCTCCCCTTGCTATTATTGAGAAACGACGCATCGGCAACGAGGATACCACCGAGACACTGAACATCATCGGCGAAGTTGCGGGAAAACGGGCCATAACCGTTGATGACGAGATCGATACCGCTGGCTCCCTGGTCAACGCCGTAGATGCGCTTATGAAAGAGGGAGCCAAAGAAGTTTATGCCTGCTGCACGCACCCGGTCTTTTCCGGTCCGGCCATTGAAAGGATTACGAAATCGGCGGTTAAAGAAGTAGTGGTTAGCGACACAATTCCTGTCAACGGCTCCAAGAAGATAGGGAAGATCACGGTACTGCCTATAGCCCCGCTCCTCGGAGAAGCAATACATCGCATACATACGGGGATGTCTATCGGGTCCATGTTTGCAGATTAGTAAAAAACTATGCTCAAATGGCTGGAAAAACTCGTTGATTCCAACGAGAAAGAAATAAAGCGCCTCAAGCTCATTGTAGAAGATATCAATTCGCTGGAGCCTGAATTCCAAAGCCTCAGTGATAGCGCGCTGAAGGCCAAAACAGAAGAATTCAAAGAACGCCTGGCGAAAGGCGAAGCCCTCGATGATCTTCTACCTGAAGCCTTTGCTGCAGTCAGGGAAGCCTCACGACGCACCATCGGCCTGCGCCATTTCGACGTGCAGTTAATGGGTGGCATAGTGCTGCACCAGGGAAAAATCGCCGAGATGAAGACGGGTGAGGGCAAAACCCTGGTTGCTACACTCCCTCTTTACTTGAACGCCCTCGAAGGCAAGGGATGCCACCTGGTTACGGTTAATGACTATTTGGCCAGGCGTGACGCATACTGGATGGCATCAATATACAACGCGTTGGGTATGACCGTAGCCAGCATTTATCCTCCTCAAAGCGCCGCCGAGCATTTGCCGGCGCGGCTCTACGATCCTGAATACGTAGACGAGAAAGATGCACGCTGGCCTCATTTCAAGCCTATTGAGCGGCGTGAAGCATATCTTGCTGATATTACCTACGGCACCAATAACGAATTCGGATTTGATTACCTGCGCGACAATATGGTGATAGACCTGTCACAGCAGGTGCAGAAACAGCTGCACTACGCAATAGTCGACGAGGTAGACAATATTCTTATCGATGAAGCACGAACCCCCCTGATTATCAGCGGCCAGGCAGAAGAGGCCACCCAGAAGTATTACACGTTTGCCAGGCTGACCTCTCAACTTGTTCCCGATGATTATAAGATTGAGGAGAGGGAAAAGCAGGTCTATCTTACCGATCTCGGCATCAATAAAATGGAGGCCATGCTGCGGCGGGATGGGCTATTGAAAGCACCCAGCCTTTACGACCCGTCCAATTACGGCCTGAGCCAGTTTATGGATAACGCGCTTAAAGCACACGTCCTCTTTAAACGAGATCGCGATTACGTGGTAAAAACCGGCGAGGTTATCATCGTAGATGAGTTCACTGGCAGGCTGATGTTCGGCAGGCGTTATTCCGAGGGACTGCATCAGGCGATCGAGGCCAAAGAAAAGGTAAAGATTCAGAGGGAAAGTATCACGCTGGCAACTATCACATTCCAGAATTTGTTCAGATTGTATGAGAAACTGGCAGGTATGACAGGCACGGCCGCCACCGAGGCCGAGGAGTTGTATAAAATCTACAAACTGGATGTGGTTGTCATCCCTACCAACAAGTCCATGATCAGAAATGACAATAGCGATCTTATCTATAAAGATGAGGACGCCAAGTTTAAAGCTATAGCCAACGAGGTGGAGAAACTCAATAAAGAAGAGAAACCGGTGCTCATCGGTACTGTATCGATTGAGAAATCAGAGCTGTTGAGCGATCTTTTAACGCGGCGTGGCGTCCGGCACCAGGTACTCAATGCAAAATACCATGAGAAAGAAGCCGAAATCATCAAACAAGCGGGAGGCGGTGGCGCAGTTACCGTGGCCACCAATATGGCAGGCCGCGGTGTTGACATCATACTTGGTGGCATGCCACCCGAACGCGACGAATTTGCCGATGAAAAAGAATATGAGAAAAAGCTGCTTGAGTGGCAGGCTCAGCACGATAGAATAGTTACCCTCGGCGGCCTGCATGTTATCGGCACTGAGCGCCACGAGGCGAGGCGCATAGACAATCAGCTACGCGGCCGTTCCGGCCGGCAGGGCGATCCCGGCAGCTCTCAATTTTTTGTTTCTCTTGAAGATGACGTAGTGCGGCGCTTTGGCGGCGACCGTGTGAAGGGAATCATGGAATGGGCAGGCATGGATGAAAATACCGCCATCGAGCATCCCATGATCAGTAAAGCCATCGAAAACTCGCAGATTAAGGTCGAGGCATTTCATTTTGATATCCGCAAACACCTTGTGGACTATGACAATGTGGTTAATAAACATCGAGAAGTCATTTACAGCGAGCGCAATAAAATACTTCACGGCGCGGACCTTAAAAGCAATATACTGGACATGGTAGAGGAACAAATTGAGGGCCTGGTCACAGCACACTATAACCGTGGGTATGAAGAGGCCGATATAGAAGGCCTGATGCAGGAGCTTGCTACCATTTTCCAGTTACCGGGGGAGATTAATGCAGAAACACTTCGCAATATGAAGCCTAAACAGGCATGTGAGATTCTGACTGAATACGCGCACAATTTATATGATAAACGGGAACAGGATACAGGGGCTGATGACATGCGGTTGCTGGAGCGGATTGTCATGCTGCGTATTATTGATGACCATTGGAAAGAACATCTTACGGCTATGGATCATTTACGGCAGAGCGTCAGCCTGCAGTCCGTGCGGCAGATCGATCCTCTGGTGGTATACAAAAGCGAGGGCGGTGCCTATTTCGAAAGCCTGATGGCCGGCATAAAACATGATATCGTGCATACAATCTATAAAGTTAACATCGAAAGGCGTGAGGCGCAGCAACCGCAACGTGCGCCGGTCCCCGCCAGCCAGAAAGTCGGCCGCAACGATCCCTGCCCCTGTGGCTCCGGTAAGAAGTACAAGCACTGCCACGGGAAATGAAAAACGCAGATATAGCCACAGTATTCGAGAACATCGCTGATTTACTCGAACTAAAAGGTGAAAACAAGTTCAAAATCCGCGCTTATTCACGAGCAGCACAGGTCATCAGCCATTTACCTGAAGAGATGGAGTTGATGCATGAGGAGGGCAAGGATTTTCAGGATGTACCCGGCATCGGTGAAGCCATCGCTAAAAAATCCTTGGAGTTAATAACAACAGGTAAGCTCCAATATTATGAAGACCTGAAATCCCAGTTCCCCGAAGGCATTATCAACCTGATGGATTTGCCGGGGATCGGCCCCAAGACCGCTTACCGGCTAGCGACGGAACTCAAAATAACCTCCATTGACCAGCTTGAGCAGGCTATCAGAGACGGCCGTGTTATGGCATTGGAGCGCATGGGAGAGAAGACCGCCGCCAATATCCTGCATTCGATCGAAGCTTTCAGACGCAAGGATAGGCGCATTCCACTGGGTGAAGCTCTGCCTGTGGTAGAGGAGGTACTGCAATCTCTGAAAAAGGCACCGGGAGTGGGTAACCTTACACCTGCGGGAAGCCTCAGGCGCTTTAAGGAGAGCGTGGGCGATATCGACATCATGGGGACAGCCGACAACCCGGAGACCGTTGTGGCTGCGTTTACCCGGCTGCCGCAGGTGAGGGAAATCCTCGGGCACGGGCCGACGAAGGCCAGCGTTATCCTGCCCCGAGGCTTGCAGGCCGATTTGAGGATAGTCGAGCACTCCAGATTCGGTTCGTTATTGCAGCATTTCACCGGCAGCAAGGAACACAATGTCGCACTGCGTACGAAAATGCAAAAGAAGGGATTGAGCCTCAGTGAGTACGGTATAACCGATGTCTCCACTGGAATAACGGAAAAATTCGGTGACGAGGAATCCTTCTATAACCGGCTCGGTCTCCAGTATATCCCCCCTGAAATACGCGAAGATATGGGTGAAATCGAACTTGCGGAGCAAAATGCAATTCCAACATTGATAGAGCTAAGGGATGTAAAAGGTGATTTCCATGCACATACACTAAGCAGCGATGGCATGGATACGATTGAAGACATGGCAAGGGCGGCAAAACACCTCGGTTATGAGTACCTCGCCATAACCGACCATTCAAGCGGACGCAATATACCGGCGGATAAAAAGACGGACAGGATCAGGAAACAGACGGATGAGATAAAAAGGCTGAACAAATCTTCACTGGGAATACGTTTGCTCAATGGAGTCGAGGTTGATATCCGTGCGGACGGAAGCCTGGATTTACCCGATGACGTGCTGGAGAAGCTGGATATCGTGGTCGCCGCCGTACATTCATCCTTCCTGCAGGAAAGAGGACACATGACGCAGCGTATTATCGGCGCTATCGAGAATCCAAACGTAGACATAATAGCCCATCCCACATGTCGTAAAATCGGTGAGCGTGAACCTGTGGATGTGGACATGGAAGCCGTATTCCAGGCAGCAGCGAAATTCGGCAAGGCGCTGGAGATTAACGCCATGCCAGAGCGTTTGGATTTAAAAGACCTGCATGCCTACCGTGCCAGGGAACTGGGTGTAATGCTGGTAATAGGGACAGACTCACATACGGTATCGCATCTTAACCTCATGCGCTTCGGTATCGGTGTTGCCCGCCGCGCATGGTGCCGTCCACTGGATATATTAAATACGAAATCCCTGAAAGACGTTCTGGATTACCTGCACAGGAGTTGATGCCCGGTGATTGACACTTCACTGTTTGAAGGTGTATTGCAGATCAGGATGAGCCGTTACGCAGATTTTCGGCAGGCGAGCTGGGTTTGCGCTTACCTTGTGGATGGGTTATTGATAGATACCGGGCCGGCATACACTGCTGAAGAGCTCACCAATTTTTTAAAAGATAAAGGCGTAAAGGTTGCCGTTAACACGCATTTCCATGAGGATCACATATCGGCAAATAAGTATCTTCAGGATGCTTACAACATCGAAATATTCGCGCATCCGGTTGCAGTGGATAAAATCAATAAATCAGCCAAACTATATCCTTACCAGGAAGAGGTCTGGGGCTATCCGGTACCCAGTCAGGTCAAGCCGGTGGGTAACAGAATTACGACACAGCATTGTTTCTTCGAAGTTATCAGCACACCGGGCCACGATCTTGATCATATCTGCCTTTTTGAAGTGAACAAAGGCTGGCTCTTTACAGGCGATCTATATGTTACGACGAGGCCGGTGGTCTGTCGCCCCAACGATGATATGTGGAGAACGCTGGAGGACTTAAGAAAACTCAGGGCATTGAGTCCGCGCGTAATCTTTCCTGCCCCCACTCATATCGTGAAGGAGCCCAATAAGAAACTCGATGAATTGACTGCGTACCTGGAAGAATTAGGCAATAGGGTGGATGACCTTTACAATAAAGGCATGAATGCTGAACAGATCAGGGATGAGGTTTTAGGTGAGGAGGGACTGATAGCCGATGCCACGCAGCAGCAGTTCTCATCGCTGAACATGGTGAAATCATTCTTGCGAAAGCATAAGGATCACAATGGCTCGCGAACCTGAAAAAGACCAGAAAGCCGCTGCTCTGGCAGGGGATGCTCAGGCTATTCAGTATCTTAAAGATGCTGTAAAAAACGGTCATCACTGGTACCTGGCCTTGCTGGGCGCCATCAGGCTGTGGAAGAGCCCGGAGGAGATCTATAAGGGGGAACTCTACAGGTATTTAATCGGCGGGCAGGCCTTTGACTGGTTGCGATTGGCGGAGAGGCTATGTCAGGAAGTAGAGGAATATATATCTGAGAGCGAGGTTACAGCTCTTCTATTTTTTGATCGTCCTCCGCTCAAGCTGGCGGAGGCGGAGTTCAAGGAACTGCTGGGACCATCGAAATATCGCGCTTATCTAAACTATTTATATGGAGTGCTTATTGAGCAGGCATTGATACTCGCCAATATTTATGAAGTGCGT
>JAQUQM010000098.1 GCA_028716085.1 Dehalococcoidia bacterium | reverse complement strand
TCCTATTCTGCACACTTATTATGTTCCAGAGTACAGCATATGTGGACATTTTTCAACTCTGCTGTCTAGTCGGCGCCGGATATTTTAAATGCTGTACAATACTATATGTCCTCAAGATAAAGCCCTGATCAGGAGGTTGGTATGGAGACAAAAGATATCCGCCAGCAGGTGACTTTCAAAGCCGTACCGCACGAGGTATATGAGATCCTCATGGATTCGAAGAAGCATACAGAGTTAGCTGGAGATAAGGCCAGCATAAGCCGCAAGGTGGGAGGAAAGTTCACCGTGGGCGATTATATCGAAGGAAAGCAGCTTGAGCTGATACCGGATGCAAAAATCGTGCAGGCCTGGCGCTACAACGACTGGCCGGAAGGGCATTATTCAAGGGCGACCTTTGCACTGGAAAAAGTGAAAAGGGGGACCAGGTTGACTTTTGTGCAATCTGGCGTGCCGGATGAGTTTTTTGAGGATATCAAGCAGGGCTGGATCGATTACTACTGGACACCGATGAAAGAAATGCTGGAGAAATAAGTACAGAATTGTAAAAGGAGATCTAATTATGGAAAAGATTAAAATCGGGGCTCAAACATTGATGTATCCCATGCCCGCACTGCTGGTCGGCTCGAGCGTCGAGGGCAAACCCAATTTCATGACGGTGGCCTGGAGCGGAGTTGCCTGCAGCGAGCCGCCCATGATATCGGTAGCCATACGGCACCAGCGCCACACCTTGAAAGGAATGAAGGAAAACATGACCTTCTCCGTCAATGTCCCGTCAGTGGACCAGGCTAAAGAGACGGACCATTGCGGCATAGTGTCCGGGGCTAAAGAGGATAAGGTAAAAGCCTGCGGATTTAAGGTGTTTTACGGCAGTTTGAAGGCCACGCCTATGATACAGCAATGCCCGGTGAACATAGAGTGCAAAATTGTGCACATGCTGGATCTGGGCAGCCATATACTGGTGATAGGCAAGATCGAGGAGGTCTACGTATCCAGCGACTGCTTCAGCGGAGAGCAGCCGGATGTCAAGAAGATCAACCCGTTGGTCTGGACTCTGCCGGCCAATGTCTACCAGGGACTGGGTGAAGTGGTAGGGAAGGCATTTAAGATCGGACGGGAGATTACTTAAGCTTTACCATCAGGCAATAGCCGTCTTCTCAATCCGCAGCCCTGTTCATAGTTGACATCACTTTTGATACTTGTTACGATTATAAATGAAAATCATTTTCAATTGAGCCTTTAGTACATATGACGGGAAAGAGTATAGGTCTCCAGTTAAGGAGGAACGGTTTCAAGCTGACGCCGCAGAGGCGTGCCATTATCGATGTCATCAGCGGAAGCGAGGAACATCTCACACCTTCCGATATTTACAGCAGGCTGCAGCACAAATACCCCGGTATAGGACTGGTAACAGTCTACCGCACCCTGGAGCTGCTGGAAAACAGCGGGTTGCTTTGCGAGGTGCACATCGGCGATACCTGCCGGAGCTACCTCAAACGTAAACGTCCCGGGGAACACCACCACCACCTGGTCTGCGCCGGCTGCGGGAAAGTGGTTGATTTTGTTGATTGCGAGCTCGGCGACCTGGAGAACAGGCTGACCAGTGAGACAGGTTTTTCCATCGACTCGCACCTGCTGGAATTCATGGGCCGCTGCGCCAGCTGCCGCAAGTTAGTTTCGAAGTAAGTGACATGGCAAAGCCTGATAAATGGAGATTTGATAGGGACATGAAAAGCTCCGCTATCAAGGTCGCCCTGGTTTCGATGGCTGTATTTCTATCGGTTGCCTGCAACCAGGCAGCGCAGCCGGCGTCGGATGGTAAAATAGGTGTAGTGGTCAGCATCCTGCCGCAGGCAGAGTTTGTGCAAAAAGTCGGCGGCGATAAGGTGGATGTTACGGTGATGGTGCCGCCGGGCGCCAGCCCGCATACCTACGAGGTCACTCCCGCCCAGATGGTGAAGCTGAGCACGGCCAGTATATATGCCAAGGTGGGAACGCCGCTGGAGTTCGAGCTTACCTGGCTGGACAAGCTGATCGCCCAGAATAAGGATATCCTAGTAGTGGACTGCAGCAAGGGGATCAACCTGATGCAGAGTGACGATCCTGACGAATCCGGCATGGACCCGCATATCTGGACCGCCGTCAGCAATGTGAAGGTCATGGTAAACAACATATGCGACGGCCTGGTATCAATCGATACCGGCAACAAGTCTTATTACCAGGGCAACCGGGATGCATACCTGGCTGAGCTGGATACCCTGGATAAGGATATCCGGACCACGCTGAGCGGCACTGCCGGCCGGACATTTATTGTGTACCATCCCGCCTGGAGCTATTTTGCGCATGATTACGGGCTGGTGCAGGTGGGCATCGAGCAGGAAGGCAAAGAGCCAAAGGCCGCCTACATGGCCAGGCTGATCAGTGAAGCAAAGGAAAAAAATATAAAAGTTATTTTCGTATCGCCCGAGTTCGATACCAGGAACGCGGAGACCATCGCCCGGGAGATCGGCGGCAGGGTGGTTATCATCGATCCTCTCGCCGGGGATTACCTTATTAACATGCGATCGATCGCCGCCGCGTTTAAGGAGGCGTTTAAATAGCTATGACGGATAATGACGTGGTAAGACTGGAGCATGTATGGGTGAGCTATAACGGCACGCCCGCCCTTGAAGATATCAATCTGCAGGTAAAGGAGCATGATTTTCTGGGCATTATCGGACCCAACGGAGGCGGTAAAAGCACCCTGCTCAAGGTAATCCTGGGCCTGGTCCAGCCGGATAAAGGCATGGTGACGGTGCTGGGCAATCCTCCGGTTAGAAGCCGCTACAAAGTGGGGTATGTGCCCCAGACCAGTCACTTTTCCGTTGATTTCCCGGTGAGTGTGTGGGACGTTGTGCTCATGGGGCGTTACGGCAGGACAGGAATGCTGAAAAGGTACGGTCGAGCTGATAAGGAAGCAGCACGCAAAGCACTGGCGCGGGTTGGCATGCTGGACCATGCATTGACGCAAATCGGCGACCTTTCGGGGGGACAACAGCAGCGCGCCTTCATCGCCAGGGCACTGGTGGGCGAGCCGAGGCTATTGCTGCTCGATGAGCCCACGGCCAGTGTGGATTCGGCCATGCAGACGGAATTCTACGAGCTTTTAGCCAACCTTAAAAAAGAGATGTCCATCATCATGGTTTCACATGATATCGGCGCAGTATCGGTCTTCGTGGATAAGATAGCCTGCCTGAATGTGCAGCTTTATTACCACGGATCGAAGGAAATCACGCCGGAAATACTCGAAGCCACCTACAAATGCCCGGTGCAGCTCATCGCGCATGGAGAGATACCGCACCGGGTGCTCAAGGAGCATTGATTATGCTGGAAGCGTTTGAGTTCGAGTTTATGCGCAACGCCCTGCTGGCCGGTTTGCTGGCCTCCATTGCCTGCGGCATCGTCGGGGTTTACGTGGTGGTAAAAAAGATCGTCTCCATGAGCGGCAGTATCGCTCATGCTTCCTTCGGCGGCATCGGCCTCGGATATCTGCTCAAATTCAGCCCTGTGCTGGGAGCCATGCTTTTTGCACTGCTCTCCGCGTTCACCATGGGGTTGGTGACACGTAAGACGAAGCTGCCGGAGGACACGGCCACCGGTATACTATGGGCGCTGGGTATGGCTCTGGGCGTGATTTTTATCGGGCTGTCCGCGGGATATGCGCCCGACCTGATGAGCTACCTGTTCGGTAACATCCTCACCGTGCCTGCAACCGATCTGTACTTAATGATGGCGCTGGACGTTGTAATCCTCGGCATTGTGATCGCGTTTTACAAGGAATTTCTGCTGCTTTCCTTCGATGAGGAATTCGGTACGGCAGTCGGCATGCCGGTGAACGGGCTTTACCTGCTGCTGTTATGCATGGTGGCGCTCACGGTGGTTGTATTGATCAGGGTGGTGGGCATGATACTGGTGATCGCCATGCTTACCTTCCCGGCTGCGCTGGCCAGGCAATTTACCCATGATATGAAGAAGATGATGATGCTGGCTGTGGTTTTCGGGATGATATTCACTATGGGAGGGCTGTGGCTGTCTTACGTGCTTAACCTGGCATCGGGAGCCACCATTATTTTATTAAGCGGTCTTGTGCTTCTGCTATCTTATATACTGTCGGCTGTTTTCAAAAAGGTAAAGCCGGAACGGGCTTGATCCTGAATACAATGCGGCTTTACGCAGAATCCCGGAAGCAAAGTATTAATAGATTTTTTGCAGCAGCAGAACGTCCAGAAGCTTATCGAATTTGCGGCCGACCTCCCGCATTGTCCCGATCGGGATGAATCCTGCTCGCTCGTAGAGATGGATGCTTGCGGCGTTGCCTTCGACTATCCTGGCGATGACTGTATGCAGGCCGGCCTTTTGCCCTTCGAGCAGGATTGCCTCAAACAGCTTGCGTCCGATCCCCTTGCCGCGTTCCCCTTCGGCTATATAGAGCGAGATCTCTGCCGTCCCGCTGTAGGCGCAGCGGTCGGACCACCTGGATAAAGATGCCCAACCGGCTACCACGCCGTCTTTTTCCGCAACCAGCACCGGATGCTGAGAATCATGCTCCGCGAACCATGTTTGCTGGGCTTCAGCCGATTTTGGTTCGGTGTCAAAGGTCGCCGTTGTGCGCAGGATGGCCTGATTGTATATCTCCGTAATAGCGCCCACATCCTGCGGCAATGCGCTTCTGATATTAATCACGGTTTCAACTCGTTTTGCCCTTTATGTTACCGGTGCGCCGGCGCTATTTGGCAGATGCAGGCAGGGGCTCGTGTGCCTTGCGGCCGTAGACTTTCTCGTAGGCCTTGCAATAGGGGCACCTGCCGCCCTCGATCATCTTGACGAACCAGAAAGCAAATCCCTTCTGGTTTTTCCTTGCCTTGTCACAGACTGTGCATTTGAGGCACGTTTCAGCCATCTGGCGGTCTTTTTCGGTGATTTCCTGCTGCATATTTTCCTCCATGAAACAAATAAACCTTGCTCATTTTACCCCGTTTAGCACTCTTTGAGAACCCATTAAATATTTTCTGGAGTTTTTAAAAGGTTGTTGACCGCGCGGTATGTCTGTGCTGTAATATCTATTAACAGGCTTGTCGATACAAATTGAAGGGGAGGTGAGCATGCAAAAGCTTTCAAAGGGATTCTATCTTGGTTCTATTATAGGCAGCTGGGTGATGACGGGATTACTGCTGATCATCGGGATTGTAATTCTCTTCGCGGCGGGTGTTACGGCAGAGGATATGAAGGAAGCTAACTGGGGCCTGATCGGGGGAGGAGTCATTTTTATTTTATTGGCCATCGCGGTGGGCATTTACGGGACTGTTATCGGGTGTATATTGCTGTACAAGGCATGGAAGGCGATACAGGACGGACAACCCAGGACCACACCGGGAAAAGCAGTCGGATTCCTGTTCATCCCCTTCTTTAATCTTTACTGGATTTTTGTGGCTTACTGGGGATTTGCCCAGGATTTTAATAAATACCTGAATGTAAAAAGCCTGGCCGTGCCAAAGCTGTCGGAAGGGCTGTTTTTAGCTTACCCGATACTGATACTTTGCTCGGGAATACCCTATATCGGTTCCCTGGCAGGGCTCGCGGAATTTGGTGTTGGAATCCTGGTATGTAATTTTATGATCGACGCGGTCAACAATCTGGTTGGCGCAAGCCCACAGCCCGCTCCCGCCGCCGTATAAAATTCCGGGAATCCCATCCCGCAGAGGCTTCATCAAGATGCTTATCTTATGAGCAGTGAGCCGTATACCATTAGTTGAAAGTCATAGGTCAACAATGTTGACATTTAAAGCTTAATATCCTAACATATTTCAAGTTGCTTAAAATCCAATTTGATAAAGTCAACAGAGTAGACTAAAGGTATTAAATGCCCGGAAAAAGCGCGGAGAAAACAAGGGAGCGGATTATCAGGGCCGCCGCCCAGGTATTTTACAACGTGAACTACCATGAGGCAGGCCTGCGGGACATAGCCAAACTCTCGGGCATTTCACCCCGGTGTATCTACAAGTATTTCCCTAACAAGGAGCAACTGCTTGTTGCCATGAACAATGAGGGGCTCAAGCTGATGATGATGGAGATGGAGCAGCATCTGACAGGAGTGGAGGGGGCATTGAACAAGCTGCGGAAAATGACGTATTTCTACCTGGATTACTTCAAAAGGAATCCGCGCATTGCGTGGCAGGTATACATCAGCACCAACCTGAACATGTGGCGCAGCTCGGATGAGGCATGGAGAAACCTGGGCGCCACCCAGGCCGTATTAAGTAAAATTCTAGAGGAAGGGCAGGCTGGCGGGGAATTCAGGAAGGAGATAGATTTCAACGCCGTCAGGCTTCTCTATTTCGGCGGTATCAGGTTTGCCATCCAAAGCTGGCTGGCAGCGGAGCAGGATTGGGACCTGATGTCCGTGGCAGATGGGCTCACGACTACTATTTATGAAGCGGTTAAAAAGCAGGCGGACAACGTATTGCCGGCTGTGTGCCCGCTGTTACAGAACCAGGCGAAAAATATTATAGAAATAGTCTGAAAAATCAATCTCAATTTCTTATCAGTAAAATCAGCAGGAGGGCATCACCATGAAAATAGCGGTTCTCAACGGCAGTCCCAAGGGCGAGATCAGCGTCACCGTCCAGTACATCAAGTTCATCCGGAAAAAGTTCCCCCAGCATGAATTAACACTGCTTAACATCTCTCATGAGATTCAGAAGCTGGAGAAGGACGACAAGGCGTTTCAAAATGTCATCGGCGAGGTGGAGAAGTCCGACGGCGTGATCTGGGCCTTCCCGCTCTATGTCTTCCTGGTGGCCTCTCAATATAAGCGGTTCATAGAAATGATCGGGGAAAAGAAAGCAGCCGGCGCCTTCAAGGGGAAGTATGCCTGCGCAATATCGACATCCATCCATTTTTTCGATAACACGGCACATAACTACATACGCGGCATCTGCGACGACCTTGATATGAGGTTCACCGAATCGTTTTCCGCCGATATGGACGATCTTTTCGACGATGAAAAACGGCGTATCTTGATCAAGTGGGCCGCCGACTTTTTTGCCGCGATAGAGAACAAGTCCCCCACAAGCAAGGCTTACGCACCGGTCGTTCCGCTGAAGTTCAGCTATCAACCGGGCAGCATTAAAAGCAGGGTTGACTGCCGGGGGCAGAAAGTAAAAATTCTGGCTGACATCACGGATAACAACTCCAATATAGCAAGAATGGTCAACAGATTTAAGGACGTATTGCAGGACGGAGTACAGTTATACAATGTCCGCGATGTGGATATGAAGGGTGGTTGCCTGGGCTGCATGCAGTGCGCCTTCGATAACGTCTGTGTTTACAAGGGCAAGGACAAGTTCATGGAGTTCTTCAATGAGGAGATGCAGGACGCGGATGTGACCATCTTTGCCAGCGAGATCAGGGACCGCTTCTTAACTTCCAGGATGAAGATGTTCTGGGACAGGCGCTTCTTCTACGGGCATATCCCGCTCAACATCGGCAAGCAGATCGGCTTCATTGTTTCAGGGCCGCTGGGTCAACTGGCCAACCTCCAGGAGATACTGCAGGGCCTGGCCGAGATGTCGGAGGCCAATTTTACCGGCGTGGTCACCGACGAGTGTGGAGATTCGGCGCAGCTCGATGCGCTGATCGACGGTTTCGCCGCCAGGTGCGTGGACTACTCCGAGCAAAAGTATGTGCGGCCCAGCACTTTTCTCGGCGTGGGCGGGCACAAAATATTCCGCGACCAGATCTGGGCCAGGCTGCGCTTCCCCTTCCAGGCGGACTATAAGTTCTACACGGAGCACGGCATGTTCGACTTCCCGCAGGATGATAAAAGGTACGTGGACTTCAGCCAGCAGATGACGAACATGATTCAGAACCCGGTGATGCGTGCAACGGTGCGCAAGATGATCAAAACGGAGATGCTGAAGGGCTACCAGAAGGTCGTTGAAACCAAATAATATACAGCGCAATTGCGAGGCCGGCAAATAATTTGCCTAAAACACGTGTCTTATCATACAATTCACCTTTGCCGGTAATAGCATGGCCGATTTATTTAAACGAACGGAACAGGGCGTAAAGCGCAGCAGGGAAAGCTGGTTCGGCAGGATTGCCGGCCTGCTCAGCCGCTCAAAGATCGAAGATTCCGCCTGGGATGAGCTCGAAGAGCTGCTTATCGCAGCGGATGTCGGGGTGGCGACCACGGACAGGCTGCTCAAAACGGTAAAAAAGAGGGCTAAGGAGGAGAAGCTGGAAGATGGGGAATCGGTCCGCAATGCCCTCAAGGAAGAGATAATCCGGATATTGACGGTCGACGCTCCACTGACTACGGGTAGTGAGAGCGGCGCCTTCAAGGTTATCCTGCTGGTGGGTGTGAACGGCTCGGGGAAGACGACCAGCATTGCCAAGCTTGCCAGCGACTACAAGAACGAAGGGAAAAAGGTCATACTGGGGGCTGCGGATACCTTCAGGGCAGGCGCGATCGACCAGCTCAAGGCCTGGGGCGGGCGTATCGGTGTAGACGTAGTGTCCCATCAGCCGGGAGCCGACCCGGGTGCCGTGGTTTTCGATACATTGCAGGCGGCGCAGAGCCGCAAGGCGGATGTTGTAATCATCGATACCGCCGGAAGGCTGCAGACCAAGCACAACCTGATGGATGAACTCACGAAGATTAAAAAAGTGGCGGGCAAATACGAAGCTGTGCAGGAGGTCTTGCTGGTGCTCGACGCCACCACAGGCCAGAACGGCCTTTCGCAAGCCAGGAGCTTCACCGAGGCCAGTGATGTTACGGGCATATTCCTTTCCAAGCTGGACGGCACTGCCAGGGGCGGTATTGTGCTGGCCATCTGCGATGAGCTCCGCATTCCGATCAAGTACATTGGGACGGGTGAGAAAATCGATGATATAGCGCCCTTCGATGCAAAATCTTTTGTAGAAGCTATATTCTACCAGGCAGGTTAAGCGTATGTTTGAAATTGACTGGAACCCTATCATATTCAGCCTCGGCACGCTGGAGGTCCGCTGGTACGGCCTGATGGTGGTGCTTGCCGTGATAGCCGTCATCGGGATTGCATTGCTCGAGGCCAGGCGGACGGGATTTCCCACGGATGTAATCTGGGATGTGGGCCTCTGGGCGGTAGTAGGTGGCATACTCGGCGCAAGGCTGCTGCATATCATCGACAGGTGGGAATATTACATATATCATCCAGACCAGCTTCTGAATTTCGCCGGGCTGGCTATCTGGGGTGCGGTGCTGGGAGCATTCATCGCCATCCTGATATACGTGTATGTTAAGAAAATATCGTTCTGGCAGCTGGGCGATATAATCGCACCGGGCGCCATAGTGGGGCAGGCCATCGGCCGTGTGGGATGCCTGGTTAACGGCTGCTGCTACGGCCTGACCTGTGAACTGCCCATCTCAATCATATATTTGAATCCAAACAGCTATGCCCCGCATGGTATCCCGCTGTACCCCACGCAAATTTTCCATATAGTGTGGAACATGCTTGGATTCGGTGTACTGTGGATGCTGCGCAAAAGGCTGAAACCGCTGGGATCGCTTTTCCTGCTGTGGCTGATTATTTTCTCAGTGGGTGATTTTATTGTGCACATCTTCCGCGAGGGCGAACCGTTTCTCTTCAGCCTGCCGCAGGCGCAGGTCATCGATATCGCAATACTGGCTGTGGGGGTACCTCTATTTGTCTACAGGATAGTAAGGTACCGCACGAAGAAACCGGATGCTATAGCGGAAGAGGTTAATACGAGCGGGCAAAATCCAGAAGGTTGATCCTCAGGTCATCCTTG
>JAQUQM010000097.1 GCA_028716085.1 Dehalococcoidia bacterium | reverse complement strand
CCGCAGATGGTGTTTACCTTCACCGCGACTTCACTAACACCGGTTCTACCGACGGGTCCGGCTTCGCGGGAACAGCGGCCGATCTAAATTATTTCTGGAATGCCCTATCCACGCCACTGGGCGGCGGGACAGCAGCAAGCCCGACCAACTTAATACAGAATATATACTACAGGATAGATACTTTCACTGCCGGCGTGATAAGCCCGGGTCAGCTTTATAATATCCAGCTCAACCTGGGCGCTGCCGCTGCAGGGAAAGCCGACCACCTGCTGCAGATCTGGGTGCATGAAACTGCTACCCCCAAAGTCACCATAGTTTTGTACAGTTATGCCATCCCCTATCCGGCTCTGGGAGCATATACGACCGGGTCCGTGACCGGCAGGGTCTCCAACGTAGCCAGTCCTTATCCCGGCTTCAGCGGCGTGGTAGACGCCAATGCCACTGGCGCTTACGGCAAGTACGACGGCACAAATTACGGTATTGAAGTTAAAATCCCCGTAAGCTGGTACGGAAGTACATACGGCGGGCTGGTCAAGAACGACGGCTCCGGCGCTCCGACTTACTACGGTGTAATTTTCACCTCGACCGGGAACCTGGGCTCAGTCGGCACCATCAAGGACACCATGGGCAAGGCCGACGGTACCCCGGTTTATTTCATTGTGGACGCAGAAACCGGCGAAACCAACGTTGAGGATTTAAAATCGGTTAATATTACTGCAACCAAGACAGACTCCATCTTTAACGATGTCCTGCCCACCGGCGCGGCCAGTCCCGGCGATGTTTTGCTTTATACGGTCAACATCACCAACTCGGGGCCCAGTCGCGCCAATTCCGTTGTTTTCCAGGATACGATAACGGATTCGAACCTGATCTGGATGGATAACGTGACCACCACGGCAGGTGCAATCACCAATAATGTAAATGGCTGCACGGTTAACATCGGCAATATGATAGTCGGTGCCTCTGTCACCATAACATTCAGGGCACAGATAAAAACCCCTCTTGCCGCCGGAGTGAACAAGGTTTCCAACCAGGGACTGGTCAGCGGCTCCAATTTCGCCAGCGTGCCTACTAACGACCCGCGCACATTGCTGGCAAACGATGCTACGGTGACCTCCGTCACACCAACAGACATGGTGGAACCGTACAAGACCTGGGCACTCACCACCGATGCCGACGGGAACGGCTACCCCAGCCCCGGGGATACGCTCACCTATACCGTTACGCTGGAAAACCTGGGCAACATAGCTGCAACGAACGTGGTCTTTACCGATATACCTGACCTCAATTCCTCGCTGGTCACAAGCAGTGTTACGACCACCAGCGGCACAGTGACTAAAGGCAATACAGCCGGCGATGGCGCGGTGGCGGTTAATGTGGGCACAATACAGGGAGGCCAGGGTACGCCGGTAACCATTACCTTCGCGGTCATCGTAAACAGCCCGTTGCCCGCTGGAGTTACGCAGCTTTCCAACCAGGGTTTTGCCTCGGGTTCAAACTTCCCTGCCGATCCCACCGATGACCCCACCGACCAGTCCTATGATAACCCCACCGTCACTCCGCTTACTGCCGCCCCTCTTATCGAGGCATTCAAGCGCTATGAACTAACCGATGACATAAATAGCGACGGTTTGCCGGGTCCGGGAGATAACCTTACTTATATCATAACCATTGCCAACAAAGGCAACCAGAGCGCCGATAATGTCACCTTCACAGACAACTTCGCAACTGAGAACATTACGCTTGTCGCAGGTAGCACCATCACCAGCCAGGGTACCGTGATCTCGGAACTACTCACCGGCCTGGCTGTAGACGTGGGCACCATGCCCGGCGGGAACTACACCGTCGATATCAGCTTCAGGGTAACCATCAAGGCCGGTGCTACCGGGGGCATATCCAACCAGGGTACGGTTACTGCCACAGGAGGTATCCTAAAGCTGACCGATGATCCCAATACCCACACAATCGACGACAAGACTTATGCATCCATAGCACTGGGTCCGCCCGAACTCCGCGTTACCAAGAGCGCTCTCCTGGCCGTTGATGCAGACAACAATAACATAGCCAGCCCGGGAGACACACTGCAATATATAGTAGCCATTAACAATAACGGTGGAAGCGCCGCGGACAACGTTACTTTTACCGACATCGTTGACCCCAACACGTCTGTTATAGTGGGGAGTACTACTACTACCCAGGCAGCAATAGTAACCGAGAACCTCACTACCGTTACAGCTTATATCGGCACATTGGAAGGAGGCATGACACACAGCATTTGCCTGGTAACCTTCAGGGTACTCGTAAAAAGCCCCTTCCCCATCGGCACCACTACGGTTGCCAACCAGGGCAGGGTGACGGCAGCCGGTGTTACCCCGGTGTTGACGGATGACCCCAACACAACTCCCAGTCCCGATGCAACAATTACCAATGTTTATCCATATCCGGTTGTCACAGCTACCAAGACCGAGCTTCTCCTCATCGATGCCGACGGCAATAATGTCCCCAGTCCGGGAGATAATCTTAGTTACATTGTAAATATCACAAACAGCGGCAATACTGCAGCGTTAGCCGTTTCTTTTCAAGATACTATTACAGATGCAAATTTAATCCTGGCAGACAATGTGTCGACCACGCAGGGGATTATTACCAAAGGTAATGGGGCGGGAGATACAGAAGTAATCGTTAATATCGGCAACATAGCAGCAGGAACTACAGTCATCATAGCTTTCAATGCAGGAATCGCACCTCCGCCATTGCCTGCCAATGTAAACCATGTTTCCAACCAGGGGCTTGTCACCGGCACCAATTTCAGCACTGTATTAACGGATGATCCCAGGACATCACTGGAAGGGGATCCCACGTCAACCGGTGTAACCGCACTGCCTTTTGTCGAACCTTATAAAACCTGGGCGCTTACCACAGATGCCGACAATAATGGATACGTAAGCCCGGGTGATACTCTCACTTACACCATAGTTATCGAAAATACGGGCAACCAGAACGCAGCCGGAGTCGTTTTTACGGATGCCCCCGATGCCAATTCAACCCTTGTGGCAGGCAGTGTAACAACAACTCTGGGAGATGTAACCCAGGGCAACCAGTCAGGCAATACCGAAGTTAATGTTAATGTGGGGACACTGTCAGGAAATCACGTCACAGCTACCATCACATTCAGAGTGCTGGTCAAAAGTCCCCTGCCTCCAGGAGTTACACTTTTGTCCAACCAGGGTTTCGTTTCGGGCAGCAACTTTCCCAGTGATCCCACCGATAACCCTGAAGATGAATCGTATGATAATCCCACAGATACGCCATTAACCGCAGCTCCGCTGATTAAAGTCTCGAAATCATACACTGTATCTGAAGAATTTCCTCCCGTAGATGGTATCCCGGGTCCGGGAGACAACATTACTTACGTGATAACAATAGCCAATAACGGCAGCCAGAATGCGGCCGGTGTGTTCTTTGCCGACACAGTTGACCCGAATACAAGCATGGTTTTGGGCAGTACAGCCACTAGCCGGGGAACGGTAGCAACTGAAAACCTTACCTATGTAGCGGTCAACGTCGGTACGTTGCTCGGGGGAGGAGATTCTGCGGTAATCAGTTTCAAGGTTACAGTTAAAAACACTCCCGGCCTGACCATCGTTTCCAACCAGGGTAATGTAACGGGCGTCAATTTTACTGCTGTGCTCACCGATGATCCCGGCACCACCAAAATCGATGACGCTACCGATACTTACCTGGCTGCAGCGGTCAATCCCGACCTGCGTGTTACCAAGACCGATTTACTATACAGCGATACGGACGCCAATCTGATACCAAGTCCCGGCGATATATTGCAGTATATAATCACTATGAACAATGTGGGAAACGGTACAGCCAATAGCGTTGTATTTACGGATACACCTGATCCCAATACCACGTTGGTTGCCGGCAGCGTGGTGAGTACACAGGGCACAGTGGTTCTCGGCAACAATCCGGGTGATACGAGCGTTAACGTAAATGTCGGAGCGTTGCCAGCCGGACAATCTCACAGTGTCTGCCTGGTTACTTTCAGGGTTGTAGTTAACAGGCCTTTCCCCTCAGGAGTACCCAACATATCGAACCGGGGTGCAGTAACAGGCACGGGCTTTGCTTTATTTACTGACGATCCCAATATATCCGGCGGAGCAGGCAATCCTACGGTTACCAACATCGGGCTTAATCCAGCCGCACCCACACCTGCGCCGACACCTGTTGCGGCGCCCGCACCTGCAGCGCCTGCCTCGGTGACCTCACACGGCTCATCAGAAGGAAACAAGCAATGGATTCCACCACCGGTAGCGCTTCCCAATGTTGTTGTGCAAAGTGCATCTTTATCTGCCGCAAAAGCAACACCGGACACCCCCGTAACTGTAATAGCCAATATTGCCAACAGGGGCACAGTCAACGGCTCTATAAGGGTTAAAGTCTATATCAACGGGGAGGAAGAAGCAGTCCAGAGCGTCACCGTTAACAGCGGCAAAATAAAAACAATTCAATTTGATATCACGCGCACACAGCCCGGCATCTACAACGTCTATGTGGGAAACATCCCCGCGGGCAGTTTTACGGTTGACGCATTTGTTGATCCGAACATGGTTCTATATGTCAGTTTCTTTTTGGTCCTCACATCATTGATACTTACTGTCATATATATAAGACGACGGCAACAGGGTGTCTACTGATCTACTTTGCCTGAATTATGGGCTTCTGTTCATTTAAACTAGCCGCTTGGTTATTTCGTAATAATCTTATCTTGCAGTAAAATTATACAAACGGACCAAAATTAACTCCGTTAAATCAGGTCGACAAGGCAGTAAAGGAGAGCCCCCCATGGCCGGCAGGAAAAAAAGTGAAACCGGCGATAAGCCCGTAAAAAAGCGCAGGCAAACTGTCCCTAAGAAATCCGCCGGGCAGGTGCCCCGGCAGGTGAACCTCTTCGGGGAGGAGATAGCCACACCTGCCAAAACATCCGCATCCGCCAGGATCACCTCAAAAAAGCCGAGGGTCAACGGCTCCCTGCAGGCAGCGTTCAATGCGCTGGCCGATCCGGTAATGATCCTCAACACCTATCATGAAATTCTCGAGGCCAACAAGGCTGCAGCCGATTTCCTCGGGCTTCCCCTTGATGAGATCGCCGGCCGGCACTGCTATGAACTAATTCACGGAACAGAGACACCGCCCAACGACTGCCCCCTGGTAAAGATGGTCCGGGGAGAAAAACCCATACATACGGAAGCCGAGTTGTACCTTGCTGAAAAAGGCATCTACGCGCAGATTACGGCCGATCCCATTCTCGACGACGAAGGGAATTTCCTCAAAGCCGTCCACACCATAAGAGACAGATCCGCAGACAAAAAGAAAGAACAGGACATGGAAACGTACGCGCTGAGATATCGGAAGATCCTGGATGAGATGCAGGAGGCGTATATAGAAGTAGACCTCGAGGGCACTTATACCTTTGTCAATGAAACAGCCTGCCGGCAGTTCGGCTATCCGCGGGATGAGTTAATCGGGATGAACTACCGCACCGTTACACCGGCTGACGAAGTTGAGAGGATATACAGGGAATTTAACGATGTATTCAGGACGGGAGAACCCAGTATTGGACTCGGACACAAACATATCAACAGGGACGGCACGGTCTACTTCGTTGACACCACAATCTCCCCGTTGAAGGATCAGGAAGGGAAGACCATCGGTTTTAAAGGTGTCAGCCGCAATGTCACGGAGCAGAAGCGTCTGGAAGATGCTTTGAGGCGCTCCGAAGAGAAATTCAGAACTATTCTGGAGGAGATGGTCGAGGGATACTGGGAAACAGACTTGCGGGGTCATTTTACTTTTATTAATAGCAGCACCTGCAGGGATCTCGGCTATCCTCACGAATACCTGATCGGGATGAGTTCCTTGAAGTTTGTACACCCTGAAGACAGGGACAGAGTGTATCAAGCCTTCAGAGAAGTGTATACAGCGGAAACCCCTAACTTTGGATTCATTTACAGGGACGTTAATAAAGACGGGCACACCCGCTGGATCGAGGTATCCATCGGATTGTTAAGAAACGAGCTTAAGGAAATTATTGGTTACAGATGCTTGAGCCGCAATATCACGGAGCGCAAACAATTGGAGGATTCACTGATGCGCTCAGAGGAGAGATACAGGACCATCCTGAACGAGATGCAGGAAGGCTACTGGGAAATAGACCTCAAAGGCAATTACACCTTTGTAAATGACGGGGCCTGCCGTGACACGGGATATTCCAGGGAAGAATTGGTCGGCATGAATTACCGGGCAATTACATTTGAGGAGGATATCGAAGCCGCTTTCGGGGAATTCAACGAAATATACCGGACGGGAAAGCCAAAAAGCGGCATAGTCTACCGGATAAAACGTAGCGACGGCAGCAGTGGCTGGGTGGAGCTGACTGTTTCTCCTTTAAACAATCCTCTCGGGGAGATTATCGGGTTTAGAGTAGTTAGCAGGGATTTTACCGCCCGTAAAATGCTTGAAGAGGCATTGCAAAGCTCGGAGGAGAAGTATAGAAACATACTGGAGGAGATGCTGGAGGCATACTGGGAAGGAGATTTAAAAGGCAATCTTACCTTTGTTAACAATAGCATGTGCCGTCAGATCGGATATTCAAGGGAAGAACTTATCGGGATGAACTACCGCACCATTACATTTGAGGAAGACAGAAATCAAATATTGAAAGCATACAACGAAATATACACCACGGGGGAGCCTAAAAGCGGTATCTCCCACAGGTTCCTTCGTAAGGATGGCGGCACCGCCTACATTGAAATCACGGTTTCACCGTTAAAAAACCAGCAGGGGGAAATTATCGGATTCAGGAATGTGAGCCGCGATATAACCAATCGTTTGCTTCTGGAAGACGCATTAAAAAGCTCCGAGGAGAGGTACAGGACCATCCTGGAGGAGATGCAGGATGCGTACTATGAAGTCGACCTGAGGAGCCACTTCACTTTCGTCAATAACGCGCTATGCCGCGACCTGGGCCGCACCAGGGAGGAACTGCTGGGGCTCACCTCGTTAAAAGTAGTGCATAAGGATGATGCGGACAGAGTCTACAAGATCTACAACGAAGTATACAGGACGGGCATACCCAACAGGGGCATTACACACAGGTCGGTAGCTAAAGACGGCAGCATCAACTACTTCGAGATATCCATAGCCCCTTTAACCGATGCGAAGGGTGAATGCATCGGATTTAGAAATGTCAGCCGTAATGTCACCGAGCGTATTAAATCCCAGGAGGAACTGGCAAACAGTGAAGCGCGCTTCCGCCAGATATTTAACAGCACTTCAGACGGCATCTTCATCGCCGATGCCGCGGAAGATGGCGGTTTCATTTTCAACAGCCTGAATCCGGCAGGAGAGAAACTGCTCGGCCTGAGCGCCGGGGAGATAACAGGCAAACGTTTTGATGAAACACTGCCCCATGAGCTGGGTGGTCCCCTGCAGGCAAATCTCGTCCGCTGCATCAACGCAGGCAATCGCATCAACTACGAAGAGAAACTGGACTTCATCTCCGGGCAGGTGATTGCCGATACCACGCTCATGCCTGTGAAGGACGCAGGCGGCAGGGTCTACCGCGTGATCGGGGTAATGCATGATATTACCGAGCGTAAAAAGGCCGAAGAAACGGTACGCAAGAGTGAACTCCGGCTCAAGGAAGCCCAGCGTATATCTCACGTGGGCAACTGGGAGATCGACCTGACCATCAACAGGCTTTCGTGGTCGGAGGAGACCGCTCGGATCCTGGAAATCAATTCAAACCGCAGTGAAGCATCGTATGAAGTATTAATAGCGCTGGTACATCCGGATGATCGCACCGCAATGGAAACAGCCTATAATAACGCCATCAACAACCGGGCTGTATACGACGATACGCACCGGCTGTTGATGTCTGACGGCCGTGTCAAGTATGTTCATGATCGCGGCGAGATTCATTATAACCAGGCCGGCGTTCCGCTGCGCATGGTGGGCACCACGCAGGATATCACCGAGCTCAAGGAGGCGGAATCCGCGCTGCAGGCAACCAGGGACTTCTCACAAAGCCTTATCGATACCTCCAACTCCATGATAGTCGGCCTGGACCTGGAAGGAAATATAACATCTTTCAATAAAGCAGCAGAGCAGGTAACGGGCTACACACAGGAGGAGCTGACAGGCCGCAACTGGTTTGAAGTGCTCGTCCCGCGCGACCTTTACCCCCAGGTGTGGAAGGAATTTGAACACTTACCTGCAGGGGGTCTTCCTAAAAACTTTGAGAATCCTATCAGGACAAAATCGGGCGAAGAGCGCTATATCGTCTGGCAAAATTCCGAGGTTCGCGAGCAGGACCATATTACCGGTTCGCTTTCCTTTGGCATCGATATCACCGACCGCCTCAGGGCGGATGAGCAAATCAAGGTTAACGAAGCCCGGCTGGAAAGCCTGCTGAGGATCGCCCGCTACCGGGCAACCGGCACACAGGAATTCCTTGATTATGCCCTCGAAGAGGCCATTACCCTCACCGGAAGCAAGATCGGCTATATCTACTACTATAACGAAGACAGGCAGGAGTTCGTACTCAACACGTGGTCAAAGAATGTGATGCAGGAGTGCACGATCCAGGAACCACAGACCATCTACCAGCTCGATAAAACGGGCATCTGGGGCGAGGCCGTGCGGCAGCGCAAGGCCATTGTAGTCAATGACTTCCAGTCGTCACATCCGTTGAAAAAAGGTTACCCCGAGGGGCACGCCGAACTCCATAAGTATTTGACTATCCCCGTTATTCTGGGCGATAAAATCGTAGCTGTGGTGGGTGTGGCCAATAAACATGATGATTATGATGAATCCGATGTACGCCAGCTCACACTGCTCATGGACTCCGTCTGGAAAATCTTGCAGCAGAAGGAAGCGGAGGAAAACCTGGAAAAAAGCTATGAATCGCTGCAAAAGACCCTGACGGAAACCATTAGCTCCATGGCCAAGATAGTGGAGATGCGCGATCCTTATACGGCAGGGCACCAGATACGTGTGGCCGACCTCGCTGCCGCTATCGCTGAAGAAATGCAGCTGCCCGGGGACAAGGTATCCTATATCAAGCTGGCAGCTACCGTGCACGATATCGGCAAGCTGTACGTGCCGGCTGAAATTTTAAGCAAGCCCGGCAAGCTCTCCGAGCTTGAAATACGTATCATCAGGACACATGCCCAGGGCAGCTATGACATCCTGGCAGGCATAGAATTCCCCTGGCCCATTGCTGATATCGTCGTCCAGCACCATGAAAGGCTGGACGGCTCGGGTTATCCCCGCGGCCTGCGTGGAGATCAGATCCTCGATGAGGCCAGGATACTGGCCGTAGCGGATGTGGTGGAGGCCATGCAATCTTACCGCCCCTACAGGCCGGGACTCGGCATAGATAAGGCGCTGGATGAAATCGACCGCAATAAGGGCAATTTATTCGACCCCGACGCCGTAGATGCCTGTATCAGGCTTTTCAGGGAAAAGGACTTCAAATTCGGGTAAAGCACAGTTCAAGCGAGCACATGAAAAAAAGCCATACTTTAGAGCTTGCCCGCATCAGCGCCAGAGGAGTAGTGCAGGGAGTCGGCTTCAGGCCGTTCATATACGGACTAGCTGTTAAACATAGCCTTAAAGGATGGGTCTGCAATACTTCTGAGGATGTTAAGATCGAGGTCGAGGGGCCAAGGCAGGCGCTCGACCTTTTTATCTCCGGCCTGGAAAAAGAGGCGCCGCCGCTGGCGCATATAGAAAGCATCACTGTCTCGTTCGGCGCGCCTGCGGGTTATCAGCAATTCGAAATAAGGCACAGCATCGCCGAGCCCGGCAAATACCAGCTTGTCTCCCCCGATATAGCCACCTGCAAACCATGCCTTGAGGATGTATTCACACAGGAGAACAGGCGTTGGCATTACGCTTTCACCAACTGTACCAACTGCGGCCCGCGCTTTACCATCATCAAGGATATCCCCTATGACCGCCCCCTGACCACAATGTCGGCCTTCAAAATGTGCCCCGACTGCCGCAGAGAATATGAAGACCCCCTGGACCGGCGCTTCC
>JAQUQM010000096.1 GCA_028716085.1 Dehalococcoidia bacterium | reverse complement strand
TGCTTCAGCCCGCTCCTGAGCTGCATAAGGCAGCCCGGGCAGTGCGTGGCAATGATATCAGGCTCGGTTGCTAGAAGTTCCTTCACCCTAGCCTCAGCCAGTATGTGGCTCATATCCGGGAAAACCTCTTCAAAGCCGCCACCGCCGCCGCAGCAGGTGGACCACTGTCCCGAAGTCCACTGCGTCTCCACCAGCTCCACATGCTCTATGGCATTCAGTACCTTGCGAGGCTGGTCGAAGTGCCCCATGTAGCGCCCGAGCTGGCAGGGATCATGGTAGACCACTTTAACCTTATGGGGATACTTGAATTTGTGGCTCCCGATGTTCTCCGCCACCACGTCAATAAAATGCCGTACTTCGATGTTATGATCGGGCACAAACCTGCTGAAAACATCCCTCAGTGCATAAGTGCAGGAAGGTACCACTCCGATAATACTTTTCACACCGTGGGATTTGAATTTTTTGTGTGCCTTTACGGCGTTGGCATGAAACTCTTTGTGCAGGCCCATATGGTAAAGCGGGGCCCCGCAGCAGGGCTCGTCCTTACCCAGGTATCCGATATCCACACCGAGCGCCTGCAGAACCTTCACTGCGTCCCGAAGCACAGGCGCGTCGCTGTCTTTTTCACGGGAAGCAACTTTTGTAAAAATGCCGGTGGCATCTATCCCCAGCTTTCCTGTCACGCCGGCCATGCCCACCGCTAACTCATGGTTGATGGACATTTTATCCGCCTGTTTGACCAGCTTGACCAGCGGCTCGAGCATGGCGGAAAACTGGTAACCACAACCGGCAAAAAAGATAGTTGAATTGTCTTTGGAGAACTCCAGACCGGCCGCCCACTTTGCCTTGTCTTCGCCGGGGATGCCGAGAATATTGTTCTTGGTATGGATCTTATCTGCTATGAAAGCCAGTCCGGGCGGTATCAGTCCTCTTCCACTTTTACTCATCTGCACCTGGTCTCGTGAAAAAATTCAACCCGCATATTTTAACAGATAGACGGGCAGCCCTCAATAGTTTATTATCTGCTGGATGAAGAGCAACATGCCCGCTATGAAAAGCAACGCGTAAATGAGCACCTTGAAGGCCAGCGTTCTGAACTTCATAAAGCTGCCCAGTACGATACCGGCAATTAATCCTGGTAACACGATCCCGGTCATGGTCAGCGTAGTCATGTATATTTGACCGGTGGAGATAAGGTTGAATACAAGCGTTATGTTCAGGATCAGCCATAGTGTGGATATCGTAGCGCGGAAGTCAGCAGGCTCTTTCAGCTCACGGCTTGAATAGTAAACTATCAAAGGCCCGCCGGTAGCGAAAATACCGTGAAATATGCCGCCGATTACAAGAATCGGTATCCCCAGGTACCACGGCAGGCTGCCTCCCGCGGCCCGCGTTCTATAGATAAGCACAATTTCCAGTACGGAGACTGCCATAATGAAGATACCCAGCAGGATTAAAAGCTGCTTGTAATCCGCCACCTGTGTCCTGTAGTAAATACCTATGACCATGCCCACCACGGCAGCGGGTAATATCTTGAGGAAAAGCACGCGCCACTGTATATGGCGGAACCAGCGCCCCACCAGCCAGGCGCTCTGCAACACGCCCAGTATAACCAGGACAGGAAGTAGGATATTTAGAGGAAAAATGTAAATGCCCAGCGCCATGGCAATAATGGTGGCGCCGAAGCCCAGCACCGTTTCCACCGTATGTGCAAACACCAGCACCAGGATGAGGAGAAAAAGGTGAATTAAGAAGGGCTCAATTTGCATTTCGTTTACCTATCGGCGAACCTGATACAACTCATTTAAATATTGCGTGGCAAAATCCTTCGCCATGCCTCTGTCCGGAAGTGTGCCTATCATGCCGTAAAGGGCTGCCTCCCCGGTGATATCCTCCTGCTTCAGTTTTGCCACTTCCTCGGCTGCTGTGCGGAGGTCGGCCAGAAAAGGCTGCAAGATTTTAGCATGTTCGGGCATTACCGTCATGTGCAGGCTGGGTGGCATCTGCTGGCTGTCTATATACCAGCGCATCGTCTTCATCCTGTCCCCCAGCGCATATACATTGAGGCTGTCGCTGCTGATGGCGAACACGGTGGCAGGAGGCCTGCCAATCACGTAAAGGCCGGGTATGCCGTTAACGCCCTTCTGTAATTCCAAGGACGCCTTCATGGCCAATCCGGCAAGCTTTGTATAGCCATCCAGGCCGAGATACCTGATTATCGCCCAGCTTGCGGCGACAGGTCCGCCTGACCGCGAGCCTGCAATGGAAGGCGTGGCATATACTCCGCCCGGCCAGTCTGCATAGACATATATCTGGTGTTTTCGCAGCTCAATATTACGGTAGAGTACAACGGACGCCCCTTTCGGAGTGTATCCATACTTGTGGATATCGGCCGAAATCGACCAGACTCCCGGCACGCTTAAATCAAAGAGGGGAATGGCATAACCGGCCATCTTTACAAAAGGAAGCACCATACCGCCCACGCAGGCATCAACATGAAACCAGATATTTTTCTCCAGCGCTATTCGGCCCAGTTCTTCGATGGGATCGACGATGCCGTGTGGATAAGAGGGAGCTGAACCTATCATTAATATGGTGTTTTCATTAATGGCGCGGCGATACGCTTCCAGGTCGACAACGGAATGTTTATCGGTGGGGATGATGACAGTCTTGATGTCGAGATAGTGTGCGGCTTTGCATATGGCAGGATGAGCCGAGAGCGGCATAACAAGCTCGGGCTGTTTTATACCTGGGTATTTGTCCCGGGCATAGTCACGGGCTGCCTTCACAACCGTCATAAGGCTTTCGGTGCCTCCCGTGGTCATGTTTCCCGCGGCCTCCGATCCACCTCCCAGTAAATCCAGCATCGTGGCCACTACTTCGGTCTCCATTTTAAGCAGGCTGGGGAAGGCGAAGGGGCTGAGTCCGTTCTCGTTCATGTATACGCTGAATGCTTTTTCGGCAAACTGCTTCACTTCCTCTCCGGCATTGAAAACCAGGCTGAAGACGCGGCCGTTCTTCCAGTCGCTGTCACCGGACTTCATGGCCTGTAAATCCTCCAGGACAACTTCGGCGGGCATGCCTTGCTGTGGAAATCTTAAAGCAGCCATATGGGTCTCCTTTGTGATGGATTGAACAGTGGATTACTCCTCTTCAATACGCACCAGCCCTTCCTCAAACGAAACGTTCATTCGGCGCAGGAACCAGCGCCTTGAATAATAATAAACCAGGCCGGTGACCACCAGTATGCCGAAGACCAGCGCCGAAAACGGATCCTGAAACCAGCCGATGAGAATCAATGATCCAAAAATGATGATGCCGCCGATGGTGAAGAAGTACAGCCAGAAACCTTTCAGTTTAAAGCTGGCCGCCTGATACCTTTCCGGTATGCGTGAAGGGAGCAGTAACATGGCCACGCAGGCAAGCAGTGACATCAGCATGAAGCCCTGCGAAAATACTGATGCTATACGCACGACATTTTTCATGCCGATGACGACCAGCAATACCAGGCCCAGCACGGACATTGCTCCGGCTAGGATCACTGCCCTGGAAGGCGTATTGAATTTTTTACTCACCCGCCCAAGGCCGGCGGGCAGCACGTGATTCCTTGCCAGAGCCATGATATCGCGGGAAAGGAAGGCTATACCACCGTTGACGGTAGTGACGGCCGCCAGTACGGCGCCAATTGCCATAAAGACTAGGGCGAAGGTGGGATCAAGGAATTTAGCAGCAGCTTCCGTTACCGAGCCCTCAGTAAGCGTCTGGTAGGGCAGCAGCGCCACTATGGCATAGCTGATGGCGCAGTAAATAATGACCAGCAGAACCAGAGAAACCAGTAATATTCTGGGTATGCTTTTGCGGGGTTCCTTCGTTTCACCCCCCATCTCCGTAATAGCATTGACACCGGTGTACATGACATAGGCCGGGACGATAGCTACAATCACCGCCCAGAAACCTTTGGGGAACATGGGAATTACATTGGCCGGGTTCCCGAAAATTAATCCGCCTATCCCGAATACAAGCAGGGCGATGATCGCTATAGCCACTGAGATGCTCTGGAACCATATCATCCACTTAATCTCAAATGTGTTCAGCACGGTGAAAAATATCAAACACAGCAGTGCCAGGATACCCAGTAGAATATCTTTCATATCGGGAGACATGCCTCCCAGAGGCAGTAGCTGCATGAAATATATGGCGAAGCCTCCGGCCATGAGGGGCATGGCGAAAAGAAAGATGGCGAGCACCAGTATCCATACCATAAGGAAGCTTGCCAGAGGCGATACCAGTCGTCCCACCGATATATACGTCGCACCAGTCATAGGGAAAGCCGTGCCGAGCTGGGCAAACACCATGGCAATGAACAGGGCAGGTATGGCGCCCAGCACGTATGCCAGCCACAGGCCCGGCCCGGTCTCTTTAGCCAGCGGGCCGATTAAAATAAAAGCTGATGCCCCGATTACCGCGCCGATCAGCAGCAGAACACCGTGCGGTCCAGATATCTCCCGTTTGAGTTTGCCCTCTTCCATGGATAACCTCCTCAGCGATTATGATGCTTTGCAGGGGAACCTATTTCTTGGCAGCGCCCAGTCCCTTCCGCTCCAGCCAGGCATCCTCGGCGTGCAGGTAGGATAGAATGGCCATCTCCCCGACGAACCTTATAGGTTCGGGAGGCCACTTAAAAACTTTGCGGTTTACCGGGAAGCACTCAGTCCACTCGGATTTGCGTTCCAGAAGCAGGTCCGCCATCACCTCACCGTTCAGGTGTGTGAGAGAAACACCATGGCCCATGCAGCCCAGACTATAGACGGCACGATGATCATCCAGATAACCCAGCGCCGGCACCATGTCCAGTGGCACGGAGACAGGTCCGCCCCAGCGGTGGGTTACTCTTATCCCCCGCAGGCAGGGATAGAAGTCAACTATGTCCTGCTCGAGCTGCGAGAAAATCCTGGGATTCATATCGTTTTCCATATCGGCGCCGTACTTAACAATAATGTCCCGTCCTCCCATAAGCAGGCGGTTGTCCGGCGTGAGCCGGTAGTAATGTACCAAGTTGCGATAGTCCTCGATGCCCTCGCGGCCCTGCCAGCCAATTTCATTCAGTTGCCCGTCTGTCAGCGGTTCCGTAAGTACGATATAGGTCCACACCGGCTGCTGCATGGCTTTCAATTCCGGTATCGCCAGTGAGTAAGCGTTGGTTGCCAGCGCTATCTTGCCTGCAGTCACTATACCCTGGGGAGTTTTTATGGAAAAGTGCTGTGGATAACGTTTAATCTCCATGACCGGCGTTCTCTCGTATACCTCTGCCCCCATCTGAAGGGCCACCCGTTTCATCTCACGTGCCAGCTTCGCGGGATTCACCAGCGCACAGCGCGGCTCCCACCACGCCCCCATATAGAGCGGTGTGCGAACCCGCTTTTGCACTTCATCCGCCTCTATCCAATCAACACCTTCCAGGCCCAGTGACTTAACCAGCCCCACTTCTTCCTTGATGCGTTTAACATAGGCCGGCGTCGTGGCAATTCTTAGAAAACCCGGCCGTTCATAATCACAGTCCAGTTTGTGTTCGGCTACAAGCTCGCCCACAATATCCACGGCGCGCTCCATATAGCGATGGGACTGCCTCGTCTTCTCGGCGCCGAAAAGCATCTTGGTGATGGACATCATCAGACCGAACGTAGTCATGGCAAAGCCGGCATTGCGCCCCGAGGCACCGTAGCCGACGACGTATCCTTCAAGCACCGCTACTTTCAGGGAAGGTTGAGCCTTTTTCAGATAATATGCCGTGGCAATGCCGGCAAATCCGCCGCCAACCACTGCTACGTCACATTTGAGGTCACCCTGCAGAGGCGGGCTTTCAGTGTAAGTCCCCGAGCTGCCCAGCCAGAAGCTTTTCTCAGCATAATCTTCAACCATCGCGCCTCCTTATTGCACCCGTTTAATTACATACGCAAACCGGGGACAATATACACCAAAACATATAGACTGACAATCACTTATGCGATAAATTTTCGGTTAGGAAACATGATCGCTGCGCCCAGATTATTATTTCTTTGAAAGTATATCGACTGCCTCGGATAGCTTCACCAGCGGCCCTTTAAAGTCCGCAGGCGGTATACCGCCTACATCACGGCCGCTCATATGTTTACTGAGCTCCAGCGGCGATTCTACATGGTCAAGACTGTCAACGGAAAGGTAAGTCTTCATCCCTATGGTAGCAACCACCACATCATTTACAGGATCATCTCCCACCATCAGGCAGTCCTCGGGCTTTTCACCGATTATACGGAGGATTCCATGGTAATAGCCGATCTGCGGTTTACAGAATGACATGTTGTCAATGTGGGTAACCAGGTCAAATCCGATATCGGCAATCCCCGCCCAGGAGAGCCGTATCATCTGGGCATTCAACGGCCAGATAGGATTGGTGGCTATGACTATTTTTAAATTTCGTTCCTTCAAAGCCATGAATATACTGCGGTTATCGTTATGTACCGCCACAACGTCCTTAAGGCTATCGAATTCCTCATCGTAGAATTTCTCAAAACGCTGCCAGATTTCATCTCGGTATTGCTCGATTCCCCGGCAGAAAAAATTGAGAAATCTCTCCCTGTTGGTCATGCTTCCGTCATTCAAATGCATGTCCATGGTGGCTGCAAGAAGCTTCTCGCCGAACTGATCGGCGGGCATTAAATCCGTGAACCGTCGGGCGACCAGAGGGATGTAGGCTTTGATGAACTTCACTTCATCAAAGAAGATGAGTGTGTTATCGACGTCAAAAAGAACAGCTTTAAGCATGCTGAAATTCGGAGGATTATTATACGGTTTCCTGCAATACAAATAAAAGCCGCGTAATACTAACAAGATCAAGCTTATAAGACAACAGGTTATCGAAAGAATGTTGGGCTGCCACAATATGACTGGTAAAGCTGTAAGTTGTATTTGCGTATACGGATATATTATTGATTCAGGTATTGGTATTGGGAAAATAAGTATTGTATTTCAGGGGCAAAGATATTATTGTGATAAATAACATATCTACTCCTTCAGGTGGCCTCTTTATTGGTAATCTCCTCATGTTAAATAGCAGATATGACATAAGACAAATACAGTTAATATGTAAGCTGGTAGATTGGATTGCGGAACTGCACACTCCTAGACTCGATTCTTTGATTTATCTCCAGGTGCCGTCCAGTCTTAGAGTTGGAGCAGGAGGCATGTTTTTATAATCCGGCACTGGGTCTATCCTACTTCTTTGCCAGCCGAATGTACTATTATCGACACCAATGGTCAAGAAAAGGGGATTCACACCAGCACCGCAACAATCTTTATCATTAATTTTCTTGTAAGCCCTGACATTTATATTCCACTTTCCTGTTTCCTTAAAGACAATGTTAGTGGATAAAGTGACGGGATGCCCAGCCACCAGATTTACTTGAGATGTTATGTTGTCACACTCCTTATTCCCTTTTCTAAAAGAAATTATAATCGTTGTATCGGGAATATCAATCTTAGGTGAAATTGTATAGGTAAGCGGAATTGTTTCATTTAGCACCGGGGCGCGGGAAAGCGATATATTATCAATTGCTACCAGAGAATAACGTGGTGCTTCAGAGACATCAGACACTGGAACCTGACTTGGAGATTGATTTATCGTACAACCAGCCAGACCAAGTACGCAGAGCGAAAGCGTTATTCCAGCAATTAAACCAAGAATCTGCATTTTATTTAGCATTTCAATTTCTTTAGCCAAAATATCAAATGCCATCTCCGCCCTTTCACCCTGACTAATCTTGTTGAGTCGTGGCATGAGCATAAACATGCCCATACGCAATATATCCGATGATCGATAAGGTGTCAAATTGCTTTACATTTTCGTCGGTCAGGGTATATATGTTCTAGAAGATATGGGAAAAAGGTCTTACCATACCTACACGTAAAATGAGCTGGGCAGGAGGCATTTTCATAAAAGTTTTTTACAGTTACGAGTGGATCGACCTTGATATTCGCCTCGGGAGTTGCTAAAATTTGCCATCCCGCAGGTATAATTGGCCGGTTTATTTTGCGGATATCAATAGCTAAATAGTCTGTGTAAAAGGGAGAGGATATTATGGAGCAGAAAGAGGGCACTTTTAAAGGTACGGGCGGTCTCACTCTCTACTGGCATGCCTGGCTTCCTGAGGGCAAGCCAAAAGCAATAATAGTGGTGGTCCATGGCATTGCAGAGCATATCGCCCGTTATACTAATCTAGTTAACTTTGCCGTTCCACTGGGTTATGCCGTCTACGGCCCTGATCACCAGGGGCACGGCAGATCGGAAGGTACGAGGTCCTACATAGACAGGTTCACCGTCTATCTTGATGACTTGAAAACCTTCTTCGATATGGTGCGCAAGGAATACCCCGATCTTAAGATATTCCTGCTCGGGCACAGCATGGGCGGCCTTATCGCTACAGCATATGCTGTACGCTATCAGGCAGAATTGGCCGGCCTTATCGTTTCAGCGCCCAGCCTGATACGGGGTGAGAGTGTTACTCCTGCTATGATCAAGATGGCAAAAGCCGTATCCGTTATTCAGCCCAAAATGGGAGTTGCCGAATTGAGTTCAACATATTTAAGCAAGGACAAATCGGTCGTTGAAGCTTATGATAACGATCCGCTCGTATACCGGGGCAAAATAACAGCGCGTCTGGGGGCCGAGATGTTCGATACCATGACCAAGCTCGAATCCAAGATGCCTTCATTGACCTTGCCCATGCTGATTATGCAGGGCTCCGCTGACAAGCTGGTAAATCCTGAAGGCGGCAAGATGCTGTATGAAAAGGCCGCCTCGCAAGACAAGACGTTTAAAGCTTACGAAGGCTTATATCACGAAATCTTCAACGAGCCGGAACGAGCAACAGTATTCGCCGATCTCGAAGCCTGGCTGAAGTCCCATACATGAACTGGAAACTTATTTGCTTTTGTTATATAGAAGTATTAATTTAAACACAGCAAATAAGTTGTGATTTGAACCATCTTAACATTGTCAAAAGGCCGGGGTTTCTTCTAAATGCAGGACGGATTTTTTAAAGAGCTGCTGGACAACCTGTACGACGGTGTCTACTTTGTAGATAAAAACAGGATTATCACCTTCTGGAACAGGGCTGCGGAGAAAATCACCGGCTATCAAAGCGAAGAGGTGCTGGGCAAAGGTTGCTTCGATAATATCCTGGTACATGTAGATGAGAACGGCAACGCGCTATGTGAATCAGGATGTCCGCTTCGCGCCGCCATGCATGACGGCATCAGCAGGGAAATGAACGCCTACCTGCGTCATAAGGACGGGCACAGGCTTCCTGTCGTTATGAAGGTCAATTCCATAAAGGATGCAAGGGGAAAGGTCCAGGGTGGAATTCAGAGCTTTAACGATAATTCCTCGGTTGTGGCTGTAAAGGAAAGGGCCGCCGACCTGGAAAAAATGGCGCTTATCGACGACCTTACAGGTGTGGGTAACCGACGCTATGCGGATATGAGCCTGCAGAATAAACTGGCAGAATTGAAAAGATACGACTGGAACTTTGGCGTGCTCTTTGCAGATATCGATTTTTTCAAGGACATCAATGACGCGCACGGGCATGAGGCGGGCGATGAAATTCTCAAGATGGTGGCGCAGACAATCCTCAGCAATATGCGGTCATTCGATTTCATTTTCAGGTGGGGCGGTGAAGAATTCTTGTTGATTATCACCAACGTGGATAGCGAAAAACTCTATCATTTCGCTGAAAGATTGCGCATGCTGGTACAAAACGCCGCGCTCCGCTACGGCTCGGAACAGATTAAAGTAACCATGTCCGTTGGAGGCACAATAGCCAGGTCTGACGATACGTTAAAAAGTATTATGAGACGTATCGACGAACTGATGTATAGCTGTAAGCATGCCGGCAGAAACAAATGCTGCGTTGACCGCTTTCAAAGCGATATAGATAAAATCAACATCACTAATTGAAACCTGCTACCGGTTAACCCGACCTTTTCCCCGTCATTGTGTCGATGTCTATTTTGATGATGAGGATTTTCTCCACCCTGGAAGGATCGAAGTCCGTGTTCTTTTCCGTATAGTGCTGCATAA
>JAQUQM010000095.1 GCA_028716085.1 Dehalococcoidia bacterium | reverse complement strand
AATTAAAGAGTATGTCGAATTCAGCCACACGATACGGCGGCGCAAGTTTGTTCTTGACCACCTTTGCCCTTACCCTGTTGCCTACTATTTCAGCTCCGTTTTTTATAGCCTCCGTTTTCCTCAGATCGATTCTAATGGAGCTATAGAACTTCAGGGCTCTTCCACCGGGAGTGACCTCGGGGCTGCCAAAAATTACTCCCACCTTTTCACGAAGCTGATTTATGAAAACCACGGACGTATTTGACTTGCTTATTTCGCCCGTCAGTTTTCGTAGAGCCTGAGACATTAATCTCGCTTGCAAACCGACATGCGATTCCCCCATTTCACCCTCAATTTCCGCCCTGGGCACTAGAGCCGCTACGCTATCTATAACAATTACATCCAGGGCATGAGTCCGTACCAGGCGCTCAGCTATGTCCAGTGCTTCTTCACCTGTGCCTGGTTGCGCACCTTTCATTGCATTTACATTGACACCGCATATTTCGGCGTAATGAGTATCCAGAGCATGTTCCGCATCAATATAAAGAACACGGCCGCCAAGCTTCTGTGCATGTGCAATAATGTTTAATGCCAGAGTAGTCTTCCCTGAGGCCTCAGCACCAAATATCTCAGTGACACGTCCACGAGGAATACCTCCGATTCCAAGAGCTAAGTCAAGGCTTAGAGAGCCTGTTGGGATGGCATCAACTTTAACTTTGGCCGATCTTTCGCCAAGGCTCATTATTGAACCTATCCCATACTGCTTTTCTATCTGGCCAATAGCAAGATCCAGGGCTCGATCTTTTTCCGCCTTCTCTTTGTCGCTTTCCATTATCCCTCCTCTTCTTTATTAAGTATTCGACAGACTGCGCAATAGTGATTTTTAGTATTCTAACACAAATGTACGCATAAAGATACAATATATAGAAGAAATTTTAAAAATATTTTTACCACCTTAAAGAAAAGGGGCTAATCCATGACACAGGGATAGTGAAGATTTGACTGCCTGAAAGAAGTTGCGTTAAATTAATTGCGAGGTTGAGAAATGCCGCTTTATGAATATTCATGCCCAAACTGCAAGAATAAGTTCGAGCTATTACGTCCTATATCCTGCTCCGATCAAAACGCTGAGTGCCCGAAATGTAAAAGCTCTTCAAAAAGGACCATATCCAAATTTATTTCACGCGCCTCATATGATTTGGGCGATATGCCTTCAATGACAGGCAGCGGAAGCTCCTGCAGCAGTTGCAGCTCGTCTAACTGCTCTTCCTGCGGCCAATAGTAATAATATTTTCTTTCAGCCTAATTTGCGTTTGTTGGCTTGGTCCCTTTTACACCCTTCAGCAGAAACGCCGGGATACACAAAACTACCGCCTGAATAATGATGGCTGACGTTATCAGTATTGCCGCATCATAGAAGAATCCTTCCGGGAACATCATAATAAGGTAATCTTTCGAAGGATCCAGTAGCCACAAGTTATTGTTGAAGCTGACTAAATGAAACAGCAGAAATATGCTATCGAAATCAATCAAAGACCATGTAATTAAAACAGACATGAATACCAAAAGGATAATTGATCCCAATCGCAAAGCTTTAAGCAACTGAAATAATCCGGTCCGTATAAAAAGAATTATTCCCAGCATAATCAGCATCAGAAACGTTACAAGTTGCATATTTTTAAACATCTCAATTATTTTTCTCACGTCTTCAAGATGTATTAACTCTTTTTCACTGTACAGACTAAAGTTTCCCTTGCTGGTAGTCACAGTTAATTGGGGCGAAGGTATTTTCCCATCGTAATACTCAATCATTCTTTGCGCTACAGTATCGAGCTGATCATTACTAATACCTGTAGTTTCACCGATATGATATTTGTTAAATCCATATTTATACAGGCCGAAGGAGTCCACTACAAAACACACCGTATTTGAAACGATAAATAACGGCAACGAAAATACCCACAAAACAACAATCAACTTATTTAGCACTGCCAATAATTTTACTCTCATTTTTCCATTATTATTTGACAATTTCGGCAATATTTTTAAAAAAAACTTGTGCTATAATTCTATACTATCTCACCCGGTGTATCATATGTTTACCCACCTTCACGTTCATACAGAATTTAGTTTGCTCGATGGTTGCTGCAGGATTCCTCAACTGGTTCACAAAGCCAAAGAGCTCGGCATGCACAGCCTCGCTATAACAGATCACGGCAACATGTATGGCGTGATCGATTTTTACATAGCAGCCAGAGAAGCAGGCATCAAACCAATCATCGGCTGTGAAATCTATATGGCATCCAAAGATTACCGCAGCCATGACTCCGCTGACAAATCGAATTATCACCTCACAGTTCTATGTATGAACTATATCGGTTATCAGAACCTGGTTAAATTAGTTACTCACGCAAACATCGAAGGCTATTATTACAAACCCAGAGTCGATAAAAAACTATTATCCAAATACAAAGAAGGCCTGGTAGTTCTTTCCGGTTGTGCCCAGGGAGAGTTAGCAAAACTTGTTTTAGATAACCGTTATGAAGAAGCCTTGGAAGTTGCCCAATGGTACAAAGAAACGTTCCCCAATTTTTATATTGAAATTCAAAGGCATCCGATCGCAGAACTGGAAAAAATCAGTGAAGAGTTAATCAAATTAGCAACTGAACTGAAAATCCCTCTGGTCGCCACCAATGACGTCCATTATGTCAATAGAGAAGACGCTTATATTCATGACGTCCTCCTCTGCATTGGCACTAACTCTTCTATAAATGATTCAAAACGCCTGAAAATGGCAGGGGATTTCTTTTACCTGAAAAGCATTAAAGAGATGGAGGACCGGTATAAGGATTTACCCGAAGCGCTGGCCAATGCTGAAGTGATAGCCGGTTTATGTAACCTGGATATTGAGTTTGAAAAACCTCACCTGCCCCAAATTGATCTTCCTCCCGGCAAAACTTCGCAATCACATCTGTCTACACTTTGCTGGAGAGGTTTCAAAGAGCGGTTCCCCTCCGGAAATGCCGAAGCAGAAACACGCCTGGCCTACGAGCTGGATGTTATCGAAAAAACACAATTTGCGGATTATTTTTTAGTAGTGCATGACCTGACATCCTTTGTAAGAGAAAAGGGGATCTTTTTCGGCGTACGCGGTAGCGCAGCGGCGAGTTTAGCTCTGTATTGCCTTGGTATCACCGATATTAATCCACTCACTTATAAATTGGTTTTCGAGCGCTTTCTCAATATTGAGCGACGTGAAATGCCTGATATCGATCTGGATTTTCAGGATGACCGGCGGGATGAAATAATAGATTATGTTAATCATAAATATGGTGTTGATCATGTGGCACAGATCATCACATTTGGAACTCTGGGAGCGCGAGCGGCAGTCAGAGATGTCGGCAGGGCGCTTGGTTTAAACTATGGGACTGTTGATCAGGTTGCTCGATATATACCCGCTCGCCCTAACATACGGCTCGACGAAGCCATGCTGGAAGTGAAAGAACTCCAGGATATGTACAGCGCTGATGAATTAATCAGGAAATTGATTGATACTGCCAAGAGAGTAGAGGGTATTTCCCGTCATTCCAGCACGCATGCAGCCGGTGTTGTAATCTCCAGAGAGCCTTTAACGCAATACCTGCCGTTACAAAGGGCCAGCAAAGACGGAAACCACAATTCCGCTATGACCCAGTTTTCTATGGAAAACGTCGCCAAGCTGGGACTCCTCAAGCTTGATTTTCTCGGATTGGCAAACCTCACGCTGCTTGCAAAAACAATCGACGTAATCTGGGAGAACCACGGGATTAAAATTGATTTACTGAATATACCCTTAGACGATCCGAAGACCTTTGGCTTACTTGCTTCCGGCGAAACAACAGGTATATTCCAGCTTGAAAGTCCGGGGATGCGACGTTATATCAAGGAGCTGAAACCGACAAAATTTATGGACATCGCTGCCATGGTGGCTCTTTATAGGCCGGGGCCTATGGAACATATCCCTACCTTCGTGAAAGCTAAACACGGGCTGGAGTCAGTCCAGTATCCGCACCCCGATCTGATACCTATTCTGGAGGATACTTACGGCGTCATCGTATATCAGGATCAGGTGCTTTTCATAGTTCAGACCTTTGCCGGATACAGCCTTGGAAGGGCTGATATCATCCGTAAGGCCATGGGCAAGAAGATTGCCGAAGTGATGAAAAAGGAGCGGATGAATTTTATCGAGGGCGCTAAGAAGAAAGGCTATACTGAGGCAGAAGCCAATGCCATATTTGCTTTGATCGAACCTTTCGCAGGTTATGCATTTAACAAAGCACACAGTGTCAGTTATGCCCGTATTGCATACGATACTGCTTATCTAAAAGCCAATTATCCCATCGAGTATATGACCGCTTTCTGTAATACGTACTATGATAAAACTGAAAGACTCGTATCTGCCATCGCAGAATGCCGCCGCAT
This sequence comes from Dehalococcoidia bacterium, assembly GCA_028716085.1. Lineage (GTDB taxonomy): Bacteria > Chloroflexota > Dehalococcoidia > GIF9 > UBA5629 > JAQUQM01. Next base: position 6,216 of record JAQUQM010000095.1, on the reverse strand, counting down.
GAGTCTGCAGGTATTAAAAGCCGATATCAATTACAGTTTTGCGCATTTCACTATTGAGCCGTGCAACGAACACAAGGGGATCCGATTCGGTTTATCCGCCATAAAAAACGTAGGTATTTCCGCAGTGGAGCCTATAATAGTTGCACGTTCACAGGGAGGTGAATTTAAGTCGATAGAAGATTTTTGCAGGCGGGTAGATCTTCGCTATGTCAATAAAAAGGTCATCGAGAGCCTGATAAAAGCCGGTGCCTTTGATGCTCTCGGGCAGCGAGGCGCATTGTTATCCGCACTTGATAGAATAATATCACTTTCTCATCGCGAACAGCGTCAAAAAGAAACAGGCCAGTCCAGTATGTTTGATATTTTTGGTGCCAGTGTTACCGTTCCTTTACCTTCTTTGAACCTCGACGATTATGACGCTACATTGCAGGAAAAGCTCGTTTGGGAAAAGGAACTGCTCGGAGTATATTTCTCGGAACATCCGCTTTCAGCCCTTGCGTCTCAATTGGCCGAATATACGACCGTATTATGCGGAGAAATCAATTCCGACATGGTTGGAGAACGCGTGATAGTTGCGGGTATGGTTACATCTGTCCGGCATGTCATGACCAAGAATAACCGCCCATTCGTTATTGCGACCCTGGAAGATATCAATGGAAATATTGAAGTTACTGCCTGGTCCGAAGTATACACACAAACACAAGAATTATGGATCGAAGGCAGTATCCTTCTTGTAGAAGGTAATGTTAAGTCCAGAGAAGACCGCATGACTATTAATTGCTTTAAAGTACGCCGCTACGAAGCCAGTACTGAAACCAATAATCACCCGAAAACAGATCAGGATGTCACACAGCCGAAAACTCTCTTCGTCAATATAACTCAGAGCAATAATGCCGAAAAAGACTTACAACAGTTGGAGCATATTATACAAATCTTGAGAAGATATCCTGGCAAGGATAACGTTCAGTTTAATATTCGCAGTAAAGAAAAACTGACCAAAATGGAACTACCCCAGTTAAAAGTAGATTTCAGCTCCGCGCTGACAAACGAACTGAATTCAATATTATAAAAATAATGATTGCTCGAAACAGAGCTGCCGGTTACCCGGCTTCGATGAATTCTCTTATATAGCTGTTTACCAGATCTGGTTTCTCTTCAACAACCCAGTGAGACGCATCCGGAATCCTCTTAATCTTGAGATTGATTACATATTTCTCAAGTCCTTCAATACATCCGCCCAGCAGCGCTGTGTCTTTTTCCCCCCATATAACCAGAGTTGGAACCTTCAAGACAGGCAATGTATCGCCAACAGGTGGAGTCAGTAGAGTTTTTTCAGACTGCTCCAGCGCGCCTACATTACTTGCCCTGTAATAGTTTAATCCGCCTGTTAAAGAGCCAGGCTGCGACCAGCAACTGATATATTCATTTATGTCTTCCTCGTTCATCACACCTCGTTTAAGAAGGTCTCCGAAAGCCATATTTATTAAATATGAATAATTATTTTCCGATAGCTTTTGTTCTGCCTGTGGGCTACGGAACATCAACATATATTTACTGGCCTGACGCTGCAGAGGATTATTGCGCAGTTCCCTATCAAAAGTCGCCGGATGGGGAGCGTTTATAATCACCAGCTTTTCCAGGTATTGCGGATAAAAAATGGCAAAGGACCAGGCAATGGCTCCACCCCAGTCATGTGCAACCAGTATGAATTTCCTGTGTCCCAGATATTCAGCAAGCTGCCTGATGTCTTCCATAAGAACTTTCGGCTTGTACAAAGTCAGCTCACCGGGTTTTGATGACAGGTTATATCCTCGCATATCAGGTGCTACCGCCTGGTAATCTTTCCCGAACTCATCGAGCTGATTTTTCCACATATACCAGAACTCGGGAAAACCATGTAAAAACATGATGAGTTTTCCCTGGCCTTTACTGGCATAGTGCAGTTGCACTCCATTCACTGAGGCATAGTCATGTTTATTCATCTGGGACCTCCTTCAGATTAAGAAAAGTCGCCACTGTCAGATGCAATATCAACGCCTTCCAGGCGTAAAAGCATCAGTTTGATATCGGCAATATTCGATCGGGCGCTGAAACCACCTGCTTTGCCGTTATTATAAATTACCCGATGACAGGGGATGATCAAAGGCAATGGATTCTTAGCCAGTGCCTGCCCTACCGCTCTTGCTGCCCTGCTTTTGCCCAGTTGTACAGCTACCCAGTGGTAACTTTTAACCTGTCCGCGCGGGATATTTCGCGTAGTTTTCCATACGGCGCACTGGAAATCCGTAGCACCTGACAAATCCAGTTTACAATCAAAACGTACCGGGTTCCCCTCAAAATATCTCCTGATCTTATCAGTCAAATCACCCGGATAATCACGATTAATTAATCCATTCTCTAGATTTTGTTTTAATTGACGGACAATCTTATTCTTACTTGCGGCAGGTAATACCAGACGTCTCAACCCAAGTTCTGAAAATTCCAGCCCTACCCAGCCGGCGCTGGTTTGAAATACAGAATAATACATCTTGCTCCCCCGCTGTCAAATTCTATTTATCTGCTGAAATAGCTGCCAGATGATTCCTGTAGATTGAGCAGGATTGATTATCAAACAGAATGAAAACTATCAGTTCAAGTGATGTTTTATTTCGTTTCAAGTAATCGATTGTGGAGTTCAATGCGACTTGCGCAGCTTCATCAGGTGGATATCCGTAAGCTCCGGTGCTTATAGCCGGAAAAGAAATGCTTTTTAAATTCTTGGATGTAGCTAATCCCAGGCATTGAGTATAGCAGTCACTGAGTATTTCAGGCTCTCTACGATTTCCTCCGTGCCAGATGGGGCCTACAGTATGGATCACATATTTGGCAGGCAAATTGCCGCCGGTGGTAATTACCGCCCGTCCCGGTGTCAACCTTCCTATTTGCATGATGATTGATCTGCACTCATCTACTATAGCCGGACCGCCAGCCCGGTGAATTGCCCCATCCACACCACCACCACCCATAAGTCCCGAGTTAGCCGCATTTACAATGGCATCTGTCGTTTGTCTTGTAATATCACCCTGAAACAGCCGCAACATCGTATTGCCGATCGTAATTTCTTCCATCTACCTCTTTCCCCATGGCGAATTTTTATGAAACTTCCGGCTGAATCAGCCCATACCTGCCATCTTTTCTGCGATATACGACATTAACTGTATTATCATCGATATTCAAGAAAAGGAAGAAATCATGCCCCAGGAATTCCATTTGATCAACAGCCTCACTGGTTGACATCGGTTTAACAATAAACCGTTTCGATTTCACAAGTTCTTTTTCCTTGGGATATTCATCTTCAGCCGATGGCTTAACGTTAGAGGCCTGTTTTATCGATTCCGCTGTTCTGCCTTTGCTTATTTCGTACTTCTTTTTGTATTTTGTTACCAGCCGTTCCATGACTTCCGCGACAGTATCGACAGATCCGCGTATACTTTCAGCTTTATGTTCCCCTCGGATAATAAAACCATTAACATTCAGGGTAACCTGCGCCGTATAAAGATGCTGCCGGGATTTGGATTTCTCAGCGGCCAATTCAATTTTCGCAGAAGTAATATTGTTCAAGTACCTGGATAACCTGCTGATTTTTTCTTCGGCATAAACTTTTATGTCGTCTGCAATGCTAAGATTCTTTGTTACTACCTGTACCTGCATGAACTAATCTCCTGGTGTTATATTTCTCTTGCCAGAGTAAATCCCACAACGTTTTTTACACCGGCTTGTTTAAGCGCGACCGTGCAAGCTTCTAAAGTCGCACCTGAAGTGCAAACATCATCGATAAGAATCACGTGTCGATCAATTATCTCTTTATTTGCACAGGAAAACGCGTTTTTAACATTCTCCCTGCGCATATTTGCATTGGATGTCCTTACCTGGGGCTGGCTATCCCTGGTACGCGAAAGACAATTCGATATCGGCAGCTTAACAATTCCGGCAAATTCAATGGCCAGCAATTCGGACTGGTTGTACCCCCTTTGTCTCAGTCTTTTTATGTGCAGCGGAACCGGGACTACGATATCTCCTGATATAATATTCTCGTTAGCATAGTCTGCCATATGTCCAGCCAGAGGAGCAGCTATTGCTCTCAAATTACGGTATTTCAGTTCATGCACAGCAGTTCTAATCATGCCGTTAAAAATAAAAACTGATCTAATAGCATCTATCCCGTCCTGCTTTTTCCAGCAAGCCTGGCAATAGATACCACTAGATTCAGGTTTCCCACATTTCTGACAAATAGGTGGCAGCAGGCGCGGCAGCTTCTTTGAACATTGATCACAAATAAAGTCGCCGACTTTTCCACAACCGATACATTGACGCGGAAAGAAAAAGTCGGTAACTATTTCTGTGAGTTGTTTTAACCGGTCGGTCAAAACAAACTCTCCAATATTTATTTAGCTAGTGATCCCTTGCCTGTACGTTATTAGTGCGACCTGAGCGTATGACTGGCTCCACTAAAAATTGGCTCGTTCAAATATATATCGCCGTTCCTGATTTTCAGGTTAAACCCGCATTCAGGATTGGTGCACACCCAAGCTTTATAGTGTATCGCTGCCCCCTGGCTTCCAAAATCGGACAACGGAACCAAATCACCGACCTTACATTTTAGGCACTTTGGAAAGGAATAGTTTTCCACTATTTTTCCACCTCCTCCAAGGATGAATAAAGTATAGCATTAATTAAAATTCCATAGCAAATTGCAGCATGGAAAAAATATTGGATTTCCAGAGGTTGTACATTATGGGAAAATGAACTCAGCCAACTTGCTGTATACAGCACCCCCCGGTAATAATCTGCTGCGCATAAATGACAACTTCTCTACCTTTATTATATAACCGGGTTCGAACTTCACATCTTTTACTAATTCGCCAAATTCCCAGCGGTCATTGGGCAAGCAATCATCTCTTAGTCTTGCTAGAGTAAGGTGAGGAGTAAAAGGGCGCTTTTCAGATGTAAAATTTCTCACAGCAAGTGCTTTATCAATATCCTGATACAACTTTTGAAGGGAAGCCATATCACCATTCAAGCCCAACCAGAGCACACGAACTCTATTCGAGTTGGGAAAGACTCCGATTTCAGAAGTATTTACTGTAAATGGTTTACTCACTCCGGCAATAGATGCAAGTACCGTATTGATATCGTCGACCTGCCTGTTATTGATATTACCCAGAAATTTCAATGTAATATGGATACCATCAGGAGATACCCACTTAACGAAATTATGTTTAGGCAATTTCAGAGAAGCCTGGAAATTCTTTAACTTGGTTTTCAACTCGTCGGGTAATTCAATTGCTATAAAAGACCTGATCTGCTCGTCCATAGCCTATACCTGCTTTAAGCCCAGTAGATTCTCCGCATTTCGATAAAGAATATGTTCCCTGTCAGTAACAGAAAGCTCCACTTCGCCAAGTTGAGAAATGATCCTCTGGGGACTGACCAGCGGCCAATCACTACCAAATACTATTTTTTTACTGCCTGCAATATCCGCTACACGGGCAAATACCTGTGGTTTGTATAGAAACGGTGTCGCAGCCGAATCGTAATAAGTATTAGTCAGTGCCGAGGCAACTTCCGGCATCATTTCATAGAAGGGGAATCCACCACCCCAATGAGCTAACACCACCTTTAATTTCGGATACATTAAGATGAACGGGTAAAGTACCTGTGGCGTCGTATCTCCTTTACCCTGATATCCGTGTCCCACCGGCTCGGAAGCATGCAGTGAAACAACAAGGTTATTGCTAATGGCTACATCAAATAATGTTCGTATTGTGGCATCGCACAAATCGAACCCTTGCACATCAGGACGTAACTCCCCAATGCCTTTAATGCCGGATCTGCTGCATCTTTCAATCTCCCTGATTGCGTTGTCTGTGTCATTGGGTTGCACGGAACAAAAGCCTGTAAATCTGTTGGGATATTTCGCCAGACATTCGAGGATATAGTCATTGCTTGCAATACAATAATCATGCTTTACCCAACCGATATTTTGCAGAACCGATCTATCTATTCCACACTCATCCATGCTATCTATCAGTTCTTTGACATCGCAAAGCCTCGCTTTGGGTTGTGAATACAACAGCCCAAAACATGAATCGGCAGAGCAATACATATTTCGATTCTGCTTGATTGCCGGCGAAAAAACGTGGGTATGAAAATCAATAATCACAGTTAGAATTATAA
>JAQUQM010000094.1 GCA_028716085.1 Dehalococcoidia bacterium | reverse complement strand
TTCCTGTTCAGCGCCTTATCGAAGACCTCCAGAGGCTTGCCCTGCCTGAGCAGCCTGATATTGTTTTTAAACAGGCCCGTCTCCTCCCTGATTTCGGTGTAGGCCTGGTCGATGTCATTTGCCTCGATATAGCCGCTCACGCCCGCCCATGCCCTTTTATAGGTACCCACCCTGCCGCTGCGCCTGAGAATAAGGATCATATCATTGTGCTCGAGAAAACAGGTGACCACATGCTTTTCATCGGGAGGTTTGTTGTCGAGGCTATCAAGGCAGCGCTGTAAATGTTCTTTAAGCAGGTGTAATACTTTTTCCGTAGCTTTCTGCTTGATCTCTTCCCTGCTGCCGGAGAAGATGTGCTTGTGGCTGACGAGCGTGTCATTCGCGCTCAAGCCCAGGTAGAAGAGCCCCACGGGCTTCTGTGGTGTGGCGCCTCCCGGGCCGGCAATGCCCGTAGTCGACACACAGATGTCGACTTTCATAGTTTTTCGTCCGCCCAGCGCCATTTCCTCGGCTGTTTCGGGGCTGACTGCGCCGAACAGGAGCAGGACCTCTTCCTTTACACCCACCACGTTTTCCTTGATATCGTTGCTGTATGAAACAACAGAGCCCTGAAAATAGTCCGAGCTTCCGGCGACGTTGGTGATCCTGTCGGCCGCCCTGCCGCCCGTGGCGGATTCGACTGTGGCAATGGTGAGAAATTTCCCTGTCTTACTCTGATATTTCCTGATCAGCCTGGCGATATCATTTTCCAGTTTAGCCACTTTACGCCTCCGGTCAGATGATCCGTTCGACCGGCATTGTAGCAGAAATATAACGGTTTTAGTAGGAATAAGGCTTATTGTTATAATTATGCCCGTGGCTGAACTTAAAGATACGATTACTTTTTTGGGCACGGGCGGCGCCCGGTTTACCATAGCGAAGCAGTTGCTGGCTTCCGGCGGCGCCTGGATGAACCTGGGTGGAGTTCAGATACTCATGGACCCTGGGCCCGGCTCACTGGTTTACGCCATCAAGCATAGCTGCGACCCAACGAAGCTGAATGCGATTATTCTGTCCCATAAACACCTGGATCATTCGGTTGACATAAATGTAATGATCGAGGCCATGACGGAGGGTGGTTGGAAGAAACGGGGCAGCGTCTTCGCGCCGTCCGACGCCTTCAACAACGGCGCTGTGATCCTGCCTTATCTGCAGGGATTTCCTCAGAGTGTTGAAATCCTGGAAGAGGGTGGGGGATATGCCGTCGGGGACGTTGAATTTACAACGCCGGTCAAGCATATACACCAGGTTGAAACATACGGATTTATCTTCCGGACTCCCCGGCACAGGTTTTCCTGGATCACCGATACCAGGATCTTCGACTCTCTGGCAGACCATTACAAGGCCGACCTGGTCATTATCAATGTATTGAGCTTTGAAAAGCGTTTGCCGGTGGACCACCTGTCGCTGCCGGATGCCGAGGAACTCATCAGGCAAATCAGGCCGAAGATGGCGATTCTAACCCATTTCGGCCTCACCATGTGGCGGACCCATCCCTGGGAAGCAGCGCACAAGGTCAGCGACGATACCGGAATAAAGGTCGTTGCCGCGCGCGACGGCATGGTCTTCGATCTGGCGGAAGTGGACCGGATTTAGAGGATGTCTACGTCCTTCTTAACGCTGTAAACACGCTTCTCAATAACAGCGCCGCCATTCCTGCCCGGCTGCGGCAGCGCAAGCATGAAGCGGACTGCCAGATTGATTCCGATCGCCAGCAGCAGGAAGAACAAAATCATCAGGAAAATGATTAATCCGACTGCCAGCAACGGCGCCATCAGAATGGAAGTAATGCCCGAAAACCTGTACTTTTTAATCAGCAGGCCGCCCTGCTCACGGGCCCTGTCGTAGCTCGAGAGGATAGGACTTTTCGAGACCGGAATTATCTCTCCGGTTTTGCCTTCTTTATTGTCCATTGCGTGCAGTGATTATATGTGAAAGCCGCCGCTGGGTCCAAATAGCTCAGGTTAGCGATTCCAGTATTTTTCCCGCCAACTCGATATTTATGCCGCTTACCGAGGCCAGCTCTTCGGCGGTGGAGCTCTTAATATTCTTCACCGAGCCGAACCTGGCGATCAAGGCTTTTTTCCGTTTGGTGCCCACGCCGGGTATCGTATCCAGCGCCGAGGCCCTGCCCTCTTTGGAGCGAAGTTTTCTGTGGTATGTCACGGCAAAGCGGTGGGCTTCATCGCGCACTCTCTGCAGCAACAGGGATTCTTCAGATTCCCGGGCTATATCCAGCGGCCCCTTTTTCCCTGCCATGAATACTTCTTCGTTCTCCTTGGCCAGGCTGGCTACCGGCAGGGAATTTATGCTGATTTCCTTGAGCGCCTTCAGGGCGGCGCTGAGATGTCCCTTGCCGCCGTCAATCAAAACCAGGTCCGGCGCGGCAGCCCATGTACCCTTAGCTTCCAGGAAACCTCTGAAGCGCCTTTGGATCATCTCGCGCATCATGGCATAGTCGTCCGTGCCTTCGACGGTCCTGATTTTAAACCTTCTGTAATGCGCCGGCTTGGGCATGCCGCGTTCGAAGACAACCATACTGCCTACGGCCACATTGCCCTGGATGTTGGAGATGTCGTATGCCTCGATCCTGTCAGGTACTGCAGGCAGGTTCAGTGCCTGTTTCAGATTGTTCAGCAATTGTAGATTGTCCGGGTGCGCAGCCCGCCTGGCCAGGTACATTGAAAGCTCCTGCCGTGCGTTTTCAGCCACCATATTGACCAGTCGGAGACCGGCTCCCCTGGTCGGTACCCTGATCTCCACACCCGAGCCGCGCTTGTCCCGTAGCCACGCGGCGATCAGGTTATGGTCTTTGGCGGGATACTGAACTAACACGGTATCAGGTATATATGAAGCCGCAGAATAATACTGGGTGAGAAAGCTCTCCATAATCCGGCTGTTATCCTCGTCCCGTGTGTTCTGCATGATGAAGTGTTGATCACCAGTTAGCTTACCGTCCATTATGGAAAAAATGCGCACACAGGCCACGTTTTTATCACTGGCTATGGCAACGATATCCTTTTCTCCCCGGACGTTAAGCGTGATCTTATGGCTTTGTATTACATCGTTTATCGCCTGGACCCGGTCTCTCAGCTGCGCGGCCTTCTCATATTCAAGGTTGTGCGACGCCTTCGCCATTTCACCTTTCAGCTCTCGCAGAAGGGATTCTTCCTTACCCTGCAGCAAAGCCACAGCCTGCTTCACCAGCCTGCTGTAGTCTTCCCTGCTGATGGCGCCGATGCAGGGCGCCAGGCAGCGCTGGATGTGGTAATTCAGGCAGGGCCTTTTTTCAGTACCTGAAATTTTCTTGTTGCAGGAGCGTAATGGAAATACCTTCTTAATATATTCATATGTCTGGCGCGCCGAGGCCGCGCTGGGAATCCGCCCAATATAAATTGCGCCGTCGTGGTAACGTTGCCTGGTGATGCTCATCTTAGGCCATTCGCTGGCAACATCGATTTTAATGTAGGGGAAACTTTTATCGTCCTTGAGCAGCACATTGTATTTCGGGCTGTATTTTTTAATCTGCTGGCATTCCAGCACCAGGGCAGCGAGCTCCGACTCGGTAACAACGAATTCTATCCTGTCTATTTTGGGGACCAATTGCTGTAGCTTTTCCGAAGAAGCGGCATCCTTTCGGAAATAGCTCCTCACCCTGCTGCGAAGGTCGGCTGCTTTACCGACGTAAATAATTTCCCCGTCTGCGTCTTTAAACAGGTAAATACCGGGACTTGCGGGCAATGTTTTTAAATAAATCTGAATCTCGTGTCGCGCCATCAAGAGAATTGTAACATCGTGCGATAGTAGCGACAAAATTCGCCGTAAGGTAAAATAAGTATTCTACTCAGCAACATCGATTTATGTTAAAATAATGCGGTTTGAAATGGAAGAAGATATCAGGCTGTTTCTAAATTACCTCGCAAAAGAAAAAAAGTGCTCAAAGAATACGCTGGATGCCTATCATAACGACCTGAATCAGCTTGCCGATTATATTGCATCCACTTCGGGGATCGATGAGGCTAATCCGGCTGACAATGAGTTCAGCGAAGAGCATCTGAAATCATACATGCTCAAGCTGCGCGAAAAGAACTATGCCCTGTCCACCGTAGCCAGAAAGATTGCTGCGGCCAGGGCATTCCTCAAATTCCTTTCGGAAAAGGGGAAAGTCAGGAAGGACCTGGCGCCCAAGCTCAGCGCACCCAAGGTGATAAAAAGTTTACCCCATGGGCTCACGGTCTTGGAAGTGCAGCGCCTGCTGGCGGAATCGGCGAGGTTGCCGACCTACGACGCCAAACGTGACAGGGCGATGCTTGAATTGCTCTATGCCACGGGAATGCTGGCCAGCGAGCTGATGGCATTGAATGTGAACGATGTCAGCCCGCACCAGGGCAGGGTGCGCGTGGTTTCACTGAAGCGCAAAGAGAGAAGTGTGCCCATCGATGCCCGTATTTCAGGCTTGATGAGGGAATATATTGATGTTGTGAGGATCAAGCTGCTGGCGGACGATAATGAGACAGCGCTGTTCGTCAATCAACGTGGGGAGAGGTTGACCCGGCAAGGGTTCTGGCAGATCGTGCAGGGCTATGCCGATTCTGCAGGCATCAAGGCTAAAGTTACGCCGCGTACTTTAAGGCACAGCTTCGCCATGCACAGGTTAAACGCGGGCGCCGACCTGCAATCAATCCAGGAAGTGCTGGGACATGCCCACATTTCAACTACGCGGGCTTATAAACAGGCATAATCAAGATTACTACGGATAATTAGTAGAATTTCAGGAGTTGTCAAATGTCCAAGAAATCGCGCAGAGCACGAGCTAAAATACGAGGTGTCGCACCTGTCGTCCAACGCACCGATGTCGGGCAGGTACAGGCCAAAGCCCCGGCTGGCAGGGCAAATCAGGCGGCACAGGCCTCAGCAGGGGCAGCCGCTTCTGCCATAAAACCTCACCAGTATGACTATGTAGGGTCGGACCTGATCCATGTGAGCATCATCGCCGGTTCGCTGATACTGATCCTTATAATACTAACATTCGTATTACGTTAGCTATATAAGGCAAAGATATTTGTGGATTTTGATAGGGCCAGGGCGCGTTTAGTAGAGTTATTCGGCGCTGAGATCAGGGATAAGCGTGTCCTTACCGCCATAGCCAAAATACCCCGCGAATTATTCATTCCCGAAAATTTACAGCCTTGTGCCTATGACGACAGGCCACTGGGCATCGGATTCGGGCAGACCATTTCACAGCCGTTTATAGTAGCTTTGATGACACAGGCGCTTGATCTGAAAGGTCCTGAAAAAGTCCTTGAAATAGGCACCGGCAGCGGGTACCAGGCTGCCATCCTCGCAGAGCTGGCGGAATCGGTCTACAGCGTGGAACGCATCCCCGAACTGGCCGAGTCGGCTCGCAATGTATTGCACAGGCTGGGATACAGCAACGTTAATATTAAAGTGGCCGGTGAAGAGATGGGCTGGAAAGAGTTCGCCCCATATGATGCAATCGTTGTCACAGCGGCTGCCCCGGTAATACACAATGATTTTGTGGAACAGCTTACTGTAGGCGGACGTCTGGTGATCCCGGTAGGTTCCAGGTGGGAGCAGGAGCTGATCAAATTGACCAGGGGCGAGAACAAGAACCATATTGATAAACTGGGCGGCTGCCGCTTTGTACCTCTTATAGGTAAAGATGCCTGGGAGGAATGAAGACCTTATTTCACGTATAGGGCGCCGACAGGGCACACTTTAGCACAGGCTATGCAGCCGTTACACGCGGTCTGAGCCAGCGGCATCCCTGCGAAGGTCGAGACGATGGTCTTGATGCCCCTGTAAGCAAAATCAAGCACACCTTTTCCTTCTGTAGAACATACCCACACGCATCTGCCGCACAGCACGCACTTGTTGGGATCGAAGGTGAAATCGGGATGGCTCGAATCAACGGGCAGGTCTTTGCCTACTTTCCTGTAACTTTTGTCGTTAAGTTTCAACCCGGTCCTGTGTGCTATATCATGCAGCTCGCAATGTTTGTTTTTTATGCAGTGCGTACAATCCAGCCTGTGATCGCTGAGCAGAAGGTGAAAAGCCGCCTTTCTCAGCCGGGTAATTGCCGGGCTTTCCAGTTTGACCGTCATGCCGTCCTTTACTTTTGCCGTGCAGGCCGTTACGGGCTGGCTTATTCCATCCACTTCAACAAAACACAGGCGGCAGGAAGCGGGAGGCTTTTTCATATTGCGCATAATGCATAGGTTGGGGATATAGAACCCGTTATCCAGTGCTGTCCACAGTAAATTGGCGCCCGAAGCTGCCCTGATCTCCCTACCTTCGATGATAACGGTGCAAACCATGCACAAACGATATCAAAAAAAGGAGGAGGGTTACAAATCTGTAACCCTCCTCCCGGGATTTCGGTCGAAATAATTTAGCTGTATATTTCTTTTACTATGCTGCCGTCGGGCGCCTGGAGCTGGATCAGCAGCGGCATCTGGCCGAGGGCGTGAGTAGAGCAGGAAAGGCACGGATCGTAGCAGCGGATGGCGGCTTCCACCCGGTTTAAAATGCCTTCGGTTACGTTGCCTTTCTTGATATATTCCTTGGCCACTTCGTACACGGCGCGGTTCATGGCGGCGTTATTGTGGCCGGTGGCGACTATCAGGTTGAGTTTGGTGATCTTGCCCGTATCATCCGACCAGTAATGATGGATCAGGGTACCGCGGGGAGCTTCTACAACGCCGACGCCCTGCTCATTGTACTTCGTGGAGTTGACCTGTATATCGGTTGAAGTAACGTCCTTGTCCTCGAGGATCTCCCTGGTCTTCTCAATGGAGTAGATCAGCTCGATGAGGCGGGCGTAGTGATAATATAACGAGCTTTCTACAAAGCCGAACTTTGAGAGCTTCTTGAAATGTGTCAACTCTGCGTTGGCTATGGGGGTGGTTATTCCGGTGCAGGCGTTGAGGCGGGCCAGTGGTCCGGCGCGGTAGATGCCGCCGGGGTAGCCCAGGCTCTTATAGAAGGGGAATTTCATGTATGACCAGTCTTCCACGTATTCGGCGATAATATCGAGGTATTTGGCAGGATCGTACTGCTCTTCCAGTACTACGCCCTTGGAGTCAACCAGCCTCCATTTGCCGTCATAAAGGGCCAGGTTGTTATTTTCATCAACCATTCCGAGATAACCCGACTGGAACTTACCAAAATTCTCCACCAGGTCGCTGTTATTGGCTGCGAAATCCTTCCATATTTTGAGGCCTACCTGTGCATCGGCCAGCACCCAGTCCATCTGTCTGAGGAAATAGTCCCTGTCTTCGATGGAAAGGGCGGTGCTCATTCCGCCGGGCACAGCTGCATTCGGATGCACCTTTTTGCCTCCGAGCTTCTTAATGATCGTCTGGCCCAGGCTTCGCATCTTGACGGCCTTGGTGGCAAGTTCAGGATTCACGCCAATGAGGCCGATCACGTTCCTGGTTGCCGGATCGGAATCGAAGCCCAGCAGCAGGTCGGGGCTGGCAAGGTGGAAGAAATGCAGCGCGTGCGACTGAATATACTGTCCCAGGTGCAGCAGTTCCCTGAGCAGCTTGCCGGGACGTGTCAGCTCAACGCCCAGGATGGCATCGCAAGCCTTGGCAGAAGCCAGCTGGTGGCTTACGGGGCAGATGCCGCAGATCCTGGGGGTGAGTGTGGGCATCTCCCAGAAGACCTGCCCTTCGCAGAATTTCTCAAAACCGCGGAACTGGGTATTATGGAACCTGGCGGATACGGCATTGCCTGAGTCATCGAGATGGATGGTGACCTTGCCGTGTCCTTCTACCCTGGTTATTGGGTTGATTTCAATAATTTTGCTCGCCATATTTCACCTCTTTAATCAAAGCGCATTATGTTGCTGGGAAGAACCGGAATCCTGCCTGCCAGCAGCTCGGTTAGAGCATATTTAATAGCTTCAGGCTCTGGTGGACATCCCGGGACGTAACAATCAACTTTAACTATCTGGTTTGCCGGATAGACCTTGTCAAGAAGGGCCGGCACACCGGGAGGTACAGGAATCTTGCCCTTGTACGTGCTTGCTGTATCTATATAGCCGCACTTGAGGACGTCGTCCTTGTTCAGAGAGCTGCGCATGGCGCATACGCCGCCGAAGCAGGCGCAATCGCCCCATGCCATCAATATCTTGCAGTTATGGCGCAGCTCCTCGATGATCTCCTTCTCTTCTTCATTGCCGACTGAACCTTCGACGATGCCCACGTCTACCGGAGTGAAATTCTTGATATCGGTTATGGGACTCCTGTGGAATTCGACCAGCTTGGACACGTCGATAATAAACTCATCAATATCCAGGAATGACATGTGACATCCTGAACAGGCTTCCAACCAGACCGTAGCTACTTTAACTTTTGCCATTTGTTCACTCCTTACGGGCGTTTATTTTTTAAGATGTGCGGCAACTTCCTTCAAAGTGTCAGCGTCGGATTTAATATCTCCCGTGGCTTTGACCATGGGAATAACGGATTTGCTGACGCCGTCGAGTGTGGTGTAGCTGCCTTTGGATTCAGTCCAGAGCAGTGAAGGAAGGACTACGTTCGCCTTTGCGGCAACCGGTGACATGTAGCTGGCCTGAACTACAGCAAATTCAACTCCCTTCATGTTATCTGCGAGTAATTGAGATTCAGCCATGTCGTCGGCAAGCAGCAGGTACAGCCCCTTGATCTTGCCTTTGGATATCTCAGCGGTAACGGCGCCCTTGGCATTGCCCAGGCCGAGTTCCCAGGCGCCGCGGCTGTTGCCGTAACGTTTCAGGGATATCACCTTGGGTTTGCTGCTGAGCAGGGCAGCAAGGTTCCATATAGTTGTCACCAGGTCTGCATCCTTATACTGTAATATGCCATTACCGTAAATGATAACGATGTTCTTGGCTTCCGCCAAAACCTCGGCGGCTTTATAAATATCATGGACATCGACGCCCATTTCTTTGGCTGCTTTCTTGGCTTCGACTTCCTTGAATTCGGCTGAGTATTTGTTCTTGTCTCCGGCGGACTTGGACAGTCCGTGGTCAAGAACAGCATTTCCGACGGCTTTGATCGCTACGTCCTTTTTGCCTTCAGGGGGCTTCAGCCACACTGTGGCGCGGAAGGTAAACGCATTGCGCAGGGGATCGAGGACTACCAGTTGCGCCTTGTTTTTGGAGACCGCGCGCATGATATATGATGCCGCCACTGGATGTGTCTTCACCAGGTGTGTGCCGATGACCAGTATGGCGTCCGCAGTCAAAATGTCCTCGAGTTTGGCTTCCATATCCAGGCTGGCTTTGGCATCGAATTTCGTCATGCCTTTTGTGATTGTCCTGAAATCGTCACCGTCGAGTGTGTCAATGGATTTGCTTCCAGTTTTGCCCATCAGGTCGGCAAATGCTTTAAGCGCTTCGGTGTTTGCCTTTCCGGATGCCAGGCCGGCTATGCTTTCCAGGCTTCCGAGCTTGCTCCCGATGGCCTCGAATGCTTCTGCATAGCTGCAGTTGGCCAGTTGCCCTTTGGCGTTACGCTTCATCGGGGAAGTGATCCTTTCTGCCTTGCTGTACAGCGGCTCAAACCTTCCCATTTCGCAAAGCAGGCCACGGTCTTTGGCCATATCAGGGCTGTCGATCCTGACCAGTTTATTATCTTTAACCATTCCTGTTATGTCGCAGCCTATGCCGCAGATTGCGCAGCTTGAATTAACAGCTTTGCATTCCTCAGGCCTGCCCTTGTAGGCGCTGGCCTTGGAAAAGATAGCGCCCGTCGGGCATGCCTGAAAGCATGCGCCGCAGGAGATACATGATGATTCTCCCAGGGGCTGATTGATATCGGCGGACACATTTGTCTTCCAGCCGCGCTTCATGAAGTCAAGAGCATGAGCGCCTGTGAACTCGTCGCATGTCCGTATGCACCTGCCGCACAATACGCAGCGGTTGTGGTCCATCACTATGAAAGGATGGGATGAGTCCACTGTCTTGTCAGGCCACGCGTACTGGTACCTGGCGTTGTCCATCTGGTATTTATAAGCCAGGTTCTGAAGTTCACAGTCGCCGCTGGCGACGCAGTAAGCGCAAAGATGATTGCGCTCGGTGAAGAGGAGTTCCAGTATCAGGCGGCGGTACTTCTCCAGTTTCTCGTTGCTGGTCTTCACCACCTGCCCGTCGCTGGCGGGATGGGTGCAGGCCGGAACGAAGTTCCTTTCTTTTTCGATCTCGACCAGGCACATCCTGCATGCACCGACATCACTCAGGCCTTTGTAATGGCACAGGGTGGGGAGCTCAATCCCGTTGGCCATGCAGACATCCAGGACGCTGTCGCCCTGTTTACCCTTGCATTGTTTGCCGTTTATCGTTAATGTTATTTCACTCATTTGCCTTTTCTCCTATCCAATATCGCATCTCAGGCATCTGCTGCATTCTTCTTTGGCCTCCTTGGGCGTATATCCTACAACGACCTCTTTCGATGTGGTCTTTCTATCGGCGAGCCTGATTTCTGCAATGCCGATCCTGGCCCTCTCCGCTGTCTCTTCCTCGGTGGGAGGAACCTGCGAGTAGGTGAAGGTCTCGGCATCCTGACGGTCGACCCTGGGGGCAAGCTCCTTGCCCGTCAGGAACCTCTTGATCGATGAGGCC
>JAQUQM010000093.1 GCA_028716085.1 Dehalococcoidia bacterium | reverse complement strand
GCTGCCCGCTGCCCGGGTCATTATCTTTCATGCCTATGACGGGTATACTACGGCGCTTCCACTGGGCTATATTATCGATAACAATCTCTTGCTCGCTTACAAGATGAATGGCGTGGCGCTGCCTCCTGAAAGGGGATTCCCTTTCCAGCTCGTTGCAGAGAACAAATGGGGTTATAAGTGGATAAAATGGGTGACCGAACTCGAGCTTTCCGATAATATAAACTACCTGGGTTACTGGGAGCGGGCAGGCTATTCCAACGATGCCAGCGTCAACTATCCCTTTTATGAGAGATAAGCCTTATGCAAAAAAACTTGTCCAAATCAATCAGGACTGCGATACAGGTTATGTTATTGCTGACTCTCATCGCCTATGGCATCACGGGGTACGGGATTACCGAGTTCCGTACCGTTGAAGCGTTGTCACTCGGTTTGATCACCAAGCCTGTCGCCTTTCAAATACACAATAACCTGATATTTCCATTTATTATTTTGCTGCTGCTGCATATTTTTTATAAACCCCTTTCCAGGGTTATTTTCAAAAGCACTTAGCAAGTACCTGTGGTATCATTCAGGATAAGTTTATGGCGTTAGATCTTAGAATTGTCGTAGGTGGAGAGGCCGGACAGGGAGCCCAGACCATCGGCTTCATACTTGCCAAAGCATTCGCACGCCTGGGCTGCCATGTATTTGCCGACCAGGATTATGAATCCAGAATCAGGGGCGGTCACAATTTTTTCCGCATCAGGGTGAGGGATTCGCACGTATCTGCGGTTTCTGAAGTAATAGATATACTTGTTGCACTGAACAGGGAAAGCCTGAGCCTGCATTGCCCTCGTCTCGGCGAAAACGGTGTTGCCATTGCCGATATGAACACGG
Source organism: Dehalococcoidia bacterium (assembly GCA_028716085.1). Lineage (GTDB taxonomy): Bacteria > Chloroflexota > Dehalococcoidia > GIF9 > UBA5629 > JAQUQM01. Next base: position 9,949 of record JAQUQM010000093.1, on the reverse strand, counting down.
ATCCGGAATTGGTACGGCAATACGGGATTCTGACCGTTCCGCTTAGCGACCTGGCTGCTGAAAAGGCCGGCAATAAGTTGATGGCGAATTCAGTAGCTATAGGCTCTGTTATGGGCATGCTGGGATTCAATTCCGAAATATTATCCGGCGTTATCAAAGACCATTTTCAGTCTTCCGCCATTGTGGAAAATAATATCAAAGCTGCCAGGGCGGGATATGATTATGCAAGGCAGCGTTACGACAGAAGCTCCAGCTACGACTTGAGTTCTATAATGAGAATTGAACGTATGCTGCTTAACGGCAATGAATCTGTGGCGCTGGGCGCCATGGCCGCAGGCTGCAAATTCCTGGCGGCCTATCCCATGACCCCTTCGACACCAATCATCGAGTTTATGGCCGCTAATGCAGCAGATTTTGCTACGGTTGTGATACAGCCTGAGGACGAGATAGCAGCCATACATATGGCTATCGGTGCAGCCTATTCAGGTGTCAGGGCAATGACGGTAACATCAGGCGGCGGATTCTCTCTTATGGTGGAGGCGTTGGGCTTATCCGGTATGACCGAAACCCCGGTGGTAATTGTGGAAGGGCAAAGGGCGGGGCCAGCCATAGGTTTGCCAACCAGGACGGAGCAGGGAGACCTTTTGTTTGCTGTGAATGCTTCCCACGGTGAATTCCCCCGTGCCGTCTTCGCTCCCTCCTGTGCAGAAGATGGATTCTGGCTTACCATTAAGGCATTCAATATGGCGGAAAAGTATCAAATTCCCGTAATAGTAATGACAGACCACCACCTTGCTTCATCGTACTTTACTGCAGAGAAATTTGATTTATCCGGTGTCTACATCGACCGCGGGCTTCCGCTTTCTGAGGACGAAATGGGGAAGCTGTCCGAGTATAAAAGGCACAGAATAACCCCATCAGGGATTTCTCCCCGCGCACTGCCCATGCAAAGCCATGCCCTGGTGGTAACCGACTCGGATGAACATAGCGAAGCAGGACATATTATTGAGGACGCTGAAACCAGGACCCGAATGGTTGCCAAACGTATGAAAAAGCTCGAGGGCCTGCGCAGAGACATGGCGCCTCCCCATGTTTTCGGACCGAAGACTGCTGATATTTCCCTGGTCGGCTGGGGAAGCAGTTTCGGCGCATTGCACGAAGCCATGGGCCTGCTGCGTCAGCAGGGATTGAATATCAACCTGGTTCATTTCACCGAAGTATGGCCTTTGCCTGCCCAAGAAACAACCGATTTACTGGGCGGCGACCGTAAAATATACGTTGCTGAAAACAATGCCACAGGACAATTCGCCCGTTTACTAAATTCAGAGACCGGCCTCAAGATCAGCGGCACTGTTTTAAAATATGACGGCCGCCCTTTTACTTCTCAATACATCATTGACAGGTTGAAAGGTATGCTCCCATGACAGTAGTAAACCTTCAGGATTATGCGGGTATGCAGCCGGCATGGTGTCCGGGTTGCGGTAACTTTGGTATCCTTTCCGCTTTAAAAAAGGCGCTCGTAGATCTCAATATTCCACCATATAACCTGCTGATCGTTTCGGGTATCGGACAGGCAGGCAAATTACCCCACTATATGAAATGCAATACTTTCAATTCGCTGCACGGCCGTGCCATACCTGTCGCTATCGGGGCCAAAATGGCCAATCAAGAACTGACCGTTATCGCTGTCGGCGGCGACGGCGATGGTTATGCGGAGGGAGGCAACCACTGGATTCATGCCATGCGGCGTAATCACGATATCACGTACATGGTGCATAACAATCAAATATACGCGCTTACCAAGGGGCAGGCCTCTCCCACCAGTGATACCGGATTTATTACGGGAACTACACCGGAAGGCTCTCCCCCACAGATAAATCCGCTGGCGCTGGCCATAGCTGCTGATGCTGCTTTTGTAGCCAGAGGATTTGCAGGAGATGTTGACCACCTGGCAGGTTTGATCAAACAGGCCATAAGCCACAAAGGATTCGCTCTGCTGGATATACTTCAACCCTGCGTGTCCTTCAACCATATCAATACATACGAGTGGTACAGCAAACGGGTTTACAAGCTTGAAGAAGAAAAAAAATACAATCCGGCTGATAAGACTATGGCATTTAACAAATCGATCGAATGGGGAGACCGTATCCCCATAGGTATTGTCTATAGCAAAGAGAGACCTGTCTTTGAAAGTACCCTCAAGGCACTGCGCAATATTCCCCTGGTTAAACAACCCCTGGAGCCCGGCAAGATTCAAAAGCTGCTGACCGATTTTTCTTAAATTCGTAACTATATTTATGAGGAGGCACGGGCGATGACACTCGAAGGGAAGAAAATAGGCATCCTGGTAGAAGCGGGGTTTGAAGATTCAGAGTTGATTGTTCCTCTGGAAGCAATGAAAAAAGCCGGGGCTCGTGTTGTAGTAATAGGCAACGATCTCAAACAGTTGTATCAGGGTAAAAGAGGCAATGCGGAAATAAAGGCGGATATCACCGCAGACAGGGCCAAAGCCGAACAATTCGATGCTATCATTGTCCCCGGCGGCTACGCCCCGGATAGAATGCGGTTGCACCAGTCGATGATTGCCCTGATCAATAAAGGACACAGGCTTGGTAAAATAATCGCTGCAATTTGTCACGGTCCGCAATTGCTAATATCGGCGGGTATTGTCAGGGGACGTCGTCTCACGTCATGGCCTTCCATAACTATAGACCTGAGGAATGCAGGCGCTCACTGGGTGGATGAGCCTGTAGTCATTGACAGGAATATCATCACGTCACGCAAACCGGCGGATTTACCTGCTTTCAATAAGGCTATTAAAGAAGCGCTTACCCAGCCAAACGGTAACAATAACGGAAAGTTAAGTAAACCTGCTAAAAGAAAGGTTAAGGCCAAACGCTGAAACTCAGCGTGTACAGGTCCCGCGTGTGCGGCAGGTAGAAGTCACCGGGACATAGACGGGTGAATATCCCGCTGAAACCGAGGACGTGGAATTGGTACAGTCTATAGTCCTTATTTTCGCTGTCGCATCCTTTGTACAGTCAATTACACCTGAAGTTACACCTGTAGGCACCAGGTAGGCTATGGATACCTTGCCTGCTGTACAATCCGTCTGCTGACAGACTGCAGCCGAAACCTGAAGGCTGTCAGAGCCCGAATTATTAGTTGAGTTGGCAGCGTAATTTAATGGGCATATACCGCCGCTGCAGGCGCAATGACCCCAGCCGGAATTATAGGGTTTCTTCACATTCCAGATTCCGTACTGCGAGTCGATAGGATTTCCCCAGGCGGCTGCTTCCGCCGGGAAAATAACGGAGACAATCGCAGCTAATAAAATACCGGCCATTAACCGCATCGTATTTATTCTATATCCACAGCTGCTAACAATCAAATTGATCATTCATTGCCGTATCCCCTGCTCGAATTGACGTCAGATATGATCCAAATCGGATACTTCACTATCCATAATGCATATTATGTCAAGTATCTTTGACTCATCATTAATAATGCAAGTAAAATTGTGCCCGCTACTTTATTTGCTTTCGTATAATTTTGTATTGCTTAGGGAGCTTGGAATGAATTGCCGTAAACTTATTATCGCATCGTTTTTATTATTGATTTTAGCATCGCAGTTTATCGCTTGCGCAGGGATGTCGGATTCGTATAATTATGATCCCACCAAGTATTACGCGACTTTTCTTGTCATTAATACGGAAAGCGGCAAGAACGCCCTGGAGAAAATGAAATTGGAATCAGTCGCAGATAACATGACCATTGGCCCGGTAGAGTATTACACCCCTGGTTCCTATAATTACGAACCTCTGATCAGGAAACTCACACAAAACAAACAAGTAAGATTGCTCTGGCTGATTGCCCCGATGAGGGAAGTCATCGAAATGCAGAATATTGCCAATAAAATTGAGTTCAAAGGGGCCGTCAGGTATATGCCCATTTTGCCCGGTTACAGTCAATAGAATACAATAACCTTACAGAATTGGATTCCATATTATCCCGGATAACAATTTCACTGATTGCAGCCCTTGCCGTTACCTTATCCTTTGCATGCCGACCGGCTGCCGAATCGCCGGACCTGACGGCGGCAGCAAGTTCCTTTGAGGGCAAGCTAAACAAGCTTGACCGATCCGTATCTCAGCTTGCATACCCGCAGGAAATAGCATTTGAATCCATGATCCCCAGTACCTGGTATATTGAGTGCACACAGTTGCCTCATGATCCCAATCTTTTAGGCTGCTATTTGGGTGTGCCCCTGAGAAGCCCTTTCCCTGTGTACAATGTCGGTGTACCATGCGGTTTGAAACCGGACCGCTACATGGTATTCGATGAACACACCGAGACCTTCGTGCTGGCCAGCGGTTCCTGCTCAGACCTCAAGGCCACTCATGCTCTATACCTGATAAAAAGCCCGCCCGTCTTCCCCGGACAGCCAAAGACTTATCACCTCAGGGAATTAACTGACGATCTTATCAAGGCTAATCCCTATCATTCCACCTCGCCTTCAGACAACGAAACTATTACGACTTTTCGCGGGCTGCTGGCTTCCTTAGATGAGCACCTGGATTTTATGCACAGCGACGCCAGTGCGGCAATAGCCTGGGCGGATTTTCTGGAAAAGACCTATTTCTTACCCAATTCATGGTGCTGGGATACACGAAAAGAGGTACTGGCCTATAAAGATTCGATGATCCGCATCAGGTCCGCAGCAGATAAAGTAAAAACATCGGTGGAGGAGCTGGCTGCCTGGGATTTTTCAGCGCTACGGAAATGAATGGCTAGCCTGATTTCCTGACGAACAATTTCAATCCGTCCATGCCTGTTACGGTCACCCGGCTGCCTTTTGCCAATCTCTCCCCATCTGACGCCGCTTTCCACAGTTCGCCCTGTATCTTGATAAAGCCCTCGGGATTCAGTTCATTCTCCACTATGCCGGTGCTGCCTATTATTGAATCGGGGTCGCTGACTTTTTTGAACGATATGGTGGGATGCCCGATCCGGTACATTACGTAGCAATAAGCGGCAAAGCAGACCAGTATTATTATCAAACCCCAGGTTGGGATATTAATATTGAACATGGGCAATACAAATATTATCAAAGCTGCGATGGCCAGCTCTTCAATTACAGCGCTGATAATTGAATAAATGGTATGCCAGCGCGCCGATTTCCTTTTTATCAGGCTATTTACCCTCTTTATCTTTGTTTAGTACCATTATTCTACTCTACTACCTGTACAGATACACTGGCAAACAGTGATATAATGCTGGAAAACACATATATTCACAAACATGTCTGAACTGCAAGAAACACAGAAGCGGATAAACGAGCTCAGGGAACTGCTCAACTATCACAGCCACCGTTACTATGTACTGGACAGTCCCGAGATCAGCGATTCCGAATATGACGGGCTCATGCAGGAGCTCAAGAAGCTTGAGGACGTGCATCCCGAGCTTATTACGCCCGATTCACCCACGCAGCGTGTGGGCGCTGAACCGGTCGAGGCCTTCGGCATAGTCACACATCCCCGACCCCTGCTCAGCCTCGCCAATGCTTTTGAAGATGAGGACCTCGACGCGTGGTTCAAGAGGATCTCCAACCTGCTGCCGGGCCAGAAGTTCGACTTTGTCTGTGAATTGAAAATCGACGGTCTGGCCGTAGCGCTGACGTATGAAAAGAAGATATTAACCGTTGGTGCCACCCGCGGCAACGGCTACCAGGGCGAGAATATCACGCAAAATCTTAAAACCATACGCAGCATTCCTCTTTCTGTTCCGCAGGAAGCACCTGAACGCTTTGAAGTCAGAGGGGAAGCTTATCTGCCGAAGGATGGGCTGAAAAAGCTCAATATGGAAAGGGAGGATGAAGGCTTGCCCCTGTTTGCCAATCCGCGCAATGCAGCCGCGGGTTCGGTAAGGCAGCTCGATCCCAAGATGACGGCAGGCCGTCCCCTGGATATCTTTATCTATGCGCTGGGATGGTCCGAAGGCAGGCCCATGCCGGCCACCCACTGGGAGATCATGCAGTATCTGAAAAAGCTGGGTTTCAAGATCAACCCGGAGATGGCGCACTGCCGCGATATTGACGAAGTCAAGGCATATTATCATCGCTGGGTGGAGAAGCGGGAGCAATTGCCCTATGATGCCGACGGCGTTGTTATTAAGGTCAATTCCATAGCCCAGCAGGATGAGCTTGGATACGTGGGCCACGATCCCCGCTGGGCCATAGCCTACAAGTTCCCCGCCGTCCAGGCGACCACCCGGCTGCTGGAAATCAGAATCAACGTGGGACGCACCGGCAGCCTCAATCCGTACGCCGTGCTCGAGCCTGTCAACGTGGGAGGGGTAACCATCAGGCAGGCCACTCTTCACAACGAGGATGATATCCACCGCAAGGACATACGCGTGGGGGATTGGGTACTGATACAGCGTGCCGGCGAGGTTATACCTGAGATCGTGGAGCCTATTGTGAGCCGGCGCACAGGCTCGGAGAAGGTTTTTCATATGCCGAGGACCTGTCCGGTCTGCGGCGCCGAGGTCATCAGGCCTGAGGGCGAGGCCATGCACCGCTGCACCAATACAGCCTGCCCGGCACAGGCGCTGGAGGCCATCAAGCACTTCGCCTCCAAAGGCGCCATGGATATTGACGGAGTAGGCGAGAAGTTGTGCCAGGCTCTCTTTGAACAAGGACTGATAAAGGACTCCGCCGACCTTTACTATCTCAAAAGAGAGCAGCTCCTGGGCATGGAACGGATGGGTGAAAAGAGCGTCAGCAAAGTGCTGGATTCGATTGCAAGCAGCAAGGAACGGCCCCTGTCGCAACTTATTTTTGCCCTGGGTATCCCCAACATAGGCGAGGAGACAGCTTCTATACTTTCGCAGCATTATTCCAGCATCGACACCCTCTCTAAAGCTACCCGTGAGCAGCTGATGGGCATACCCTCTATCGGCCCCAAGGTATCCGACGGCATACTGGCATTCTTCCGCCAGCCGCAGAATATAAACATCATTGATAAGCTGAGAAAGACTGGAGTGAAGATGGAATCAACAGAGCCCCTGCGCAAGGACCTGCCGCTTTCCGGGATGGAGTTCGTTATCACGGGAAAGCTTGAATCCACCGGCAGGCAGGAAGCCGAGGCCAGGATCAGGACGCTGGGTGGCAAAGCGGCATCGGACGTAACCAAAAAGACATCTTACCTGGTTGTGGGCGCCGATCCGGGTTCCAAGCTTGCCCGCGCGCAGTCACTGGGTACTAAAATCATCACGGAAAATGAACTCCTCGACATCCTGAAAAACGCCGAATCAAATCCTAAATTGCTTTAAATGTTATGAAAATCATCGTTGGACTGGGCAATCCCGGCAAACACTACAAAGGTAACCGCCACAATGTAGGCTTTCATTGTATAGACTACCTGGCGGACAAATACTCTATTCCGCTTAAGAAACGGACCTGCCAGTCGGATATCGGGCAGGGCATCATTGCAGACTGTCAGGTTATCCTGGCGAAGCCCAGGACATTTGTAAATCTCAGCGGGAATGCCGTCTCATGCTTGCTGGATAAGTATAAAGCGAACGCAGCTGATCTTATTGTAATCCATGATGATCTGGACCTGGGTACCGGCAGGATGAGGCTGAAACTGGGCGGCAGGTCCGGCGGTCACAGGGGTGTCAATTCTATTATAAGCTGCCTCGGCACGCAGGATTTCCATCGCGTCAGGGTCGGTATCTCACGACCGGCTTCCGAAACTGGACGAAGCAGGGACGAAGATGAAATCGTGGACTATGTCTTGAGCGATTTCACAGTTGAAGAGGAGGAGATTATCAATTCTGCTATATCCGCTTCTGCCGAAGCTATAAAATGCCTTATTTCCGAGGGGATCGAGACGGCAATGAACAGGTACAATAAAAGAAATCCAATTCTTTAATTTATATATGGCTGCTGGAGTAGATACTCAAGCAGCGTGTTTCAGGTTACTACCGGTCATTTGAACAAGCACAAGCCATTGCCCACCTTAAAAATCGGATGGTATAATGACACGGCCTCGCAGGGAGATCATTTAATTTGGTCATTGAGAAAGCCCACCGTCAGAATAAAATAACAATTGCAGTTATAGGTGGGAGCGAGTGCTGCGCTGAAGAGGCCGCCCTCGCCGAGCAGGTCGGCAGGGAGATCGCCAGGTGCGGAGCAACGCTGGTATGCGGCGGCCTTGGCGGCATTATGGCAGCAGCCTGCAGGGGCGCTAACTCAGAAGGCGGCATGACTATAGGCATACTGCCCGGCAAAGAGCCGTCGGCTGCCAACAAAGATGTTAAGCTGCCCATTGCAACTGGGCTTGGCCATGCCCGCAATTTTATGGTTGTGCAGGCTTCACAAGTAGTAATAGCCATTAGCGGAGAATATGGCACATTGAGTGAGATAGCCATTGCTTTAAAGCTGCAAATTCCGGTTATCGGTCTGAACACATGGTCGCTGATGAAAAGAGGTAAAATGGATAACTCAATAATTCTTGCTGATGATGCCGCAGATGCCGTTGCCAAAGCCATAAAGCATGCCTCAAAAGCAAAGAAGGAAGAAAAGGATGAGCGCTAAGAATAATATGCAGGTTAAAAACATCGCCGCCAGGGAGATACTCGATTCCCGGGGCAATCCCACCGTAGAAGTCAGGGTCACACTCAACGACGGTTCCATGGGGATAGCCGGTGTCCCATCGGGCGCCAGCACAGGCAAATACGAGGCGCTGGAGCTGCGCGACGGCGATCCCAAACGCTACGGCGGCCTGGGTGTCCTGAAAGCTGTAAACAATGTTAACAAAATAATTGCGCCTGCCCTGACAGGCTTTTGTGCCGACGAGCAGGAGAAACTTGACAACAAACTGATCGGGCTGGACGGAACACCCGACAAATCCAACTTGGGCGCCAATGCGATCATCGGTGTATCCCTAGCTGCTGCATGCGCCGCTGCAAGATCAAAAAATCAACAGCTTTTCGAGTATATCGGCAAAGGAAAGGGGATAACACTCCCTGTACCCATGATGAACATCCTCAACGGCGGTAAACACGCCGAGAACTCCACAGACCTTCAGGAGTTCATGGTCATGCCCACGGGCGCTGCCAGCTTCAGCAAAGCCATGCAGATGGGCTGCGAGGTCTATCACGCACTGAAAAAAGTTATCAAAGGGAGGAAGCTGAATACAAACGTCGGCGATGAAGGCGGCTATGCGCCTTCGCTGCCCTCCAATAAAGACGCCATCGAGGTTATCCTGGCGGCGATCGAAAGCGCCGGCTATAAACCCGGTAAAGACTGCTGTATAGGTATCGACGCCGCCGCCAGCAGCTTCTACAAGGACGGCAAGTATATCCTGACCAGTGAGGGCAGGACACTTTCAGGCGCGGAAATGGTTGATTTTTATGCAGACTGGGTTTCGCGATATCCCATTATCAGCATCGAGGACGGCCTGGATGAAGACGACTGGGATAGCTGGACGCTGCTCACAAAGAAGCTGGGGCAGAAAGTGCAACTTGTGGGCGACGACCTCTACACCACCAATGTGAAAAGGCTGAAGCAGGGCATAGACAGCAAGGCATCGAATTCCATCCTGATCAAAATCAACCAGATAGGTACGCTGACGGAAACCTTTGCAGCCATCGATATGGCGCGCAAAGCAGGCTGGACCGCCGTAATCAGCCACCGCTCGGGCGAAACCGAGGATACAGCCATCGCCGATCTTGCAGTGGCGGTCAACTCGGGACAGATCAAGACGGGCGCCCCCTGCCGCAGTGAAAGGGTAGCCAAGTACAACCGCCTGTTGAAGATAGAGGCGGAACTCGGCAACAATGCAAAATATCCCGGACGTAACGCTCTACTCATTTAGGAGGTAAATACCGCATGGAGCTTTTTAAGTGTATCAACCAGATAAAGGTGCCGCTGCCCAGGGCAGGG
>JAQUQM010000092.1 GCA_028716085.1 Dehalococcoidia bacterium | reverse complement strand
ACCCCGAGTCCCATATATGCAGGGTCAACACCGCCGGAGGCATAGGATTTGACCTTTGCCATGGGTTTGAGCCCCATTTCCTGGGCTTTTTTAGCCGACATCATCAGCACTGCGGCGGCGCCGTCATTAATTCCCGAGGCATTGCCGGCGGTAACCGTTCCATCTTTTTTAAAGGCCGGCGCCAGTTTGGCCATCTTTTCCAGGCTGGTTTCCATGGGACGTTCATCAGTATCGAAGACGACGGGATCGCCCTTCTTCTGAGGCGTGACCACGGGCGCAATTTCCTGTTTAAATGTGCCGTCCTTGATAGCGGCAAGCGCCCGCTGGTGGCTCATCAGCCCCAGCTTGTCCTGTTCCTCGCGTGTAATGCCGTATTTGGCGGCAATGTTTTCCGCCGTCACGCCCATGTGATAACCGTAGTACAGTTCCCATAGTCCATCGTAGACCATCAGGTCCAGCACCTCGCCTTTTCCCGTCAGGTCCATACGGTATCCCCAGCGGGCGCGCGTCATGGCATACGGGGCATTGCTCATGCTCTCAGTACCACCGGCTATTACCACGTCAGCATCGCCAAGAGTAATAGCCTGCACTCCGCAGACAATCGCCTTAAGCCCTGAACCGCAAATTTTATTAACGGTAAAGGCCGGTGTTTCCTTGGGCAAACCGGCATATATCATGGACTGTCTGCCGGGATTCTGTCCCTGCGCTGCCTGCAGAACATTGCCCATGATCACCTCATCAACCTGTATCTCTTTAAGATCGTCAGGCCAATCATAGTATCTTTTTTCCAGCTCGCTTATTCCTGTATCTGCCAGTGCCTTCGGGCCGAATTCCATCAGCTTTGCACCGGACTTGGGTCTGAGCCCAACCCTTTTCAGTACATCCTTAATTACGATTGATCCCAGCCTGGTAGCCGTTGCTTCCTTTAATCCTCCTCCGAACGTGCCGATCGCTGTTCTCACACCGCTGACGATAACAACTTCAGTCATTTAATCCTCCTTAACCTTAGTATGGAATTTTTTCTTCAGTAGCCGGCCTGCAATAACCGGCACCATCTCATGCACAAACTCAGTATTGTATTCACTGCGGCTGAAGCGCAGCGGTGTAATGGAAATGCGCTTATGCTTGAGCGCCCACGTATCTGTGCCGCTGCCCAGCTCGACATCTTTAGCCCTGTGTAAAATCCAGTAATAATCGTGCCTGCCGTCGTGCCCGGTATCGATGCCGGCCGAATACACCTTCTCTCCCATCCTGGTTACATCGATGCCGCGGATTTCGCCGAGCGGTAAATTCGGCACATTCACATTCAGCAGCATTTTACCTTTAATACCCTTACCTTTAACGTAGCGGGCCAGCTCCCTTGCCACGATAGCCCCTGTTTCAAATCTGGGATCATCGAAGGCAGACATGGAGACGGCAATGGAAGGAATCCCATAAAAGAATCCCTGCAGCGCAGCCCCCACTGTACCTGACAGGAAAACATCATAACCGCAGTTAGGTCCCTGGTTGATTCCCGATACAACCAGGTCTATGCCGTCTTTCATGATGATTTTAATTGCCATGATGACGCTATCCGCGGGCGTGCCTTCCACAGTATACGTATCTATGCCGGCTATCTTCTCATGAATCCTCGTCAACCTTATGGGATGGTGCAGGCTGATGGAAGTAGCCACTCCGCTTTGTTCCCTGTCCGGCGCAACTACGGTAACGCTGCCCACTTCCTTTAATTCATTTACCAGCGCCCACAGACCTTCAGCGTTGATGCCGTCATCATTGGTTATCAGTATTTTCAATATTAAAACTCCTCTAAAAACCCCATAATTTTATCATAACGAAGCTATCGTTAATAAATTCATCGGATATGTGCTTGTCCCTCCTTATGCATAGTGCTATAATTTTGAAAAATTCGCATGTCTGCATTAATACAAGTCATTCCCCATTTTAATGCAGCCGATCACTGTACAAACCTTCCGAGGAGGTCATGATGGAACCAAAGATCGGTGTTTATGTCTGTCATTGCGGCAGCAATATTGCCGGTGTGGTTGACGTGGAAAGTGTGGCCAAGTTTGCCGGAGGCCTGCCAGGAGTCGTGGTCTCACGTGATTACAAATTCATGTGCTCCGATCCCGGACAGGACCTGATTAAAAAAGACATCAAAGAACTCGGTGTCAACCGCGTTGTGGTGGCCTCATGCTCACCTCAAATGCATGAACCGACCTTCAGGAGGGCGGTACAGGAAGGCGGACTTAATCCTTATTATTTTGAGATGGCCAATATCCGTGAGCACTGCTCCTGGGTGACGGAATCCCCCAAAGAAGCTACGGAAAAGGCCAAGGCCCTTGTCAGCGCCGCAGTAAGAAGGGTTTACTATCATCAGCCGCTGGAAAACAAAGAGGTACCGGTTCATCCCGACACCTTAATTGTCGGAGGAGGCATCGCCGGCATCCAGGCTGCCCTGGAGATTGCCAACGCAGGCCGCAAAGTCTACCTCGTGGAAAAGGAACCCAGCATCGGCGGTCATATGATGCAGCTCGATAAAACGTTCCCCACCCTGGACTGCTCGGCATGTATTTTAACTCCCAAAATGAGCCTGGTCGGCGCCCACCCCATGATAGAGCTTCTGACCTATAGCGAGATCGATAACGTGTCCGGTTATGTGGGCAATTTCCGCATCAAGATCAGGAAGAAAGCCAGATATGTGGACGCAGCCAAATGCAACGGGTGCGGGACATGTATGACCAAGTGCCCCGTCAAAGTTGACAGTGAATTCGATGAGAAGCTGTCCAAACGCAAGGCCATTTATACCCCGTTCGCGCAGGCTGTGCCCAATGTCACCGTCATAGATAGAGAGCACTGCACCTATTTCCTCAAGGGCAAGTGCCGCGCCTGCGAAAAGTTCTGCGAAAGAAACGCCATCAATTTCCAGCAGGAGGATGAAGTCGTTGACGTCGAGGTGGGCAATGTAATTCTTACTACCGGCTACAAGCTTTTCGACCCTTCACCGATTAAAGAATACGGTTACGGCCGACTCGATAATGTTATTACGAGCCTCGAGTTCGAACGCCTGGTGAATTCCGCCGGTCCGACCTCCGGCCATATTCTTCTGAAAAACGGCAAAGAGCCTGAGAGCATTGCGCTGATCCATTGCGTAGGCAGCCGCGATGAGAAATATCATGAATACTGCTCCCGGGTCTGCTGCATGTACGCCATGAAATTTGCGCACCTGCTTAAAGAACACGTACATGGAGCGCAGGTATATGAGTTCTATATCGATATCAGGAGCTTCGGCAAGGGCTATGAGGAATTCTACAACCGGGTACAGAAGGAAGGAACGGTCTTTTTCCGCGGCCGTCCCGGCGAGATCACCGATGTTGCACAGACACCCGAGGAAAAGGGGAAGCTGATAGTCCAGTTCGAAGACACGCTGGTAGGTAAAAAGCGCAGACTGCCTGTCGACATGGTTGTCCTCTGCAGCGGCATAGAGCCCCATGATGACGCACAGGATACCGCGCATAAATTTAATATTTCCTGCGGCAAGGAGAACTTCTTCACCGAGAAACATCCCAAACTGGATCCGGTGGCTACAATGACCGACGGCATCTTTATAGCAGGCTGCTGTCAGGGGCCGAAAGACATTCCGGACACAGTTGCCCAGGCTTCTGCTGCTGCAGCACGTGTACTGGCGCTGATCAGCAAGGGCAAGGTGGAAATTGAAGCTGACACCGCCTTTATAGACGAAGATAAATGCTCGGGATGCAGGGTATGCAACCTGCTCTGCCCCTATAATGCCATCTCATTCGATGAAAAAAATAAGGTATCACGGATCAATGAAGCATTATGCAAAGGATGCGGCACATGCGTTGCAGGCTGTCCCAGCGGCGCCATCACACACAGACATTTTACCAACGAACAGATCAACGCCGAGCTTGAGGGCATACTGGTTTAGCCCACTTATGTAAAGGAGAGACAGGGAAATGATAAACGGAAAAACAACCTTTCTCAACGAAGTAGCCTCCATTCCTGCCTGCGATAAAATTAATGAGTGTGTACAATGCGGGGTATGCAGCGGCTCCTGTACTACCGCCGAACACTGGGAGTACCCGCCCCGAAAAATCATAGCCATGGTACGTTCAGGCATGAAAGACGAAGTGCTCAATAGCAATTCAATCTGGTACTGTGTTTCCTGTTATCTCTGCACCGCGCGCTGCCCGCGCAATATCAAGCCGGCCAATATTATGCATGCGCTGGAGGCAATTGCGTTGAAGGAGGGCTATAAACCGCCCACGAAAACAACGACCATGTACCGGTCTTTTGCCAATTCAATCGAGAAAAACGGCCGCATTTATGAATTTGGTTTCATGCTCGACTATTTCCTCAAGACCAATCCCTTCGCGGCTCTCAAAATGCTGCCTTTAGCCGTGAATCTGCTCAAACATAAACGTATGCCGCTCCTGCCCAAGTCCGTTAAGGGTAAGGATCAGTTGAACAAAATTTTCCACAACATAACCACGGGAGGTTCAAGGTGAAATATTATGCTTATTACCCCGGGTGCTCAATGGAGGCCACCGGCGCTCCGGTGGAGAAGGCCATCCATGCTATCGCCAAACCGCTCGACATAGAGTTGATGGAACTTGAAGACTGGACATGCTGCGGCTCATCACCTTTCAGCGGCGTGGACAAGGTTAAGGCCATGGCTATCACGGCACGCGTCCTGGCGCAGGCGGAAAAAACAGGCCTGGACCTGGTTACTCCCTGCAGCTCATGTTATACCATTCTGCGTGAGGCAAATGAGCTTATGAAAGAAGACCACAAGCTGGCCTGGCAGGTTCACGAGGCCCTGGTTTCCGTGGGGCTTTCATATAACGGCACAGTCAATATCCGTCACATAGTAGAAGTCATTTATAACGATGTGGGGCTGGAAGCCCTGGCGGCCAAGGTTAAACGCCCTCTTACTGGCTTAAAAGTGGCCTGCTATCATGGATGCCAGCAGGTACGCCCCGACTATGGTTTCGATGATTCGGAACTGCCAAACTGGCTGGACAATATGGCTAAAAGCCTGGGCGCCGAGCCGGTAAATTTCCCCCTCAAAGCACGCTGCTGCGGCAGCTCGCTGGTCATCTCGGAGACAGGTATGGCCATAGACCTGATACACAAACTGCTGCAAAACGCCCAGGACAACGGCGCTCAGTGCATCGTCTCCACCACATGTCCCCTCTGCCATACGGCACTGGATGCCTACCAGTCACAGGTCAACAGCCAGTTCAAAACGAAATATAACCTGCCTGTCCTGGCCATCTCTCAATTTATTGCCATTGCACTTGGACTTGATGAAAAAGCTGCGGCGCTGGATTACAATGTCGTTTCAGCGAAAAAGCTGCTGGCGCCATATTTTTCAGGCAAAGCTTCTCTGGCAAAGGCTGAATCAGCAACCTGATGAAAAAGCTTGTACTGGGCATAGGTAATCCTATCCTCAGCGACGATGGCGTGGGATTCCGTGTCATAGACGCATTACAACCTCTTCTGCCTCCGGGCGATATAACCCTTACCTCAAGCGATGTTTCAGGCCTTGCCCTCCTCGATTATGTAGTTGATTTCGACGAAGTAATCATAGTCGATGCCATCCAGACAGTTAACGGTAAGCCGGGTGATATCTACGTACTGGAAACAGGGGATTTACGTACATCCAAACACACGATCTCACCACACGACGTTGACCTGCAAACTGCACTTGAAATAGGCAGAATTTTAAAGATGAAAATCCCCGACAGGATTAAAATCCTGGCAATCGAGATCCCTGAAGTGTCGGAATTCTCCGAAGAATTATCAGCCCCAGTGAAAGAATCGGTTCCTATCGCCGCCAGAATGGTAGTTGATATGCTAAGTATGGGGAAAGAAAAGGATGACGGTTAGCTCGCACCGGGCGTAGTACACGCATTAATTGGTTTATCAGGTTTTTAATTTTGTCTCATCCTGCTGTAACAAGTATAATAGTCTCTCAAACTAGCTCAGGCAGTGTAGGAAATGACAGCCAGAATAATCAGCGGCACGCAGATTGCATCCGAGATCCTTGTTGAACTGAAAAAGCGTGTACTGAGGTTGCAGAAGGTCGGGAAGACTCCCCACCTTGCCGTTGTTCTTATCGGCGATGATCCTGCTTCATTATCTTACGTAACATCTAAAGAAAGGACTGCCGCGCAAATCGGCGTCCGGGAGACCACCATAAAATTATCTCTGGATACAACCGAGACCAAAGCGCTTAAGATTGTTGAAGACCTTAATAACGACCTGGATATCGACGGTATCATCGTTCAAACGCCCCTACCCATGCAAATCGATGATGAGAAAATCCTGAATATGATATCACCGCACAAGGACGTTGACGGCTGGCATCCGGTGAACATGGGCAAATTGCTGCGGGGTGAACCGTGCCTCCTGCCGTGCACACCTCACGGCATTCAGGAGCTTCTGATTCGCAGCGGCAACAGTCCTTCGGGGAAACACGTTGTAATTTGCGGACGCAGCAACATCGTTGGCAAGCCCTTAGCTGCCATATTGCTGCAAAAACAACCGGGGGCGAATGCCACAGTGACAGTGGTACATACGGGCACACCGGAAATCGCTGATTTTACCAGACAGGCTGATATTTTAATTGTAGCCCTGGGCAGCCCCCAGTGTATTGATGCAGATAAGGTCAAACAGGGAGCTGTTGTCATAGACGTGGGGGTTAACCGTATTCCTGATAACACTAAAGATAAGGGATTCCGCCTGGTCGGAGATGTAGATTTCGATACCGTCAAGGAAAAGGCATCTGCTATAACGCCGGTGCCCGGCGGAGTCGGGCCCATGACTGTCACTATGTTGCTGCAAAATACGGTCGAATCAGCCGAGCACAAATTCGGGATTTCCTAGCTGCATATGTAATCCTGCTATTTTTCCGGAGAGTATGATCAATGCCCTTTAATCCACTGGTTATGAACGACTGGCAAATCGCGGAAGAGGCTGAAAAAAATATGCCCCAACCCGCCGACTGGCCCGACAGGCTTAATTTAAAAAAGAATGAGATAATCCCCTACGGTAAAGTGGCGAGGTTGGATTACGCAAGTATCATGCAGCGGCTCAAGGACAAGCCCGATGGAAAATATATACAGGTAACAGGCATAACCCCGACTCCGCTTGGCGAGGGCAAAAGCACAACTACATGCGGTCTTCTGGAAGGTCTGGGTAAACGTGGTATCAATGCGGGAGGGTGTATCCGTCAACCTTCCGGCGGGCCCACCATGAATATCAAAGGCACAGCTGCCGGCGGCGGGAATGCGTTGCTTATACCCATGACGGAGTTCTCCATGGGCCTCACAGGAGATATCAACGATATCACCAATGCGCATAATCTTGCCATGGTAGCGCTTACGGCGCGAATGCAGCATGAACGTAATTATGACGATCGCAAGCTTCTCGCTCTATCAGGAATGAAACGGCTGGATATCGATCCAACCCGTATTGAAATGGGATGGGTTATGGATTTCTGCGCCCAGAGCCTGCGCAATATCATCATAGGCATGGGCGGGAAAATGGATGGCTTCACCATGCAATCCAAGTTTCAGATAGCAGTAAGTTCAGAGCTGATGGCGCTGCTGGCAATCGTTAAGGACCTGGCTGATTTACGGCACCGCATGGACAGGATTACTGTTGCCTACAACAAACATGGCAACCCGGTTACTGTTAGCGACCTGCAGGCAGGCGGGGCCATGACGGCGCTGATGAGAAATACGATCAATCCTACTCTCTGCTGCACTGCCGAATACCAGCCCCTTATGGTGCATACCGGACCATTCGCAAACATTGCGCTCGGCCAGTCTTCAATAATTGCAGACAGGATCGGCTTGAAGCTGTTCGATTACCATGTTACGGAAAGCGGTTTCGCCGCGGATATCGGTTTTGAGAAATTCTGCAACGTGAAGTGTCGCCTCAGCGATCTGAAACCCAACGCTTCGGTGCTGGTGACGACCGTGCGCGCCCTCAAGATGCACGGAGGTGGCCCTGCCGTTGTAGCAGGGCTACAAATACCCGAGGAATATACCCGGGAAGATCTGGCTCTCCTTGAAAAAGGGATCCCGAATATGTTGCACCATATTAAGATCATCAGGGAAGCCGGCGTCAGGCCGGTGGTCTGCATAAATGTTTTTCATACAGATACCAAAGAAGAAATCACCCTGGTGCAAAGGGCGGCTGAGCAGGCGGGGGCACGCTGCGCCGTTTCCAGGCACTGGGAATTCGGCGGTGAGGGAGCATTGGAGCTTGCGGACGTAGTGCAGGACGCATGTAAGGACGATAATGATTTCAAATTCCTCTATCCGCAAGACATGAAGCTGCGTGATCGTGTTGACAAAATTGCACGTGAAGTCTACGGCGCCGACGGCGTTTCATGGTCTTCGACTGCTGATGCAAAGGCCAGGGCACTGGAAGCTGATCCCGAATACGATGACTATGCCACCATTATGGTGAAGACACACCTGAGTCTCAGCCACGACCCGCTGCTTAAAGGTGTACCCAGGGGATGGATTCTCCCCATACGCGACATCATGATCTATTCAGGAGCCAGGTTCCTCTGCCTTTTTGCCGGTGATGTCAACCTGATGCCCGGCACCGGCTCCAACCCGGCCTTCCGCAGGATTGACATCGATCCCGTTACAGGCAGGGTACACGGCCTCTTCTAACCGGAGTCAAGAGGGAAAGAAATCTAAACTCCTTGCGGTGCCTTGTTGCACGCACTCATGTGTTAAGCTAAAATCAGCCTGTGTCTCTCGACTGGATCGGCAAAATACTCATAATTATCGGCGGGATAATACTTATCGCCGGCATTATCCTGATTATAAGTCCGCATATTCCTTTCCTGGGTAAATTGCCTGGAGACATTTTCATAAAGAAGGAGAATTACTCCTTCTATTTTCCTCTTGTGACCTTTCTGATACTGAGTATTGTGCTGACCATTATTATCAATGTAATACTGTATTTCTTAAACAAATAGAGCATTCATGAAACTAGCCGATTTCGATTATCATCTCCCCGCTGAGTGCATTGCACAACATCCTCTGTATCCAAGAGACAGTTCGCGCCTTATGGTGCTGAACCGAAAGAACAATATCATCGAGCATCATATTTTTCGTGATATCGTAGATTTTATTAATCCGGGAGATACCCTGGTATTCAATGACAGCCGGGTTATCCCGGCGCGTTTAAAAGGCAAAATAGAAGGAACAGACAGAGCTGCAGAAATCCTGCTCTTAAAGCGACTCGGCAACGGGAGATGGGAAGCCCTGGTTCGGCCCGGTAAAAAACTGTTCCCGGGATCAAGGATATCCCTGCCCGGTATGAGACCTGAAGTACAATCCGTCACAGCAACCATTATGGAAAGGCTGGAAAACGGCTTGCGCGTCCTCAGTTTCAGTGATGATGCTTCCCTGGAGCAAATAGGGGAGATGCCTCTACCGCCCTATATCAAAGCCAGGCTGGACGATAGGGAACGTTATCAGACCGTCTATTCCAGGGAAACAGGAAGCGCAGCAGCGCCAACGGCCGGCCTTCATTTCACAGAGGAGCTGTTAAATCGGTTAAAACAGAAAGGGGTCAATCTTGCCTTTGTAACTCTCCATATAGGGCTGGACACTTTTCAGCCGGTACGTGTGGAAGACCCCGCCAGGCATCATATCCATTCTGAATACGGAGTACTGGACGAAACTACAGCCGGGCAGATTAACCTGACTAAAAGGTCGGGTAAACGTGTAATTGCAGTTGGGACGACCAGCGTACGCCTTTTGGAAGCGTCGGCAATTTCAGGCAGCGTGCTTCCATTTTCAGGGCCGGTCAGCCTCTATATTTTGCCCGGATTTCAGTTCAAAGTGACCGATGCCGTAATAACCAACTTTCACCTTCCCAGGTCTACCCTGCTTATGATGATCTCCGCGTTCGCCGGGCGCGAGACGGTTTTGCAGTCATATGGCACAGCCCGGCAGCTTGGTTACCGTTTCTATAGCTTTGGCGATGCCATGCTGATTCTTTGATAACATCATCATCCTATTGACAATCATCTTTGCCTGTTACTACAATGTTGTACTTATTTCATATAAAAATGGCTATTTTTAATAAGGTTCTATTCTTTGTCCTCGCGGCAGCCATCCTTATTTGTGTTGGCTCTATCATCTATATCGCTTCCATTGCCAACAAAGCGGACAGCTTTACAGAGTTTTATATTCTTAATGCGGACGGCAAGGCAGCCGATTATCCTTACGAGGTAAAAATCGGGACGCCGGCCAATATCATCATAGGTGTGATCAATCACGAAAAGAAACCTGTCGATTATAAAGTCGTCGTATCCATCAGCGACGTTATCATTAAAACAGTTTATACCGGAACTGTACAGGATGACCATAAATGGGAAGAAAACGTCGCTTTTTCACCTGTTTCAACCGGTGATGATCAGAAAGTTGAATTCCATATTTACGCCAATAATGAAACCGTGCCTCTGCAAAAAGACCCTCTTTCTTTAACCATCAAAGTGATCGATTAGCAAAATCCCACTGCACGGCATTTCCGTTGTTAGTCTCAATTTAGCAAAGAATTAAACTTAAAGGTTCACATTAATAGCCGGATAGATATGGCAGAATAATTCCTTCATGTAATATTGTAATTATGCGATGATTATACAATAAGGCTGTTTTACAGTAATATAGATGATATGTGCGGAATAATCGGTTATTGCAGCAAGAAAGATAACGCCTCTTCAGTCATCTTCGAGGGCCTGAAGAGGATGGAATATCGCGGCTACGATTCTTCCGGTATTGCCATGATCTCAGGAGGCAAGCTTCTCATTAATAAAGGGATCGGCAAACTGGATGAAGTAAATAGCCGTTACCATCTTGACACCATGCCGGGGCATATCGGGCTCGGACATACGCGCTGGGCAACGCACGGCGGTGTTACTGAACCAAATGCCCATCCCCATTGTGACTGCAATAATCAAATAGCCGTCATTCATAATGGAATAGTTGATAACTACCAGG
>JAQUQM010000091.1 GCA_028716085.1 Dehalococcoidia bacterium | reverse complement strand
TTCCGATCTTCAAAAAATGCGCTGTGGAGAAGGGGCTGGATAACTGTTCCCTGTGCGACGACCTTGAGTGTGAAAAACTGGAACAGATGATGTCCTTGGACCCCAATATAAGGAAATCCATGGAAGCGCTGAGGAAAAAGGCGGGCAAATAAATATTGCCGGTCTTTTGAAAAGCTTTATCGCCGCTGTGGCAGCTAAAAAGTGGATTCTTTGGAGTAGACGGAAATGATCGCTTATTGCGGGTTCAGTTGCCTTGAATGCCCGGCCTATATAGCCACTCGGGCGGACGATGATAAATTGCGCGCCGATTGCGCGCAGCGGTGGGCCGAGGAGTTCCAGTACAACCTCAGGCCGGATCAGATCAACTGCGACGGCTGCAGGGCGGAGGGCAGAAAGTTCTTCGTTTGCAAGATGTGCTCCGTAAGGAAATGCGCCAGGGAGAAAGCGCTGGATAACTGCGCACTGTGCGGCGACCTCGACTGTGAGAAGCTGGCGCAATTGATGTCCATGTTCCCCAATGTCAGAAAGGCTATGCAGGCGCTGCGGCAGGAAGCAGGCAAATAATCAATAAAGGAGCGAGACAATGGACGAGCTGGAAATCGAGAAGAAGCAGGGCATATCCTGGGACTACCTTGCCGATATTCCTGCAAAGCGCAAGGAGATCGGTGATAAATACCAGTTTAACGGCTGGGGGCTGGGGGCGGTGCAGTTTTCCTATCTGGCCAAAGCCGTGATCGAGGAGCTGGGACCGGAGAAGGGAGAAGCGCTGATTAAAAAAGCAGTGGAAGAATACGGCAGGGCACGGGGCCGGCGCATTGCAGAGGTAGTTAAAGGTCTGGGCAAGCCGCTCAGCCTCAAAAACTTCCTCATATATGCAGATATGGATACACAGAGCTTCAAATCGCGCGCCGACATCGTGGACAATGACCTTGAAATAAAATGGGGAAAGTGCGACCACTGGGATACAGCGCTGGAATTCGGCGTGGGCGACTACTGGAAATTCAGCTGCAAGTATCTTGACGATGCTATTCAGGAAGGGTACAACCCCGAGACCAAAGTGATCAAGGAAACCCGCCATGACACAGGCAAGAACCACTGCGTGTTACGCTATGTAACCAGGGATTCCAATAAAACATCAGTTGCCTGACCTTTGTATATGGTAAGGAGATCAATACGAGCATGGAAAACAAGGCATCCGGTTTTTATTACAGCGGTGTGGATATCGGCTCCACCATGTCCAAGGCCGCCCTGATCGACGCCGGGGGAACCATGCGCGCGTATGTGGTCGGCCCCACCGGCGCCGAACACCGCCGACGCGCCAACAGGGTCATGGAGGATGTATTGCAGCAGGCGGGTTTGATGCTGGATGACATTGCCTGCATAGTCTCTACCGGCTACGGCCGGGTGAACGTGCCCTTCGCGGATAAGCAGATCACCGAGCTCACCTGCCATGCCAGGGGGGTGGCTTCGCTATTTCCCGATGTGAAGACGGCCATCGATATCGGGGGCCAGGATGCCAAGGCGCTCAAAATAAGGGACGGCAGGCTTACCGATTTCCTTACCAACGATAAATGCGCCGCCGGCACGGGCAGGTTTCTCGAGGTGGCCGCCGAAACGCTGGGGCTCAGCCTGGAAGAGATGGGCAGCATTTCCCTTCAATCGGATAACCCAGTCAAGATCAGCAACATCTGCACAATCTTCGCCCAGCAGGAGATCATCGGCCGCATTTCGGAGGGGCAGGCGCTGCCGGATATACTGGCAGGCGTTTATATCGCCATTGCTACCCGTGTGGCCAGGCTGGCAAAGCAGCTCAAAGTCGAGCCGCCCGTCGTCTTTACGGGCGGTGTGGCTAAAAGCGCAGGCATGGTGAAAGCCATGGAAATTGCGCTTGAAATGCCTGTGCTGGTTCCTCCCGAGCCCCTGATTACGGGTGCATTGGGCGCAGCCGCGCTGGCGCGCGACCATGCCTTGGATTTGATGCAGAGGGGTGAATTCAAGCTGCATAAGAAACAGCTTGCCGAAGCCGTATTCGATTACGGGGGTGACAAGAATTGAGCGGGTATTATCTCGGTCTCGATATCGGCTCGATCAGCAGCAAGGCTGTTATACTGAACGACCGTGACATCGCCGCCGCCGCTATCATGCCGTCCGGCGTCAACCATACCGTTACAGCGTCGTCGATCAGGGCTGCGGTGCTTGAAAAGGCAGGCCTGCAACCACAGGACATTAAAGCCAGCTCTTCCACGGGCCTGGCGAACAGAAACTCGGGGACGGATGCTTTTTCAGGAGTAATGGTTTGCAACGCCAGGGGCAGCCATTTTATCTTCCCTTCGGCGCGGACCGTCATCGATATCGGCGGGCAGGGCAGCCAGCTTATCATTGTGGACCAGGCTGGGCAGGTAACCAATTTCAATGTGTCGGGAATGTGTGCGACCGGCAGCGCCCGGCTGTTGCAGGTAGTTGCCCGTATCATGCAAATAAGCCTGGACGATATAGGGCTTTTATCCAAAACAGCCACCAGGCCTTCCAGTTTCTCCACGTCCTGCTCCGTCTTTCTTGAGACTGAGGTAATCACGCGGATCTCGCAGGGAGACAGCCCGCAGGACATACTGGCAGGGATACACGAGACCATTGCGGAAAAGATCGGCAGCATGGTGGCCAGCGTCACTATTCAGGATGATGTGGTCGTCATAGGCGGGGGCGCCCTTGACGCCGGGCTGGTTGCTGACATCGGGCAAAAGCTCGGCACGAAGGTACTTGTGCCGGAAAATCCGCGCCTCATCGCAGCCCTGGGAGCAGCCGTCATCTCCAGGGAAAAAAACTCAGCAAATTAATCCATCGTATTTACTCTTATATACAGGAGGATCCAAATTATGAGTATAACGAGATTCTATTTGCCGACCCGGTTCATTGTCGGGCCGGGAAGCCTTAACAATCTGGGCAAGGAGGCATCGAGGTTCGGTGATGCTGCGATCCTGGTAACGGGAAGGGCAAGCATGCGCCGGACAGGAGTGCTGGAAAAAGTTATCAAGGGGCTGGAGGAAAAAGGGGTAAAAAGCGTTATCTTCGACGAAGTCGAACCCAACCCCAGGTCGTCTACCATTGATAAGGGCGCGCAGCTAGCCCGTAAGAGCGGGGCCAGGATGGTGATCGGGCTTGGCGGTGGGAGCTCA
Source organism: Dehalococcoidia bacterium (assembly GCA_028716085.1). Lineage (GTDB taxonomy): Bacteria > Chloroflexota > Dehalococcoidia > GIF9 > UBA5629 > JAQUQM01. The sequence continues at coordinate 7,918 of JAQUQM010000091.1, read as the reverse complement.
ATGGACGCAGCCAAGTGCATCGCACTGGCAAGCAGCGGCAGCGAGTCCATCTGGTCGCACTATGAGAAGAAAGTCAGCGTCACGGGCGGTATGCTTCCCATAATTCTCGTTCCTACCGTTACAGCGACCGGCTCGGAGGGCAACAACGGGGCCGTGCTGACCAACTGGGAGACGCATGAGAAGGTTGTTATCTTTAATGATAAGATATATCCCGCAGTCTCCATTGTCGATCCCGCGCTGACCCTTAGCGTACCTGCCAAAACTACTGCCAGGGGAGGAGTGGATATATTCTGCCACCTTGTGGAGTATTATATTTCCGCGCATGAAACGACCCTGATAAATGATTCCATCAGGGAGGCCTGTATGCGCACGGTGGTGGAAACGTTGCCGCAGGTGCTGGCTAAACCTGCCGATATCGAGGGGCGCTCCAGGCTTTCCTGGGCCTGCACCATGGCGTGCTCGCAGTTTACCTGGACGCTGGGCGGCGGAACGGGTCTCACCCCCATGCACGGCATCCAGCATCCGTTGAGCGCTATATACGATATTGCGCACGGCGACGGACTGGCCACCCTGCTGATTGCATGGATGAAACATACGCTTCCGGCAAGGGAAGAAAGGTTCAAGGCGCTGGGGCAGAACGTGTTCGGGGAGACCGACGGAATCGTGGCTACCGAAAAATGGCTGGCTAAAATCGGCATGAATATCCGGCTGAGGGACCTGGGAGTCAAAGAAGCTGACTTCGATGAGCTTGTGTCCAATGCTCTCAGGACCGCGCCGTGGGTAACTTTCAATCCCACACCTCTGGGTGCCCCTGAAATCAAGGCCGTATATAAAAAATCATATTAATGCCGCGCACGGTGGGGTCACTTTGCCTTAGTCATGCCTTAGCGCTTCGATGGGGTTGAGCCGTGACGCCTGCCAGGCGGGATAGAAGCCAAAGAACAGGCCGATGCCGACCGATACCGAAACGGCGAGGATGACGATATCCACGCTGACCAGGGTATGGTAGGTACCAAAAGTGGATAACAATAATGCCGAGCCCCAGCCGAGCACCACACCGATCAGGCCGCCTGCAAGTGTGAGGAAGGCCGACTCGATAAGGAATTGAATCCAGATATCCCTGTCCAGCGCCCCCAGCGCCTTGCGGATGCCGATCTCCCTGGTCCGCTCCAGCACGGAAACGAGCATAATATTCATCACGCCGATGCCGCCCACCAGCAGGGAAATGGCCGCGATAGCGCCCAGCAGCATGGTAGTGGTCTGCATGGTCTCTGATACCGTGCTGGCAACCTCTTCCATGGATGTGACCGTAAAGTCGTTCTCCGCCGTCGCCGCAAGCTGGTGCCGCGAGCGGAGCAGGCCCGTGATGTCGGTAATGATCTTATCGGATTGTTCCAGGTCTTTTACCTTGAGGGAGATGGATGAGATGACCTGCTCGCCGCGGGCGGTCCTTTGCTGAGCCACCGCCTGCTGCATGGCGGTCAGCGGGATGAAGACCTTATCATCGGGTGAGCCGCTGACGGAGCCCTTGCTTTCCAGCACTCCGATGACGCGAACAATGATAGTGCCCAGGCGTAAATCCTGCCCCAGGGGGTCGCTGCCCCCGTAGAGGGTTTGCCACACATTGTAACCCAGCACGGCCACCCTGGTGCCCCGCTGCAGGTCGTAATCCGAGAAGAAAGTTCCGCTGAGGGTATTTAAATTATACGTTTGCATATATGCCGGCGTTGTGCCGGTGACCTGGGAATTCATATTCTGACTGCCGGCAATAAGCTGGAGGCTTTTGCTGTATAGGGGAGTTACAGAAGATACCAGGTCGACCTTGTTGGCGATAGCGGTGGCGTCCTCCATGGTCAGCGTGGTCATGCTGCCCTGGGCGCCCCTGATCCCTCCGGCTGACATACCCGATCCCGGGTTTATCATCATGAGGTCCGCCCCCAGCGTCTGGATCCTGGCCAGTATGTCCGCCTCAGCCCCTTTGCCGATGGACATCAACGCGATGACCGCGGAAACGCCGATCACGATGCCCAGTATCGTAAGCAGGCTGCGCAGCTTGTGCGAAGTCACGCCTCCCCATGCGTTGGAGAAAGGCCGTATTACCCTTTTGACACTCTGTTCAGACCTTTTCATCCTTCTCCACCTGGCCGTCTTTGATATAGATAATGCGCTGGCAATGCTGTGCAATCCTGGCGTCATGTGTGATCATAACGAGTGTGATCTTCTGCTCTTCGTGAAGCGATGTGAGTATGGAGATTATCTCTTCACCGGATCGGCTGTCCAGGTTTCCCGTGGGCTCGTCCGCCAGTATGAGGGGTGGATTTTTAGCCAGGGCACGGGCTATGGCTACGCGCTGCTGCTCTCCACCGGAAAGCTCGGTGGGGCGGTGGTGCGCCCGGTCGGCGAGGCCAACCGTAGTCAATGAATCCATGGCCAGTTTGCGGTCGTCGGAGTCGGCATACTCCAGCCCCAATATGACATTTGATAATGCCGAGAGCCGGGGAAGCAGGTTGAACTGCTGGAAGACGAAACCAATCTTGTGAGCCCTGATATGGGCCAGCTCGTTGCTGCTGAGCTGGCTGACTTCCTGCCCATCGATGTAGTATTTGCCCGAGGTCGGTACGTCCAGGCAACCTAAAAGGTTAAGGATGGTGGATTTCCCCGAGCCTGAAGGCCCCATGATGGCTACCAGCTCGCCCTGCTCGATGGTAAAGCTTACGCCTCTCAGCACCTGCAGCTCCCGGTTGCCCATGGGATATGTTTTTACAATATCCTGCAGCCGGATCATCTGGGTATAAATACTCCGGGCATTCCGCCCATGCTGCTTCTCTGTTGTGTAGTTGAGGTCCTTGTTGTTGTGCCAGTTGTGGTGGCTGTAGACAGGATAGCCACCTTTTCTCCTTCACTCAGCCCGCTGACAACTTCCGTATTTTCCCCGTCGGTGATGCCCACCTGTATCACGCGTTCTTCGGGAACCCCGGCCGCCGTGAGCACCTGCGCATAATACTTGCCACCGCGGCTGGTTATGGCCCTGTTGGGTACCAGCAGTACATTGGTGCTCTCGTCCACCGTGATGCTCACGGTTACCGTGAGGCCTTCCTTGAGTCGCACGTTTTGTTGCGCTGCGGAAGCTGCCTGGCCGGAAGATTGCATAGCGCTTCTGCCGGCGAACCTGGTGCGCCCGGATGCATTGTCCGATGAAGGGAACGGGCGGGACATGTTGTCTGAAGCTGGAAAGCGGCGGGTGATATTATCGGATATGGGGAAAGGTGCAGCAGCCCGGGTTTGATTCGCCGTCATGGTATCTCCGGCGCTCATCTCCACCGTAACTTTATAGTTCACCACGTTCGACTGCACGGTGGCGGTCTCAGAGATAAGAGATACTCTGGCCGGGTATGAATTAGAGGACAGTGCGACCACTTTCACCGTAGCAGGTGTGCCGATTTTTAGCCTGAATATCTCCATCTCGTTGACCAGCACGTCGGTCTTGAAATTATAGGGATCGATAAGGCGTACGGCCACGGTGCTGTTGGTCACCTGGTCGCCTGCAACGACATTCACTGCCGTGATCAGCCCGGCGAAGGACGCCGTTATGGTAGCCCTGTCGAGTTTCCTCTGCGCCTCATCCAGGTTGCTTTTCGCGTTTTTCAGTTGAAGCTCTTTGATCTCGATGTTCAGCGGATCGGGAGCCGAAGAGCCGGCTATGGCGTTTTCCAGGTTCATCTCCGCCTGCTTGACGTTGATCTGCATCTGCTCCAGGTTGCTCTGCAGCGGTTCGATTTCCAGACTTGCCAGCGCCTGGCCTTCTTTTACCATGTCTCCTACCTCCACCAGCACCTCCTTTACGGTGCCCGATGAATAAAAGGCCAGGTTGGCCTCTTTGGACGTCACCAGGTTGCCGCTGGCAGTGATATTGATGCTGATATTGCCCTTCTCAACCGTGGTGGTCTGATTTGCCGCTGTTGACCCCGAATTGGCAAAACAGCCGGACGCGGCAAGGCAGACGGCTGCCAAAAGTAAGCCGGTTATCATGGCATGTCGCAATTTCACGATATTATATCCCCGTCCTCCGGCACGATGGGATGGGATTCGAGCATAACACATTATAGTTTAGCGGTGAATTGTTAGGAATTTATTAAGAATCCCATAATTATCAGATAAAACGCGCGGTTAATAATCAATTAACATTTGGGGTTTATGCTTATATGCGGTTCCGCTTTGCGGATTTAGTTTATGTTGCCCGAAAATCGGACAAATTTGAAAATCTGAATGAAGCATTTAAAAACTGGCTACGCATCAACGGCATTCCTGCTATTCGCACTGCTGACAAACCTGGTTATTCCCTGCACAGCAACAGCGGGATCGACTCCGCCTTTGAAATGGGAAAGGATTGAGAAACCCGGGAAAACAGGCAATGTTATTGTATGTCCATCAGAAATTAATCAGCTTGCTATCAGTTACGACAATATCACAAATAAAAATGTTATTTTTGTCGTAGATTCAGTGGGTGACAATATTACTCCCGGCAAATTGTACAGAACGGACAATGGCGGTACGTCCTTCATTGACATGACGAAAAATATTGCGGATGCCGGGGCGCAACTGCCGTTGCGTAAAATTGGTGTTGCTCCAGATCAACCGAAATATGTGGCTGTAACCGATAATGTAGATAGTATTTATTTATCCACCGACAGCGGATCAAATTGGATTCAAAAAAATTTACCCGTTGATAATAATACTGTGCAATGTATTTCTATATCCAGCTATTATCCGGTAGGCAACGATACTTATCGTGATGTCGCGGTTGGCACTGCAAATTGGGGCGATAATATTACAACCGGGAAAATATGGACTCTCAGAATAGGAAAATCCAGTACAGACTGGCAGGATGAAAAACTGAAGATTTCAACTGCGCCCGGCGCGGAAATATCGGCGGTTACATTTTCTTCGCAATATTATGCCGATCCAACCATCCTTGTCGTTGCTTCTACAGGCAATGATGCAGCCGGATATGAAAATAGGACGTTTCTGTTCTTTGGTCAAAAAGATCCATATAGTGGAACAAGCTGGGGGAATTCTGTAGAGATTGATTCCTGGGGAGACGCTTTTGGAGTCGATCGTATTTCATCTGCTATTTCATTGCCTTCAGACTATAACTGGAAAAACAATGACCCTAGATATAGATTGGCGTTTATAAGTTACGATAGGAAACCCGATGGGAATGATGATGTCTATCGTATCTGGGATTACAGGGCGCCGCAGTGCCAGCGATTAAACGCCGCGAATGGCGCACCGGTAAATATCAGCAGCATTGCATATTATGGAACCCAGGCAACGGGTAAACTTCTTGCAGGTGAAGTTAATAAGTTTACTCCTTATTCAGTGCAAGTGAAAAGGACTTCCAATCCTCTTGATGTAAATATTGTCTGGAACGATGCAACCCAGCCGCCTAGTGGTCCCGGTAATGCCCGCGTTGCATGGAGTAATGACGGCAATACAGCTTATTGCGGGACAGGTACCATAATGGGTGCCGCACCATTTGATGAAAGCGCCTTCTCAATAAGTTCAGATAATGGTGATAACTGGGACCAGATCAGCCTCATCAATACCGATCCAAATTTGGATATATCTGATATTGCTCCGGCCCCGGATTCGCGCAGCCTCTTTATGGCCACTTACAGTGAATTTGGCCCTGAATCTATATGGCGCAGCGCCGGCGAACCGCTAGGAAAATACTGGGGTCGCAATATATTCACAATAAGAACGCTATCCAACAGGATTGTTCTGAGATTGAGCCCGGAATATAGCACTGACAGCACTATTTATGCCGTAGAAGTTGATGACAATATGCGCCGTAGATCATGTGTTCTTGGAGTGTCACATACAAGAGGAAATTATTGGACACGACGGGTTATACCATTACCCATAATTGATTTAGTAGTAGAAAACGGGGATACACTTTATATTGCCCTGAATAATGGTAGCATTCGTAAGAGTACTGACGAGGGAATAAGGTGGGGTGAGCCTGTGAATACAGGCCTTACCGAGATCAACATGCTGGCCATGACCAAAAACAAACATTTACTGGTGGGCAGCAGGGATGGAGAAGTGGCCTACTCCACGGACGGTGGCTCCAGCTTCCAGTTGATACCCGTGCCGCTGGGAAGGGGCTTCGGCGATGTGCAGGTGGAGGCCGACGCCCGCTACGCCTCCAACAACCTGGTCTACGCCGCCGCCGCTTATTCTTTTGTCACGGACAATCTATCTATCACTGATAATTCAACCAATTTAGCACAGGGGATCTGGCGCTGGACCATCGGCCGGTCCACCCAGTGGGAGCAGATCGACGGGGTGATAACCAACACAGGCTCGGCGGAAAACATCGGCGGCCTGAAGGCCGGCAGCGAGGGGACGCTGTATGCTTTAAGGCTCGATCCTGTTCTGAGTGATCCCATGACAGGCCTCCGACAGGCAGTCGTGATCGGTGATAATACAACCGGTATAACACAGTTTGTTTTGATCAGCGATAACGGCACCGGCGGCATGAGCCGGACGCTGAATCCCACCGATCCGGTGAGCAATATTGAGTTCGATATCCTCAACCGCACCCTGCCGGCGGGAACCACCTTCGATCTTTGCCAGTTGCTCAACAGCGCTATCTCGGATAACTTCAGCGCATACCTTCCCAACCACCTGGCTCAGCTCAAAATCTCCGGCAACGCGAGTCAGAACGACCTCTGGGCTGTAGGCGCGGACAATCTCTCCTCGGATATTACCTATATCTACAGGTTCCAGGATAATGTCTGCAAGGTTGGGCCGCTCGGAATCTCCCCGGCCGAGGTGGGCTGCGACCCGGTCAGCGGCAGGAACCAGCAGGTCGACCTTAAATGGGAGCAGCTCTCGGTATCCGATGAATACGAGCTGCGGCTGGCCAAGGACGGCGCCTTCACACTGAGGCTGGGGGCGGCCGAGCCTGTATCCAACCCGTACTATATGCCTGCCGTGGTCACCAGCCCGGCTTACTGGGTCAATCCCGGCATCCAGGGCATGGAATGCGGTCGAGCCTACTACTGGCAGGTGCGCACGCGCCACGCAGCGACAACCGAGTTCATCAGGAGCCCGTGGTCAGTTACACGCAGCTATGACGTTAAGCCCGGCTTCCCCGTGACCGCACCCTATCTCTGCCCGCAGTTGCTGGCGCCGGAAAACGGCTGCCGGTGCTCCTACGACCCGCCGTTTTGTTTCTCCTGGACGCCTTACAAAGGGGCCACGAAATATAAATTCGAGCTTTCCGAGTATGCCGATATGAGCAATCCGCTGATATCATGGAATGTGACTACCACTGCCTACCAGTATGACGGCGAGCTGAAACGTGACACCAGCTATTTCTGGCGGGTGATGGAGCTGGAGCCGGTTCCCGGCGATTGGAGCGCGGTTTTCAATTTCAGCACCAGCCCCTCACCGATGCTGCCGTTCCTGCCTGCCAGGGTGGCCTCGGTGCCCCTCTGGGCCTGGGCCGTCCTCGCCATCGGCAGCATTGCCTCAATTATCCTCGTAGCATCTATCATCAGGCGCTGGAGAGAACCTTACTGAAGGCAAATCGGCAAAATTCACGCAATGAAAAAGTAAGGCCGGAGCTTTCAAGGCTCCGGCCTTTTGCTTCATGAGGGTGAATCCTGTCTCACCCTGCTATTGTATTCCCGGGTTAGAATGCGAAGTGGATAGCCTGTGAGGCGACCACGATCCAGACCACCAGTAGGGTAGCCAGGAACGCGCCCGTATAGATATGGCCGGTGTTGCGGAAGAAATAGGTGAAAGCACAGGCGGCAATGGTCATCAGGGGCAGGAACTGGAAAGCTATGATAGCGAACAGCGGCTGCTCGGGAATAAGCAGCGTGCCGCCTGCCATGAGCGGCGCATA
>JAQUQM010000090.1 GCA_028716085.1 Dehalococcoidia bacterium | reverse complement strand
AAATGGGTGGGGCCGATAGGAGATTATAAACAGGTATTTTATGCCAGGAAAATCTCGTCGTTATATGTGAAGACGCTCGACGATGCACGCGCGGCGGGGAAGATCGGCGTCTACAAGGGCGATGCAGGCAACCAGTTCCTCGTTTCGCAGGGATTTGCCAACCTCGACGAGAGCCCGACCGATGTCGAGGCCTTGAAAAAGCTCATGGACAACAGGGTGCAGCTCTGGCTCGGCAACAAGGGCGGACTGGCGGTGACCGCCAAAGAAGCGGGCATAAGCACTGACGAGCTGGTTGAATTTCCCGTTGTGGTAATACAGGCGGACATGTATATAGCCCTCAGCAGGGATATCCCCGACGGCACCGTGACAACCTGGCAGAAAACGCTCGATGCGCTGAAGCAGGAGAAAGATGCGGACGGCAGGACGGCCTACGACAAGATACTGGCAAAATACAGCGATATAAATTACGTACAGGGCCTGCTCAAGTGACGTTTAGCGTCCGCCGCGATGAGTAATTCTTCCCCCGGAATATAAAACCTATTCACTGGTTTTAAATATTTTCCGGTCGTTTTGTGTAACTTCCATTATCCTGTACTTGTTACCGGTCCTGTACCTCTTCCCCAGGGTAAGCGCGAAGTTCTCCGCCTTCACGGGATCGGGGAATTTTTTGTGAAAGCTGACCCAGCAGATGGAAAACTCATCCCAGTACTGTATAACGTAATAAGGGAATTCTGTTGTACGTTCCCTGCTCTTGTTCGGTCTCATCGTGATAAATGCGATGCTGTAATTTCAAGCCACGGTCTTATACTATTATACCGGCGTGTGGGCTTTCCTGATAATGAGGTATGATTTTCCTTATTACATCCGGTTGAGAGATAATAAATGCTTGAGAGGTGACAAGATGAAGTCAATTTTAAGTATACTGATTGTTCTGCTGGTGGCCTCGGCTGTTTCCTGCGGCGGCGCGCAACCTGCCACAGAGGATGGCAGCACGGAGAATATAAATTTCATGATAAGCTCCTACCAGTTCGTTAAGAACACCTACAAGGGAGAAACAAACCCCTCATACCTGATCATCCGCAGCTATCCCGCCTTCGAATCGCTCTTCGGGGTCGGGGCTGTCATGGGCATGGACAAAACCAAATTGATCACGGAAGAGAACATGAAAAACCGGTTTGTCCTCTCCATCATCTACCAGGGAAACGATATCCACGAGTTCGGCATTGAGAAAATCATCCTCAATGGCAGCCGGCTGGAGGTCTATTACACGTCCAGGGTGACCGAGCCGAACGCGAGCTGGACGTGTAACTGTCACGTTACGGCGCTGGTGGATAACTGCAAATTCGACTCGGTGTTACTGTATGAGAACGGAAAACCCCTGCCCGATGCCAAGATAAAGGACATGTGATTTGATCGGCAGCTCCGGCTTGCCCTCGAAAATCAGCGCCTGGACATGAGTCCAATCGATTCTAATTCGTATTTGCAGCTGTTTGAACATCCGGTACAGTCAGTGCCGGATGTTCTCTTGCAAGTCGAAAGGCATCATTACCGGAACCAGTAATAAGTACCAGAAAAATAATAAAATGAGGATACGGTCAATTTATGAAACATCTGATCAGGGAAATCCTGGCCCGCACGTTCAGCCGCATGACAACCTACCTGTCCATTTTCAATTTCTGCATGCTCTGTGCATGGCTGTATGAATCTGATCTCGGAGGCATATTCAAGGACAACGGACTCCGCCCCGGGGATGTGATACTCATTGTTCTCTTCACCATTATCGTGGTATCCAGCATAGAGATGGCAATGCTGGGATTTGAAGAAAACGAATAAACATCGCCTGAAGATATAGCCATACCTGTATGGTATACTGAGATGAACAGGGAACTCTCCCAGGGTTAGGTCAAGGAGGTTTGACTGCTTATGGACGGCAAGGTTGCTATTGTCACCGATTCTCTCGGCTGCATACCTGAAGAAGAGTTAAAAAAATATAACATATGTGAAGTCCCCGTAAAAATTGTGTTCGGAAATAAAGTATACCAGGACAGGGTTGATCTCAGCGCCGATGAATTCTACGCGATGCTCAGGGAAGCCAAACAGCTGCCCACCACCTCCGCTCCATCGCCCGAGCATTTTCTCAATGCCTACCGCGAAATGAGCAGGGAAGCAACCAGAATACTGTGCATAACTCTTTCCAGCAAACTCAGCGGCACCTTCAACTCGGCAAGGGTTGCAGCAGATATGGCCAGGGAGGCGCTTTCCCATGTCGTCGTAGAAGTGCTTGATAGCCAGGTAGCGGCAGCGGCGGAAGGATTTGTCGTTCTGGCAGCAGCCAGGGCTGCTGCTGCAGGCATGAAGATGGATGAAGTTGTAAAAGCTGCCAGGCAGGTAATTAACAGCGTTAATCTCTACGTGGTGGTGGATACGTTGAAGTACCTGATCAAGGGTGGACGCGTACCCAGGGTGGTTGGCTGGGCAGGTTCACTGCTCAACATCAAGCCCATCCTGATGCTGAGAAATGGTGAAGCGCACCCTGTAGCCAGGGCGAGGACTTACCTGAGCGCTGTCAAGCAGATTATGGAATTGAGTAAAAACAAAATAATTAAGGGATTGCCGCTGCATATGGCAGTCATACATGCCGCTGAGCCGGAAAAAGCAGCGCAACTTAAAGAGCAGGTTGCTGCGTCATTTGACTGCGCCGAGCTTATAGTTACCGATTTTACGCCGGTAATAGGGGCGCATACAGGCCCCGGCGTGGTCGGCCTGGCTTTCTACTGCGGCGAATAATGAAAAATAAAAACGGCGCAGCTTAGCTTCATTTCATTTTACGGCAGGCAAAAGGTTCATGTGTTCATCCGGGAAGCTCTCTTGACCGCCTTTTATAACAATATGTTATAATCAGTATAACAGTTGAGCCAAAATATTGTCGATATGGATTTTTTATACTCAAATGAGCGACGCAGCCTACGACGTAATTGGAGAGAGCTACAACCGGAACCGGACTGCCGACAGACGGATCCTGGAAACAATCATCGACCTTTTAAACCTGCCGGCCGGAAAGCTTATCGCTGACATCGGCGCGGGAACTGGCAACTATGCCAATGCGCTTGCCGGGCTGGGCTACAGGTTATTTGCCATCGAACCATCCGGGATCATGCGCCAGCAGGCTGTCCCTCACGGCAACGTCACCTGGCTTCCCGGTTTTGCCGAGTCGCTTCCGCTGCAGGATGCCTCGGTGGACGGCGTCATTATGGTCCTGTCCGTCCATCACTTCTCCGATATCCGCAGCGCCGCCAGGGAGGCAGCCCGGGTTTGCCCCGCCGGGCCGCTGGTGATGCTGACCATGGACCCGAGGGAGAGTGAAAAGCTCTGGTTCTATGACTATTTCCCTGAGATCGAGCAGCACATTCACAAAGTTTTCCCGCCGTTAAATGAAGTCATCGATATCTTTTCCTGCATCAGGCACTGGTCGAGTCAGGTTATCAGGTTCCCCCTGCCTCATGACCTTGCCGACAAGAATATGCAGGCGGGATGGAACAGGCCGGAGATCTACCTGGACCCCATAATGAGGCAGAACACCTCCGGTTTTGCACTGGCTTCCCCGTCGGCAGTGCAGGAAGGCATAACGCTGCTTGAAAACGACCTCCGGACGGGGAAATGGGATAGGCTCAACGGCCGCTTGAGAAAGCAGCAAAGCTTCGACGCCGGATTCAGGTTTTTACAGTTTTGGGCGTGATATCCCCTTTACAGACGGGCGTATTGTCTTAACACAATCATACGTTCTGTGTTAAGATATGCATCGGTATCCAGTTAAAACGGATGCGACACCTGCAATATTTCGTTTGAGGAGGGGTTTATGCCGATCTACATCGCGCTCACCAACCTGTCTGCCGAGGGGAGGAAGGCCATCACCGAGGACCCGGCGAGAATCAAGGCCAACAACCGCCAAATTGAAGCAATGGGAGTAAAAATACTGGCGCAGTATGCCACCCTGGGGCAGTACGACTTCATCAATATCTTCGAGGCTCCCAGCGATGACGTCATATTCAAGGTGGCGGTGAGCCTCAGCGGAAAGGGTGTAGGCCAGGCGCAAACGCTGGTGGCCAAGACCATTGACGACTTTATCGCTACCACAAAAAAGTAGCCTGCAACCTTTTCATAAATTGGGGATTTTCTTAGTCTCAATGACTGTTGCGGGGCTGTGGTTGCTTAAAGAAGGTACATATTTTCCGCTTCCCGCAGCAGGTCATCCCTGAATTTGGGGTGGGCGAGGCTGATGATACCCAGGGCCCGCTCCCTTGTGGACCTGCCCTTCAGGTTTATCACGCCGTATTCCGTGGCAAGGTAATGCGTGTCCATCCTAGGGATGGTGACCATCGTGCCGGGTTCAAAACGGGGCACTATGCGTGAAACCTTACCGTTCCTTGCCGTGGAATAAAAAGCCTGTATGGATTTCCCGCCCCTGGAGTTATACGCGCCGCGCACGAAATCGAGCTGCCCTCCCGTGCCGCTGAACTGGTAGCCGGCCATGTGCTCCGCGTTACACTGTCCCGTGAGGTCAACCTCGATTATGGTGTTGATGGAGACCATGTCGTCGTTGAGGGCGATCACGGCAGGATCCTCGGCATAGGATGCGGAACGGCTCTCCATGCTGGGGTTATCGTTGATGAAATCGTACATCCTGCGGGTACCCTGGGCCACCATGAAAACGTGCTTCCCGGGATGCAGCGTTTTCCTGCGCCCGGTAATAACGCCCCTTTCTATCAGGTCCACCATGGCAGGCACGAAGACGCCGGTGTGAATCCCCAGGTCCTTGTGGTCTCTCAGCAGGTGCGCTATGGCATTGGGTATGCCGCCAAGCCCCAGCTCGATAGTGGCCCCGTCGGGGACCATATCGGCGATGTATTTCGCAATTATCTCATCCTCGGGCTTCGCTTCCGGCGTTGGCATCTCAAGGAGCGGCACATGGTTTTCCACCACGGCGGTAACCTCGGAGATATGCAGCAGGGAATCCCCGAAAACCCGTGGCATATTCTCATTCACTTCCACAATTAACTCTTTGCAGTTCCTGGCGGCCACCGATGTATAGTCGTTGACGGCTCCGAAGGTGAAATAGCCGGCCTTATCCATGGGGGAAACCGTCGTAACGACAACGTCTATATCCATATAATCGCTGATCAGCCGGGGTATCTGATGGATATAGTTGGGTACGAAATAGCTCAGCCCCACCCTGACCCGTGCCCTGTTCGCAGGGGTCACGAACCATGAGTAAGCTTCGATACAATCGGAAAGGTCCGGGGACAGCACCGTCCCGGCGGCATGTTCCATGGGCAGGCTGGAGTAGACCTTGATGCTCTTCAGGTTGCCCTCCCTGACGCGGTGGGCAACGGCAGCCAGAAGGGCCGGCGGTTCCGCTATGGTGGCGCCATGCACAAGAGTATGGCCGTTTTTTATGTGCGCCACGGCTTTTGCGGGCGTGGTTAATTTCTGTTTATATTCCGCAGCGTAGATATTCATCTCTTCTTCCTGACACCTAATGTCAACCAGCCCGCCGGTGACCTTGCAGCATGCCACATTATACTATGATTTTTAGAATGAGCGAACACACAGGACCGTGGTTGTGCAACGGTAACAGATTCTAACGGCACAGATGCCTTAATATCTATCCTGTCAATACAGGCTTTTACCTGAATAGCTGGAGCATTTAAGGCAAACCGTCTATGTTCAAGAGAGCATCTTCAAGTGATAAAGTCACGCATGTGATTATCCGGATGTGCTATGCTTAACATGCTTTAACAATCCGTATTACTTCAGGTTAAAATATGGTATTAACAGGTCCTCCATAGTATAAAACCCTGTTGCTCTATCTACGAGATTTTGAGCAGCGAATAATACACCATTGCCAAACGCCTCTCTTGATATTGATTCATGGATTAAGCGTATTGTTTGATAGGGAAACCCAATGAGAATCTCATGTCGGCCGACAATGCCGCCTGCTCTGATTGTTTTAATTGACTCTTCCGGTAAAGATAATGCTTTTGCCAGTCTTCTGGCTGTACCGGAAACCTCTTTTTTGGCCTTGAAATGTTCTTCAATTATCTCAATATCTGTATACGGGGCAATACTTGTAAGAACTTTAGCTGCCAGCATCATGAAATTAATGCCGATAGTAATGTTGGGAGACCAGAGCACCCTTGTTTGCTGCGATAATTTGCCCAAAAAATCAATTGTTTCGCTGGGATACTCTGATATCGCACTCACAATGGCTATCTCTCTTCTAGCTGCTTCCTCGCCGTAGGATAATATGGCTTCAGCAGAAGAAAAATCGATTAAAACATCTACAGGGTGTTCCTTGAAAAGCTGCTGCGGCGTCCATTCGTCTTTGGGGAAAATTAATCCAGGTTCGTCCGATTGAATACCAAGAAACTCCGGGACCGATCGATGCTGCAGTACTTTTGATTTTCTGATAACCCAGCAAAGATGTGATTCCTTGCTTTGCAGCAATATTGTCGCAACGGCTTTCCCTGTTCTACCAAATCCAAAAAGACCTACTCTCATATACAATCTCCTAAAGGCACTTTTCCTGAGATACAGGTGGCTTGATGTACCGCTGACATTTCCCCTTTATCTGTGCCATCTGTCCTTAGAGGTGTCCGTTTTCTAAGGACATCCCCTTTTTCACACCAGCCACAATGTTAGTTTTGCGGGTAATTAGCTTTTGCCGCTCCAAAACCAATGCTTGACAGTAAAACTGCCTATCGTTCTGAAGTGAACTTGAATTATAGCACGGTAGCTTCACGATTCTCAAACTGGTTCTTGAGGCTATCATGCTTTTAGGAATATCAAATTAATAGTGATGCTACCACTTGAACAGAGAGGACACTTAACATTTGCAGCTTTTCCCAAAAGCTATGCCTGCTTAGGTTCGCCCACCCTCCGTGGTTCCCATGAATCTGAGTGCCAGCATGGTGATATCATCGGCCTGCGGGGCTTCACGGACGAAAGCATCGATGTCCCTGTTGATACCCCTTACCATTCTCTCAACATCGACGTCCTTTAATTTGTTTAGCTCATCATGAAGCCTGTCTGCGGAGTATAGCAGTTCGTTCTTGGATGTAGCCTCTATTACACCGTCGGAGTAGAGGAAGATGGCGTCCCCCGGCTGCAGGATAATACTCTGGCAGGTGAATGCCATATCCGGCAACGGGCCGACCACAAAGCCCTTTTCAACTTTTATGTACTCGAAGCCGCTGATGGTGTTTCCGCATAGAGGTGGCGGATGGCCGCCGTTGGAGAACGTAAGCTCACCTGTCCCGGTATCCAGGATAGCGCAGAACACGGTGACAAACATGCTGCTGTCGTTTTCCGGGTTGAGGATGTCATTGGTTTGCCTGAGCATTTCATCTGGCGGCAGCCCCGCCATGCCCGCTGTCTTGAGAAGGGCCTTGGTGATAGCCATGAAAAGTGCCGCCGGTATTCCTTTGCCGCAAACATCGCCTATAACCAGGCACAGTTTATCTGGATGGACAAAGAAGAAGTCATATAGATCGCCGCCGACCTCCCTGGCAGGTTTCATCGTGGCATAGATATCAAATTCCTTGCGGTCGGGAAAAGGCGGAAACACACGCGGCAGCATGCTCATTTGAATTTCTGTGGCTACCCTCAGTTCGCTTTCTATACGTTCCCTGGCAGCAGTGGCGGTCTGCAGCTCCTGAACATATTCTTTCAGGCTTTCCACCATATGCTGCAGGGTCCGGGCCAGCTCTCCCAGTTCATCGTTGCGGATGGCTACAGGCTGGATTTCCTGTGTCTGGAAATCACCTGAACCGATGGTCTTCGCCGCGTTGCACAGTTGAGATATGGGCGATGTCAGCCTTCTAACCGCGAGTACAGAGATGATAGACCCTGCCAGCAGTACGATAACTGCGGCTAAGCCCGCCCAGCGTAAAAGCTCCAGCGTTGCCTCGTATACCACCTGGTCGGTTGCCCTTCCGCCCAGGTTGGCGACCAGGGTATTGCTCATTGTCGAGACAAGGATTGCTGTTGTCCCCAGGATGCAGGCAGCCAGCAGGAAAGTCACGATTAATATAACCCTGGTCTCCAGTGTAAGCTTCAGACGCCTTACGGCAAGCAACAGCAACGGTACGATGACGAAAGCAAGCAACACGTTGGTTAATAATGACGGAAGAAGCCAGCCTAAAATCCCTTCGCTGAACGTCATACGGTGGAGTACCAGGCTGCTGATGAAGGTACCTGTGGATAAGCCGACCAGGTTGGCTATCAGGATCAGCAGCAGGACTGCGCCAAACTGTCCGACCGTCTTGATAACCCTGATGCCCATCAGGTAGAGGATGCCGGGTATGGCCCCGATCAGCCCGTTGCCTATGCTCCAATCCCAGTACTGCAGCCCGAAGCCCGCCAATAAATCTCCAAAAACATTACCCGCAAATCCAACAATGAAGCCTATGACCGGCCCGAAAGCCAGCCCCATGGTTATGGGGATGGCAACCTGCGGCCTCAGGCTGACCAGCGGCGCCCCGGGGAGATGGAGGCTACTGCACGACCAGTTTAACAAGCCGAATAGGATAGCAGCTCCCAGGGCCATCAGCAGCCGTGATGAAATGGTTTTACCTTCCAGAAAATTTGCAATCATTGCCATAGCGGGGGCTCAGGACGACAGTCAGACCATATCACGAAATTCCGTTTCGCTGAAAGCGCGTAATGTATTAGTGTGCATATCGCCCTGCGATCCCAGGGCTAAAGCCGCGGCCGCAACCTTTTCTGCGTCGGCGGCTTGAACAATGTAGAAGCCGTCATAGCGATCCATGCCCATTACCAGGTAAAAACCCTGCACCTTTACGCCGGCTTTTTTCAAAACATGTGCGCCTGTTTTAGTTTTTACGGGGAGTTTCTTTACCTCCGTTATGCCCTTCTGTGTAAAGCCAACGAACATAATATACGTCGCCATCACTCTGCCTCCTTTATACGGGGTATTGCGTGAGTATTTATGAGCAAGTATATCATAGAGAAAAGTCGATCTGTTATACGTAAGTAGAAGTGAAAGGAGAATTTATGCCAGCCACTTATCCTGAGAATTATGTTTATTCGGGTTCGGTTTGACCTTTGGGCAATATTGCTCTATCTTGTCTTTGCCCGATTTATATTGATTCTTTGATCCGTTGACCAGGCCGGTTCGGCGATCGATGTTCTTAACCTTGGGGGATGTTTATATTGAGGGAGGTAGAAATGTTTAAAACAAGTCGTAAGATCAATATAAAGATATACGGCAGGGCCGTGATAGCAATCATTATGATGACAGTCTGGGTACTGGTCGGTCTGTCAGGCTTAATATTGTGGCTGGCGCCGGAGGGACCCAGGTCCGGACGCATTCCTCTCGTTTTTGACCTGACAAAGAGCGATTGGAAGGAAGTGCACCTGTGGCTGGCCGTGATAACCATTGCCATCACCATCATTCACGTGATAATTGACTGGAAAACACTGCGCGCAGTAATTCGATATATGGCGAGTGTCCATCGTGAATCCATAGCTGATTTTGTGAAATGAAAACCTATTACACCTGTCATTTCCACGAGTTACCCGAGTCATAGTAGAAAAATCAGTTTGATGACTGCGTGCACTATTGCATTACTTTTCGCATATCGTAAGCTAAGCATGTATGAAGGATTTTCACATCCTGATTCGGAACAGAATCAATATAACAAAATTATTCGTATTATTTTTAGCATTGACTCTTGCCTTTCCTTTTAACGCCTGTTCGGATGGCAAAGATGAATCGGGCTCAGCGGTTAGCGCCAAACAAAATCCGGATATCGTATCCGGCATAATTTCCGCTGCATATGATAGCGACGATGTCAATTCGAGCTGGAACAGCTCCAAAATGTCATACATCACCTTGAAAGGCAATTCGATAATCCTGGAGGGGGATGGCGCTGTAGTTGAAGGCAACAGGATCGCAATTACATCCGCCGACACCTATTACATAAGCGGCAAGCTGGACGATGGGCAGATAATAGTCAGGTGTGAGGACCAGGAGACGGTTAAGCTCGTTTTCTACGGAGTGGATATTACTTGTTCCACCGGCTCACCCATCTATATTTATAAGGCAAAAAAACGGTTATTACGCTGGCGGACGACACGAAAAATTATGTGACGGATGGCGATTCTTATATCCTGGCGGATTCTGAATCCGACGAACCCAATGCGGCAATTTTCAGCAAGGACGACCTCACCATCAATGGGCAGCGGTTCCCTGACGGTCAATGCAAACTATTTTAACGGCATTCAAAGCAAGGACGACCTTAAAATTACCGGCGGCAATATCGTTGTAAACGCTGTAAATGACGGTATCAAAGGCAGGGACTCCATCTCTATCAAAAATGCGAATATCTCGGTGAAAGCGGGCGGCGACGGAATACAGTCCACCAATGATACGAATCCGGAAAAGGGATACATTGCCATCTATAGTGGGACTTTAAGTATCGCTGCCGCAAAGGACGGCATACGCCGGTAAAGAAGGCGTAATAAACCGTCAATATGAGATCAATTGATTAGAGCTAACCGGCTGCCTGGGGACAACCCTAATTCAAGCCGGCCATGACATTGCCTTTGTTCTGCAATGTGATCTTGCCGCGGCCGACTAATGCAATTACACCGCAGGAGAATTCCGCGGGGCGGCCGTTAACGGCAATAGAGAAATCAAAAACGAATTTCTTGGTCCAGTCTTTCTTTGCCTGTTCGAAGTAAGGAAGCTGTAATATCATATTTACCAGCTCAGGCTTATTGGTCGCTAAATCACCGATGGAAATAACTTCACTGTCCTGGCTCAGCGCCCTGGACACGGGCGTCACACCCTGTATCATGAAATAACCGCCGGGGGTGACCTTATAGACCAGATGAACGTTTTTGGCCGTGTCACCCCCGCAATTATCCAGCGATATCGTAATAGGAATGGTCTCTCCGTAATTGACAGTCTGCGGATAGATCAGCGAAGTCTGGATATAGGCAGCGGGGGAAGCCGGCGCGCCTGCCGTATTTGATACGTTCTGCCCGTACAGGGAAGTCGTGGAAGTACGTGCCTGTGTTGCGG
>JAQUQM010000089.1 GCA_028716085.1 Dehalococcoidia bacterium | reverse complement strand
AAGTAACTGTCTGAGATAAACGTGGTATTTGGTTAAATATCCTCAAAAGTATCTTTCAACAGTATCTATTCAGTACATTCATCATCGAAAAATATGCTGATTTCCCTTTTCGCACTCTCCAATGATGAAATTTTTAAACATATAATTTTAACAAGTCCTCAAAGCGAACTGACCTTGTTTATCTCTCCGCCGTCTGAATAGATTTCCAGCTGCCCAGCTGGCGAGGATGGGCTTAATTTTGGATTTCTGAATTTTTCAGGCAGCATTAAAATTGACATATTGCCTTCCCCAAACGAATCAAAAAACCCCATTCAGGGGCAATTTTAGGTGAAAAAATAATTTGAGGGAGTATATACTACGTCTTTTTCCATGCGATAGAGCACAGCTGTGGGATTAGCCCGTATGGGCATATTAAACTTATTCCTTTCATTTGTGCATAGGCGTATAATTCATGTACAAGTATATGCAATGGCAAAAACAAAATAAATTTTTGTTGTTCCTATTATTAGTCCCACTAGTATGGGGGATTTTTTTAGGGTTTGCGGTAAATGATAAGGCTTCTGAATTAGATAGCACTAAAACTTCTAATCTGCTTCCACGTAATAGCGTTATAAAATCAATCGACGTATTCCCGCCACGAGTAACCCCAACTGATAGCCGAATAAATATTAGTCTAGTAACGGAGTCTCCCAAGTATGAAAAGCAATTCCTTTATGTGTCAGGTGATAATGTCTCACTGAGTTGGCCGATCGAGATCAATCCTGGCGAAGACCAACAGGATTTTAGTGTTCTTCTACCATATGACAAGGATCACCAAGAAAGGTGGGTGAATACAAAGGTTTATGTCTCAGCTACCCCCCATCAGTCATCACCAATTGCATACGTTGAAGTCACACCCGTTAACCAGTCAACGGTGCAGTATTTGGTAACAGTTACAGCTATCGTAATAGCAGTGCTATCCCTTTGGGCGCAATTGACATTAAAGTATCTAGGTATTGAAGAAAAGAATGAGGCCGATGCAAAATCGATTGCAACCATAACTCTCTATTGGATTTACACCGCAATCGGAATCGCTATATTGGCACTAATCGCTTTCTCATTAACCTATTCTTCTTTCAAAGTTTCGCCATATTTTATTCCAATGTATTTTATCGGCATGGGGCTCTTGACAACCCCGATATTCATGATAGCTATTTCAGTGCTAGAAGCGTTCACAACATTGTTCCTGAAACTATTTAATGGAATGACTGCCTTTTCTTCTGGCCCCCTGCCTTACAATGTGACCATCTGGAGTTCTGTGCTTATACCACCTATATCTTCTATTCTGGCTGCTTCATGGATTCTCTTTTTTGCATATGGCAATGCTGCCTTCTTGATATTGCTAGGATTCCTAATCACATGTGGCCTCATTTTCTACATAATATACATGATTGAATATATACGGAATTGTTCAAGAGTTAAGTGACCTATAAAACTTAATACTATCCTGAAAGCTGAACGATCTTGTATATCTCTGCACCCACACAGGGATTCGAATTCCCTTGGGGGCACCAATCCACATTTCCTGATATCATATATTTAAGTATGTGTTGGGCGTTGGATATAATTAGAACCGGGAGGGCTAAATGATTGCTCGCAGATGTACCGCATGGCAGGTCGTATTGGTTGCACTCCTGCTGGTTGCCGTGGTTGCCTGTGAAGCACCCGCAACTACTGCCCCGACCACTCCGGCTGCCAGCCAAGCCGATGACACCATGCCTAAAATTTCACTGGATTCCTCCACATTAGCATTTACATTTACAGAGGGTGACACAAAAACTCAGACCAAGATCCTGTATTTGATGAATGACGGCGGGGGTGTTTTGATCTATGCGACGCGCAAATCCGTTGACTGGATGTGGCTGAATGAACCGGATGGAGCATGTGAAAAAGGGTACTCTAAAAAAATTGAAATTTTTGTATCCGGTTCAGGCCTGGCAGCGGGTACTTATAAGGATAACCTGGTGGTAAGTGCGCAACGCGCATCAAATACGCCGCAGACCGTCCAGGTTACGGTTACGGTCAATCCTGCCCCGGTGAGCGGCCAGGAAGCGGGGATAGATAAAAAGCCGGTTCCGCCTCCACCCTGGGAGTACAACGAGTATAAAAACGACAACTATAATTTCGTAATAAAGTATCCCAAGGACTACCAGGCGGCACAGACTCCCATGGTGGGGACTGTTTTCAGCGCAATTACGTCGCAGGCCACGGCCTCAAGTAACGATATCATTGTAGCCATCAAGCCACGCTATGATTTTAAATCTTCAGCGGAGGAATGGGCCAAGGAGATCTTACGCTTGAAGGGCGCCAAGGCCAACCTCAAGGTTATTTCCCAGGAGGATACTAAGTTGGCGGACGGCGTTACGCCTGCTTCAGAAATTCTGTATGAAACGAAGGTATTAAGCACCCAGTCATACAAGATCTATATCAGGGGTGTCAATAAAAAGAACCGCTGGGTATTTTTCGGAGGCATCAGCGTCCTGTCCGATCCCGTTGACCATCTTCCAGTGTGGAAGCAAATAGCCGATACACTGGAATTCCCTGATCAATAGCTAGGGCGCCGTCCATTTTTCTTTGGTGACCACAGGCACCGAATCGCCCTGTTTTGACGGCACCATGTGCAAGTTATAGGCAACCGCCTGTGAGGAATTATTCTTCATCACATATTTGAATCCCGTCACATTCGTCGTGTATCCGATCTTATCCGCCCACCGGAGAGGCGTTTCAACCGGAACGCCGTTCACTTCCAGGGACATGTCAGATGTAACGTACTCGAACCAGAAGTCAATGGGCTTCTGTGCCGTCACCTGCCTTTCCTCTTTATAGCCGGGCGGCAGACCTATGGAGAAGACACTGTTGCCTGCCGTCACGGTAACCTGCCGCTCCGTTGTCTGGGCAGGCTGAATGGCAGGTGAAGCGGGAGGCGCCGGTGGTGCTGTAATCTCCTGATCATCCGGTGATGCAGGCGGGTATGTCTTAATTCCGCCCTGGAGGGGATTTGCAGGATTGGCACAGCATGCAGCGGTGAAAATGAGCGCCGCCGATAAAACTATTAGCGCGAGATTCCTTTTTTGCATAACACCGCCTCCGATTTCCAAATTTCCGTAAATTGTTCAAAGGTAACTACTACGGGCTGATTAATCCAGTTCGCGGATTTTCTGTTTATGCTCATCCATCGCCCGGTCGTACTGAGCATCGAGCTCACTGGAAATTTGCCTCCATTCCTCCTGCAGCTGGAATTGAAGTTTTTGCTCCAGCGCCGCCTGGTTGCCGCCCGCACCCCGCATGGAATGCGCCGCCTGCTGGATGGCGGACTCGGCCTTCTTCTTGAACTCCGTATAAGTTTGCTGCAAGGCAACCTGGTACTGGTTCAGAAGATTATTAATCAGACCAAAAAGTGATTCGAGCTGCTTTTTATTCTCTTTCAGTATCTTCAAGCCTGCCATGGACCTGGTGGTCCTTCGCATGTCTTCTTCATTGTGCGGCAGGGCAATATTCCTCAACAGTATCTCTTCAATTCCTTTTTTAATATGGGTTGCGGCAGCGTTGCCGGTATTTTTTGCCAGCTCGGCCGCCAGGTCGTACCTGTCATCCTGCAAATACAGGGATGCTATTCTGTTCCCTTCGGGCTCGTATTTAATTTTATTCAACTCGTCGGGGCTGGCCTTGCCCAGACTGTCCGCTTTCTCCATGGCTATCTGCCATGCGCTTTTCATTTCTCCCATATCTGAACCTCCTCAATAATATTCAAGATAACGTATAGCAATGGCTCCAGCGTGTGCGGTGCTCTTCCTTGAGTTGCTGGAAGCGTGACTGGAAAACCGGTGATGACAACTGGTCCGTGGTCATGATAAGGGCGTCCTCGTGGTTGTCCTGGTAATATTTCTTACGCGTGCCTGCGATGGTAAAACCGTATTTCTCATAAAGCAACTGCGCCACCGTGTTGGAAACGCGCACTTCAAGCGTGACCGAGTGGGCATGAAGCGACGTCGCCAGGTCGATAATAACGATCAACAGCCATTCCCCGAACCCCAGCCTTCTATAGGAGCTCCTTACCGCGATGGTTGTGATGTGTGCCTCATCCACCATCATCCAGATACCCACTATGCCGACCAGGTATTCCCCGGACGCATTAATATATGCGTTGCCGAAAAAACGGTCGTGGTCCAGAAAACGCTGGAAAAAGGATATGATCCTTTTTATCCTGCCGGGCTGCGGTTGACCGGGCGTATTGCCGTCTTCGTTTTCCCTGCAAATTACGAAATAATGGGCCAGCTTATTACGCAATTCCAGGCGAAAAGAGTTGGTTGTTGGATGCGGCCATTGAGTGGGGAAGGCATCCTTATCGATTTCCAGGACCTGGGGGATGTCCCCGTCTTTCATCCTCCTGATATGATAGCGTGTGTTTTGCTCCATAGTTCGAACTGATAAAATCCAATAAAAATTTTAGCATATTTACGAGTTGAATGTTCTCAAGCAAGGCTGCTATCTTTTCAAAATGTATTTGAATATACTATTATTAGTCTGATTTGCGGGTGGAGTTATGGAAGAAAGAAAAATCGTAGCTGAAGTATCGGTGGTGCCCCTGGGGACGGGCAGCGCCAGTGTGAGTGAATATGTGGCGGCATGCATCGATGCGGTATCCAGAAGAAAGAATATCAGCTATCGCCTGAATCCCATGGGCACCGTGCTGGAAGGTCCATTGGAAGAGATCATGGAGGCGGTAAAAGAGATGCACGAAGTGCCCTTCAGCAAAGGCGCCATGCGGGTGGTAACCACGCTGAAAATCGATGACAGGCGGGACAAGCCGCTAACCATGCAGGGAAAACTGGACAGGGTGAAAAAAATAAAACCCGACGTGAAGATTTGAGAAAAGGGATCGATTTAAAAGTCCATATTGCGAAGGGCGGGAAAAAAGGCCTGCTGCTGGCCAATCCGGTGATCGGGGCATCCGGTACATGGGGATACGGCGACGAATTCGGCAAACTGATTGATGTCAACAGGCTCGGCGCATTAATCTGCAAGGGAACCACGCTGAAGCCCCGGAAGGGTAATCCCCAGCCACGCATCATCGAAGTAACAGCCGGCGTTTTGAACTCGGTAGGATTGCAGAACATAGGTGTGGAAGCGCTGATCAAAAAGAAAGCCCCGCTGTGGGCTATCTGGAAGGTTCCGGTCATCGTCAATATCGCCAGTGAATCCGTGGACGAGTACGCCGCATTGGCGGGCAGGCTGGAAGGTGTGGCCGGTGTCAGCGGCATCGAGGTCAATATCAGTTGCCCCAATGTGAAAAAGGGAGGGATGCAGTTCGGCACCGACCCCGCCATGGCCGCTGCCGTAACACGGTCTGTTAAGCAGGCCACCACGTTACCGGTGATGGTTAAACTCAGCCCCAACGTGACTGACATCGTTGCAATTGCGCGGGCTGTGGAAAAAGCCGGGGCTGACGCCGTTTCCCTGATTAATACCCTGACGGGTATGGCCGTCGATACCGCGCAAAGGAGGCCGAAGCTGAACAATATCTGCGGCGGCCTTTCCGGACCGGCGATCAAGCCGGTAGCCCTCTACATGGTTTACCAGGTTGCGGGCGCCGTAAAAATACCTGTCATAGGCTGCGGCGGCATCATGACTGCCGGAGATGCTCTGGAATTCATCATGGCCGGCGCCACAGCCGTACAGGTTGGAACGGCCGCGCTGATTAGTCCGCGCACTGCCATCGATATTATCGAAGGCATCGGGCAATATCTCGCCGACAACGGTTTCAGCAGCATCGATGACATTCGCGGCCTGGCCAGGGCATAAGCAGCTTCGGTATTGATTAACGCTGTTTACTGCGTGGTCAGCGCGCGCGCAATAGTCATGCGCTGCATCTCGGAAGTTCCCTCGTAGATCTCCGTGATCTTGGCGTCGCGCAGGTAGCGCTCCATGGGATAGTCCCTGCAATAGCCGTAGCCGCCGTGTATTTGCAGCGCCTTGTTGGTTACGAAGCTGGAGACTTCACCTGCATAAAGCTTGGCCATGGCAGCCTCTTTCATATAGGGCAAGCCTTTGTCCTTTAGCCAGGCTGCGCGGTAAACCATCATGCGTGCGGCGTCTATCTGGGTTGCCATATCGGCCAGCATCCACTGGATTGCCTGCTGCTGCGCCAGCGTTTTGCCGAACTGAACGCGCGTCTGTGCATAGCTCAGGGCATCGTCGAAGGCAGCCTGCGAAATGCCCAGCGCCTGGGCTGCCACGGTAACGCGGCTGGAATCGATGGATTCCATGGCGTAGCGCAGGCCCCGGAAGCTCTCTCCGAGCTGGTTGACTGCCGGGATTTTGCAGTTTTCGAAAACCAACTCCGCGGTGGATGACCCGTGAATTCCCATCTTGTGTTCCAGCTTGCCGACGGAGTAGCCGGGCGTATCGCTTTCCACTATAAATGCCGAAACCCCCTTATTGCCCTTGGTCTTATCTTCCATGGCAAAGACCACTGCAATGGATGCCTCTGCTCCATTGGTGATGAAAATCTTATTCCCGTTCAAAACCCAGTTGTCGCCCTGCCGTACAGCTGTGGCCTGCATGGCGCCGGCGTCGCTGCCCGCGCCAGGCTCGGTGAGGGCAAAGCAGCATATTTTCTCCCCCCTGGCAATGGGGGCCACGTACTTCTTTTTTTGTTCCTCGGTGCCGAATTTGTAAATGGGGTAGCAGGCCAGGGAAAGGTCGGCCAGGTAGATGGTTGCCATGCCGCCGCTGGCACGCGCCAGCTCCTCACTGCAGAGGGTCATGGACAGGTAATCACCGCCGCTGCCGCCGTATTTCTCATCGATAGTGACGCCGAAGAGGCCGAGATCGGCCGCCTTTTTAAATATTGCAGCCGGGAACTTGCCTTCCTCGTCGATTTTGGCAGCTTCCGGCTTGACTACGTTGGTGGCGAAATCGCGTACCATAGCCTGGAACATCTTCTGTTCTTCGGTCAGTTGAAAATCCATGATTTTATCCTCCTGTTATTAATATATTTAGCTGACTAATTGCTGCCCCAGTGCGAAGGCGTCTTTAAGGGCAGTGGGGTGTTTGGAGACGGCATCGTAGTTTTCGATGCCTGGGAAAACCAGCTCTGCACTGTACTTGATATCGAGCGTGACATACCAGCTTTTCAGTGTGGCTATGGACCCTTGAAACAGGTTGTCATATTTGCTGGCACCCACCGAGATAAAAACCCCTTTCCTGTCCATCTGTGGATTCAGCGCGATGGGGAGCTTGAGCCGGTACTTGATCACCCACAGAGCCTGGCAGCGGTCGATCATGGCCTTGGCCTGCGCGGTGATGCCCATGAAAAATATGGGCGAGGCCAGGATGAAGCGGTCGTATTCACGCAAGTCATTGTGTATCCACTGCATATCGTCCTCTATCACGCATATGCCGCCCGTTTGAATACAGCCGTCGCAATGCAGGCAGGGGGAAATATCCAGGTCGGCCAGCACGATCTGCTTGACCTGCCCGCCCTGGCTCGCGGCGCCTGCGGCTGCCTGATCGAGGAGCCTGTCTGTGTTGCCGCCGCGCCGGGGGCTGCCTGCGATAACGAGCACCTTCAGCTTTTTAGCTTGCGTTGTTTCGGCCATGGTTGATTGAACCCCTAATCAAAGTAAGTAATGATATAATGTTATGCTCACATTTTGCAATCAAACATCATATTGGCTAAAATGTTAAAGATTTTCCGTTCGTGCTCTTGATTAACATTCCACCGTTTACGAGGAGATAAAAAGATGACTAAAGCTGAGATTTTAGGACAAGCCAGGAAAGAGAAACGCACATTGCTTACTGAGATAGAATCCAAAGAGCTGCTGAAAGGCGCCAGGATACCTGTGGTTGAAGCCAGGCTGGCAACCTCCAAAGCAGGCGCCATGGAGCTGGCCAAGAAAGTGGGCTTCCCTGTGGCCATGAAGATAGTTTCAGTGGATGTCACGCATAAAAGCGATTCGGGCGGTGTCAAGCTGGGCATAGCCAACGCCACACAGGCAGGCAAGGCATATACCGACATACTTGCCGGCGTGAAAAAGCATTATCCCAAAGCGAAGATACTCGGCGTTTCCGTGCAGAAAATGGCCAGGCCGGGTGTGGAGGTCATCATAGGTATGACCAAGGACGCCCAGTTCGGCCCGGTTATCATGTTCGGCCTGGGCGGCATACTGGTGGAAGTATTAAAAGACGTATCCTTTCGCATCGTACCCATGACCAAACGCGATGCCTCGGAGATGATTTCAGAGATCAAGGGCTATCCCCTGCTGAAAGGCTACCGCGGGTCCGAGCCCGCCAACATACCCTACCTGGAAGAGCTGATTGTGAAGGTCTCAGATTTCGTGGATAAGAATCCCGAGATAAAAGAGCTTGACCTGAATCCTGTATTTGCCTATAAAGACGGGGCTGTTGCTGTGGACGCCAGGGTGATCTTAGAGCCTGCATAAATCTGGAATATTACCGCAGACGGGCGTGAGCCCTGACCGAGGGGATATAGCTCAATTGGGAGAGCGCTGCGTTCGCATCGCAGAGGTCGGGGGTTCGAATCCCCCTATCTCCACCAAATCGTACAACATGGGGAACTCCCAGATTTTCACTTTGCTGGCCTGTTTTCAGCATCGGGAAAGTGTACTCAAGGGTTACTCCACTATCTTTCCTCACAGTTTCCCTGACAAAGCTCTTGACGAAAGACCTGCTCTCAGCCAATAATTTTCGGTAAGCGCATTGCGTAAAATTTTAATATAATGAGTCACGCTTTCCATATCTGCAAGTTCCGCAGCAGATTCTGCTTAACTTCAAACAGGTGCTTCTATCAGATGTATTCTGGATATATCCAGGTTCTGGCACTTCCTCTGACTACAATATTCATCGAAACCTTTGTGCTGCACTCTTCCAGGGCTGACCTCTACTAAGAGAGTAAAATGACTGAAATAGAAGGAACAACGCCATGCACAAACGCAGAGGGGAGGAATGCCAAAACGGACTAATTATCCCATACTCAGAGATTGACTAAAGGGATGCAGTACAAAGTACATACATGATATACTTTTCGTAGTAAAACAGATTAATTTCGCTTATGAAATGGTGGCATAAACTAATAAACAGAGACATTTTGTCTAGCACTTGGGCAGTAATCTTGTTCAGTGTTGGCTTATTTGGTACTCTCCATATAATCATACTGTCATGGCCTAGGTTATCGATATTGCCAGATCCATTGGAGCTTATAGGATATTCAATAGCGCTATGGCAGGTACATGCAGCAACGCTGGCGTTTACTGCAATCGTGCTAACCATAATTGTAACAGTGATTGCGAGCCGAGAATACATGAAAGATACTTGGGATTTATATGCTAAAATTTCCAGGTTTCCTCTGATAATATATTTTAATTTACTGGCACTTATAATATACGCAGTAGACAATTGTCTGCTCCTCCCAAGTACCTCAGCATCTAATATAAATAACGGGATAGGGAATGTCATAATAATAGAGTGGGTTATTTTTTTGATTGGTATGATCTCTGCAATCTATCTTTATGCAACAACTATGAAATTTTTTGACACAGACTACGTACAATATCTATCCGATCGAGAGACAGAGAAAGCGATTCGTATTGAAGTGCGTAAAGAATATGAGAGGCTCCAGAGATTCTCAGAAACATTAAATGAGTAAATCCACTGACATAGGAAGACAACTTGAACGGCATCGCAATGAGACTGTTCAGGCTGTGCGAGCTGGAAGAACCGAAGTCGTAAAAAGACGTCTAAATGCTTATACGCATTTTATTCAAGTTGTATTAAATTCGTTGTATGATCTCAATATAAAATATACACCGGAACAAGTCTCCAAGGTTTCTACTCTTGATTGGCCAATACTTCGTTACCTTGAGTGGAATTTATATATGATCATGGAGAGTATATTTGACACCGAGCAAAAAGAACTAGGAGCTGAATCGATACGTCTGCTGGTTAAGATTTTGAAACTGTCAAGCACAAATAATGATTATCTGATTTTCAAACGAACGTTGAATTTCTTCCCAGCACTGTTACGTATAGCCCTAGAAAGCCGCGAGAAAAGGTTTCAACATTCAGTTGTTGAAACCTTGATAGTGGATTTGACTGAGTTCGCAGACAGCAATTTTGTATTTCATTTGAACGATCAGAAAGTTGAATCTAAGCGTGATCAATACTTAATTTACCTCCAATATATTCTAGAAACAATTCAGGCTATGTTAAAACAGTCTGTAGATTCTAAGTCACTCAAAGCATTTATATACATTGGCAACGCCTTCGATGAACTCTCAGAGAATATTTCTCTCGAGTTTTATAGGAAAGATTCGACGGACAGATCTCCCCTATCACCAATGATTTTTAATAAATCCGCATGGTTCGATCTTGGTTCGTGGCTGTGCAATTTATATAAGGAACTGATTATTCCACCCTCCAAGACCAGTTTATCCCAATATAGCGTAACAAATGAGACGGACATGGTTCAGATGATAAATCAAGCTGCGAATAGATTTAATTCTATTTCTGAATTGTCAAAAACATATGTAGACAAGTGTGAATCTGATCCACTAGCTAACAGGTTGGATGATTGGATATTTGATAGTATGCCACCTGGAAAAACATTCATCATAGAAACTAGTAGTCTCATTAATCTATTCTTTTGTATACGTGGTCTTAGTCTCTTGCCCATAGATATCGACAGTTCGTCAACAAATATTCCACCAAATTCAACATTTAAGCGGAATATAGACAGCATAGTAAATACAGTTCGAGATATCCAGGAATATCGATATTACTGGGAAAAAGTGATCCCTCCTGAGGCTCTTAAGGGCGATCGGGTTGAAAATTTCATATCTCTGATCAAGGATGCCGCTGTTCGTTTCGAGCGGGCAAATGAAGACAGAGTAATCGCTTCCAGTATTAGCGAAAAACTTGTGGATCAGTTTAAAAAAGACGTCATCGAATCTTGGCAGGAATCTGCATGGCTTAGGAAGCTGATAAGTCGTTTCTCGGATATTCAGCAAAGAGAATTAAGTGAACCGACAACAGAATATTTTGGAATAAACGCATCTTTTCCCAAAGAAGCATTTATCGAGGCTTCTGAGCTGCAATATAGAGGTATAGGTAAACAACAAGGCACTTCTCTGGGCTCCAGCGAATCATCCAAGATTCTCGGAATTTGGTCACAGAATGCAATGATTGAAATAATGCGTGGGGCATATAACGAGAGTATGTCCCTCCTCGAAAACGCTATAAAAGAACTTAGAGATCGAGGATTCGCGGCATCGGCCATAATCATTCTCGACAACTACCACATAGTTGGTTTTCTGATTAAGCATGGGGAATTGATTCCTACGGGGATACCTAATTTCCGCCAAATAGGTA
>JAQUQM010000088.1 GCA_028716085.1 Dehalococcoidia bacterium | reverse complement strand
ACTGCTAAAGGATGGGAAGGAAGTAAAGGTTCTGATAAGAAAGAGCAGCGATACCAGGAGTATTGACGGCCTGGACGTCGAAAAAGCCTATGGCGATATTCGTGACAAGGATTCTGTGAAAGCAGCTTTGCAGGGATGCGACACTCTCTATCAGACTGCTGCGCTCTACGAATTATGGGGACCCTCCAGAAAAGACTTCTATGACGTGAATGTGGAGGGAACAAAAATTGCTCTGGAAGCAGCTCTGGAGCACGGCTTGGAAAAGGTTGTTTACACAAGTAGTGTGGTAACACTGGGTGGTCACGGTAAAGATCATCCCGCAAAAGAAAATGCACATTTCAATGTTCAGAAGATAGCACCACTTTACTATACTACCAAGTATTTGGGCGAGATTGAGGCATTGAAAATGGCACAAAAGGGGCTTCCCGTTGTCATTGTTAATCCTGCATTGGTGATAGGTGTGCGTGATATCAAACCTACTCCATCAGGCAGGATAATACTGGATGTCATAAACAGGCGGACACCGGGTTATACGGATGGAGGCTTCAATGTCGTCGATGTTGAAGATGTGGCACGGGGTCATATACTTGCCGCACAAAAAGGGAGAGTTGGCGAAAAGTATATTTTGGGTAATGCTAATATGTCACTTCTGGAATTCTACGAGCTTATCAGTGATGTCTCTGAAATCCAGTTCCCGAGAGTAAAATATCCTTATCCTGCTGTACTCTGCATGACATATTTGTACCAGTTTATTGCAAGTATTACGAAGAAACCGCCGGTATTGACACCGCCAACAGCAAGAGTTAACAAACTATACTGGTACTTTGATTCTTCCAAAGCAATTAAAGAGTTAGGTCTCCCGCAAACATCCATCAGGAACACAATGGAGAAAGCAGTGAACTGGTTCAAAGAGGCTGGATATACAAAATAGCCTTAGAAACAGAAATCCCTTGTTCTTACTTGGTAGCTACTAAATACGTCTGAGGATTATGTGTGGTCCCTTTGTTATAAACAGGAAATTGCCACGCCTTCGGCTCGCAATGACATTTGGGGAGAGGTTTGGTGGCAGCGACTAGATTTGAACTAGTGACCAAGGGCTTATGAGTCCCCTGCTCTACCACTGAGCTACGCTGCCACCGTGGACAACGTAAAATTCTACTCAGTCACTACTTTTATGTCAATGTCTAACGGCATGCTTCTTTAAGATAGGGGGGTTGCCGCGCCCCGATGCAGTCGGGGTTCGCAATGGCATGGATTACTATGCCCGGCGCTGTCGCAGGTAGGCGATAAACACGCCGGAAAGCAGCACGAGGAATAGAGCGAAGGCGCTCGCGAAAATAAGGTCCTCCCGGCTGAATTGCGCAACCGTCAGTAAAAGGAGAAGCAGCGTTTATTAAACTAAGTAGTTGTACGTATATCTTTTTTCTAATCAGCCTGTTAAACTGCGGAAGGTAAAAAATAACCACTTTAAGGAGGAGGTTAGTTATGGTCAAAACCTGGGGATGGATCAGTTTCATAGTATTTTGCCTTGGTGTCATACTGGCCGTAGTCGGAGGCCTGGCAATGCCGGAGAACGCAGCCATTGCAGCAGTGCTGGTGGTTTTCGGCTTTATCATCGGCCTTATCCATGTCTCGATTGACAAAGAAGGGAAAGGGCTGGATATCCTGCTGCTGGCCACGATAGCAATACTGGCAATGACAGCTGCCTTTGCCCCCATTACATTTTTCGGCATCGGTAAAATGGCGGCCAGCATACTGGTGTATTTCGCCGCGTTAATGGCGCCCGTGGCGCTCATCGCCGCCGTAAAGGCGCTGCTGAAGCTGTTCCTCGAACCACACGTTAAAATCTAATCGACTTTAAATCCACAAAACTGAGTATCGCTCATCGGGGCAGGCTGCCTCTGCAGAGGCAGCCTGCCCCCTTATTTTCCGCGCAGCGGGTCAATTACACACAATATTTTCTTCCATTTTCATACAATTTAATCCCGCAATTTCGTAGCTAAATTCGGCGTTGACAACCGTTTTTCCAATGTAGTAATATATCATACAAGTTTAATACTTATGCTCATGTGCGCATAAATGTGAGGCGATCATAATGCGTGACCTACTCAAAATCTTCAAATCTTTAGCAGACGAAACAAGGCTGAGAATCCTTTATTTATTAATGGAGCGGGAGGCCTGCGTCCTTGAAATCAAGCAGGCCATGCGCATCAGCCAGACCCGCGCTTCCCGCAACCTGGGCATCCTGCATGACGCAGGTTTGCTCAAGGCCCGCCGCGAAGGGCCGCTGGTGTTTTACTCCCTGGATACCAAACTGATTAAAAAGAATTGCGCAGGACTGGACGCCATAGTCAAACAGGCCTTTGAGACCGATCAGACGGCGCTGATCCACCGCGAGCGCCTGAAGAGGCCGATGGCCAGGAGCACAGGCAAAGATTAGCTTAAGCATATATCCGGATAAGTATTGACATTTGGCCGTTTTGGTAGTTTAATTTAACAGGCCTGCGTCGGTCGAAAACCTTTAACAGACTGACTAAAATGACAGATTTCGAACCTAAGATCGTCGCGTTTCTATGCAACTGGTGCTCCTATCGCGGAGCCGATCTGGCAGGCACCTCCAGAATCAAATGCGCTCCCAATGTGCGCCCTATCCGCGTTATGTGCAGCGGCCGTGTCGAACCCGCCTTCATCCTGAGAGCCTTCGAACTGGGCGCCGACGGCGTGCTGGTGTTGGGCTGCCACCCCGGAGATTGCCACTACGCCGAGGGAAATTACAAAGCCCTGCGCCGCATGATGCTGCTCAAGAAAATGCTGCCCCAGCTCGGCATCGAGGAAGACAGATTCAGGCTCGACTGGGTTTCCGCTTCCGAAGGCGATAAATTCGCCACAGTAGTCAACGATATCACGGAAAAGGTCAGGGCGCTGGGCCCCTTCAAAACTAAAGAGGAGACTAAAGTTGCCTAAACTCCAGGTCGCCCTTTACTGGGCTGCCTCCTGCGGCGGCTGTGAAATTGCTACTCTGGCTATCGGCGATAAGATTCTCAAGCTCGCCGAGGTCGCCGATATCGTTTTCTGGCCCGTAGCCATCGACGCCAAGTACGCAGACGTGGAGAAGATGACGGACAAAAGCATCGACGTCTGCCTCTTCAACGGCGCCATCCGCAACTCGGAAAACGAACACCTGGCCAAGCTGCTGCGGCAGAAATCCAAGATCATGATTGCCTACGGTTCCTGCGCAGTGGAGGGCTGCATACCCGGGCTGGCTAATTTCTTCAATGCCAGCATGATCCTCGATAACACCTACCTGGATACCGCCTCCACCGACAACGCCGGCAAAACCATCCCGCAGACGAAGGTATCCATACCGGAGGGTGAACTGGACCTGCCCGAGTTTTATAACACGGTGAAGACGCTGGCGCAAACCGTGGATGTCGACTATTTTATTCCGGGCTGCCCGCCCGAGGAGCGCACCACCTGGCTGGCGCTGGAAGCGCTCATCAGCGGCAAGCTCCCTCCCAAAGGTACGGTTATCGCCCATCCCGCACAGGCCGTGTGCAACGACTGCCCGCGCGTCAAGCATGAAAAGAAGATCAAGGCCTTCCACAGGCCTTATGAAATTATTCCCGAGCCCGACAAATGCCTCCTCGAGCAGGGGCTTCTCTGCTATGGCGTGGCCACCCGCGGCGGCTGCGGCGCACCCTGCCCGCAGGCTAATATGCCCTGCACCGGCTGCTACGGCCCCGTGGAGGGCGTGCGCGACCAGGGCAGCCACTTCCTCACCGCCCTGGCCTCCATTATAGATGCCACCGAACCCGAAGAGATTGAGAAGATACTGGACGGCATCGTAGACCCGGCCGGCACTTTCTACCGCTACAGCCTGCCGGACGCCATGATCAACAGGGCAAGGATCAAACCATGAGAAAGATAACCATCGACCCCATCACCAGGCTCGAGGGACACGGAAAGATAAGCATCTTCCTCAATGACGACGGCAGCGTAGCCAATGTCTACCTGCAGATCCCCGAGCTGCGCGGATTCGAGAAGTTCAGCGAGGGGCGTCCCATAGAAGACATGCCCCAGATCACCCAGCGCATCTGCGGCGTCTGCCCCGAAGCGCACCACATGGCAGCCACCAAGGCGCTCGACGACATGTTCCACACCGAGCCCACCAGCACGGCAAAAAAGATACGCGAGCTGCTTTACAGCGCGTTTTATGTAACCGACCATACCACGCATTTTTATATACTGGGCGGACCTGATTTCGTCATGGGGCCCGACGCCCCTGTCGCCCAGCGCAATATTCTGGGAGTGATAGCCAAGGTGGGCATGGAGCTGGCAGGTAAAGTGCTCAATACCCGCAAGGAGAACCACTGGATCATACAGACGGTGGGCGGCAGGCAGATCCACCCGGTGTTCGGCCTCCCCGGCGGAGTCAGCAAGCGCATCTCCGAGGAGGACAGGAACCAGATCGAGGAGATCGCCAAGCGGAACGTGGAATTCGCACTGCTTTCGCTCAAGGTTTTCAACGACATAGTGCTGAAAAATAAGTCCTACGTAGACATGATAACCAGCGATGCCTTCACCCACAAGACATACTACATGGGCCTGGTGGATGATAAAAACAAGGTCAATTTCTATGACGGCAAGGTCCGCGTGGTTGATCCCGACGGCAAAGAGTTCGCCAAATACGCCCCCAGGGAATACCTGGAGAACGTCGCCGAGCACGTTGAACCATGGTCCTACACCAAGTTCCCCTTCCTCAAGAAGGTCGGCTGGAAAGGATTTGTGGACGGCAAGGACAGCGGCGTCTACCGCGCCACACCTCTCTCACGCCTGAACGCCGCAGACGGCATGGCCACACCGCGGGCCCAGGAAGCATATGAGAAAATGTACGAGACACTGGGAGGCAAGCCGGTGCACTTCACCCTGGCAACCCACTGGGCACGCCTCGTCGAGCTGCTTTACGCAGCGGAAAGGCTGCTCGAGCTTGTGCAGGATAAAGAGATCACCGGGCCGAACATAAGAAATATTCCCGCGAACAAGCCCGACGAAGGCGTCGGCATCGTGGAAGCCCCTCGTGGCACGCTCACGCACCACTATGTCGCCGATGAAATGGGGCGCATCAAGAAGTGCAACCTGATCGTGGGCACCACCAACAACCAGGCCGCTCTCTTCATGTCGATTAAAAAAGCGGCCCAGGCGTTGATCCAACCGGGCAAGGAGATATCTGAATCATTGTTGAACCAGATAGAAATGGCGTGGCGGCCTTACGATCCCTGCATGTCATGCTCCACGCACAATCTGCCCGGCACCATGCCGCTCGAAGTAACCATCTTCGATGCCGGCGGCAAAGAGATTAAGCGGCTCGTCCGCTGATCCGTTTGCAGAAAATTTCAGTAGCTTTGAACAGGTTCGGTGTACAAATCTGAACTCTATTTATGAACATATTTAAATATGCTGCAATGCATTATATATGCGTTAAAATAAAATAACCTCAAGGAGTTTGTGTATGCAGAATCAGGTCATATCCAAAAAGGACCTGGCAGGCTTCGTGGATGAACTGATCAAGTCGAAGGCTGCCGGAGAGGTTATCGGCATCAAGACACAGGGGAATAAATTCAATTTCGGGTCGCTGAAAAGCGCCGCCGAGCTGCGTCTTGATTACGATATATCCCTGCTGCCGCCCAAAAAGTACTTCTTCCCCCAGACGGAGACCGTGTTGAAGTACGAAGCGGGAGCCAATCCCAGGGTCGAGCCGGTGGTGGAGGAAAAATCCATGTGCATCATCGGTGTTCACCCCTTCGATATCCGGGGCATCCTCCTCTTCGACGCCGTCTACGGCGGGAACAATCCCGATCCCAACTATTTCCTCAAGCGCAATAATACGGTCATCATAGGCGTGGACTGCCTCAAACCCAATCCCAAGGCTTTCGCCGCCAGCATGGGCACAGCCGCCACGGACGAAGGTTTCGACCTGATGCTCACCGACATAGGTGACAGCTACTTCGTGACGGTCGGCACCACGAAGGGCGAGAACCTGCTGAAAAAACACGCCAAGGCCAAGGATGCCAAAGGCGGAGACCTTGAAAAAAGGGATAAGGCGCGTAACGATGCGCTGAAGAACTACAAGGTAAGCCTGAAGATGAAGCCGGAAGAGATCCCTGCGCTGCTGGATGCCAACTGGGAAAGCAAGGTGTTTCACGATAAGTCCGAGACCTGCTTCAGCTGCGGCTCCTGCGTGATGGTCTGCCCCACCTGCGTATGTTTCGATGTGCAGGACGATATGGCGCTGAGCCTGAAGGGGGGCGAGCGCTACCGCCGCTGGGACGGTTGCATGCTGACCGAGTTCGCCAAGGTGGCCAGCGGAGAGAATTTCCGCGAGCATAAAGAGCAACGCTTCCGCCACCGCATGTACCGCAAGGGCAAGTACCTGGTTGAACGCTACAAGTACCTGGGCTGCGTGGGCTGCGGCAGGTGCGCCACGCACTGCCTGGCAGAGATCGCCAGCCCGGCGGAGACATTCAACCTGATCAAGGAGGCCAAGTAAAATGGTGATGCAACTTACGCCCAAACAATCCATCCACCTGCCGCGTATTGCTACGGTGGCACGCGTGGATACCCTGAGCAACAGGGAGAAAGTATTCGAGTTCCGCTTCGACGACGGCAAGGAACTGGGACAGAAGCCGGGACAGTTCGTTGAGCTGTCCATATTCGGCGTCGGCGAAGCTCCCATTTCAGTGACCTCTTCGCCCACACAGAAAGGCTATTTCGAGCTTGCGGTGAGGGCCACCGGAGGCGTTACCAACAAGCTGCATACGCTGGAAAAGGGCGCCAAGGTGGGCATCAGGGGTCCTTTCGGCAACGGCTTCCCCATCGAAACGCTCAAGGGCAAAGACATCCTTTTCGTAGCGGGCGGCATCGGCCTTTTCCCGCTGCGTTCACTGATCAACTACGTTCTGGACAACCGCAAGGACTTCGGCGAGGTCACCACCCTCTTCGGCTGCCGCTCGCCTCTGGAGAGGCTATTTATCGGCCAGCTCGAGGAGTGGAACACCTGCAAGGACATGAGCTTCCTGGAGACCGTGGACACCTGCCAGGACGATTCCTGGAAGGGCAACGTGGGCGTTATTACCACGCTGTTCCCCAAGGTACATTTCAATCCTGTGAAGACCTATGCCATCGTGGTCGGCCCTCCCATCATGTACCGCTTCGTCATCGCCGAGTGCATCAAGAAGGGGCTGGCGGATGACCACATCATCATGTCGCTGGAGCGCAGGATGAAATGCGGCGTGGGCAAGTGCGGACATTGCCAGATTAACGGGCTGTATGTCTGCCAGGAAGGCCCCGTCTTCACATACGCACAGGTAAAGTCACTCAAGGAGGCAGTATAATATGAAACCCAGAGTAGCTTTCTTCGACTTCACGGGCTGCGAAGGCTGCCAGCTTGAAGTGCTCAACTTCAACCTGGAGATAGTCGACCTTATCGGCGCTGTGGACATCGTGGAGTTCCGCGAGGCCAGCTCCGACCACTCGGAAGAATACGATATCGCCTTCATCGAGGGCAGCCAGACGACGCAGAAGGATGTGGAGAGGGTACAGAAGATCAGGGAAAAGGCCGGGATACTCGTCGCACTGGGCGCCTGCTCCTGCACGGGCGGCGTCAACGCGCTGAAGAACCGCTTCCCCATGGAGGAGAACCTCAAGGTCGTCTACGGCGACGCAGCCAAATACTACACCACGATACCAACGAGACCCACCAGCGCCTACGTCAAGGTTGACGTTCACCTGCACGGCTGCCCGCCCAACCGCAACGAGGTTATCAGCCTGGTGAAATGCCTGCTCACCGGCAAGAAGTTCGAGCTCTGCCATAACCCGGTGTGCGTGGAGTGCAAGCTGGCCGAGAACGTCTGCGCCTTCGAGCGCGGCGAGTTCTGCCTGGGGCCGGTGACGAGGGGCGGCTGCAACGCAGTATGTGTGACGGCAGGCCGCAAATGCTGGGGCTGCCGCGCGCCTGTGGACGAACCCAATATCAACTCGGAAAAGGAGCTGCTGGCGAAATACGGCCTGACCGTGGATGATGTTTTGAATCAGTTCAAGCTCTTCAACGGAGCACTGGAGGTTTCTAAATAATGACGACCAAAGAAGTAAATTTTACAGTACATCACGTGGCCCGTATAGAAGGGCACGGTAACATCATAGTAAACGCCAAAGACGGCAAGATCGAGGAGTGCAAGTGGGAGGTCCCCGAGTCGCCGCGCTTCTTCGAATCCATGCTGCGCGGGCTCAGCTATTCCGACGTAAACTTCATCGCCCCTCGCATCTGCGGCATCTGCGCCGTGGCACACGCCAACGCCTCCATTACCGCCGTCGAAGCAGCTTTCGGCGTCAAACCCACCGAGCAGTATTCACTGCTGCGCGATACGCTCTTTGACGCCGAGACCTTCACCAGCCACGTCCTGCACACTTATTTCCTGGTGGCGCCCGACTTCTTCAATGTAGGGAGCGTCATACCCCTGGCTGCCACCCATACGGACGTGGTGCTGCGCGCCCTGCGCCTGAAGAAATTCGGCAACGACTGGGCGGACATCCTCTGCGGCCGCAAGACGCATCCCATCTCCCAGGTGGCCGGCGGCTTCGTTAAACTACCCACCGTCGAGCAGCTTAAATGGATCAAAGACAAGCTGGAAGGCGAGGTCATGCAGGATATGGCCATCACCGTCGATCTTTTTAAAACGCTGAAGTTCCCCGATTTCACCCGTGAAACCGAGTACATCGCGCTGACCAAGCCCGATGAGTACGCCTTCATCCTCGGCATGATCGGTTCTTCGGACTGCAAGCCCGTCCCCATCAATGACTACCTGAGCATGACCAACGAGTTCTGCGTGCCGCAATCGACCGCCAAGTGGACCAAGCACCTGCGCGAATCCTACCAGGTGGGAGCGCTGGCCCGCTTTAACGTCAACCACGATAAATTACACCCCAAGGCTAAAAAGGTCGCCCAGGAGCTGGGGCTCAAGGCGCCCTGCCACAACCCCTACTTTATCAGCGTGGCGCAGCTTGTGGAGACCATGCATACGGTCGAGAACAGCATTATGGTACTGGACAAACTGCTCAGCAAAGGCATCAAGCCCGAGAAGCCGGAGGTCAAGGTCAAGGCCGGGCGCGGCGTGGGCGCTGTGGAAGCCCCGCGCGGCATACTGTTCCACGATTACACCTTCGACGACGACGGCAAATGCATCGCAGCCAATATCATCATCCCCACCAACGAGAACCATAACAGCATCCAGCATGATTTCAATAAGCTCCTGCCCGAGATAATCGATAAACCTCAGGACGAGATCAAGAAACTGATGGAGATGCTTGTAAGGGCCTACGACCCCTGCGTCTCCTGCTCCACCCACATGCTGGAAGTAAAATTCAAATAAATTCTTACAGCTAATGATACGCTAAGGCGGCCTCAAATGAGGCCGCCTTATTATTTACTCCGCAGATTTAATTTATTTGACAACGATAAACCTCAGAACTACAATTATTATGAGCATATGCCCATAACATTGAGGAGTAATCGCCATTGCCCAGACCCGTAAAATGCCGCAGGATAGGCTTCATACCCGGCGTTAACTACTTCAAACCGGCAGGCATACCACTGAGGTTTCTGGAGGAGGTAAGCCTGTCACTGGAAGAGGCCGAAGCGGTGCGGCTCAAGGACATCGAAGACCTGGACCAGGAGCAATGCGCTGAAAAAATGAATATATCGCGCCCCACATTTCAGAGAGTACTGGAATCAGCCCGCAAGAAAATAGCCGATGTGCTTCTCAACGGCAAGGCGATCAGGATTGAAGGCGGCAATTACGAAATGACCAACGAAATCTGTTGCTTTGGAGATAAGTATAAACAGGCAAATATAAACAGCAAAGAAGGAGTAAATTTAATGAAAATCGCAGTAGTAACCGATAATGAGAAGACGGTCAGCCAGCATTTCGGCCGGGCGGAGTATTACATGGTTTATACCATTGAGGATGGTAAAATCAAAGGTATGGAGAGACGAGATAAAGTGGGGCACCGCCATTTTGCAGGTGAGGAAGGACCCCACACAGTCAGCCACGGCCCTCACGGCTGCGGCCCTGAATCGGAGCACAAGCACGCCGATATGGCATCATCCATCGCAGACTGCCAGGTGCTTATCGCAGGCGGCATGGGCATGGGCGCCTATAACAGCATGAAGAGCTATAATATCGAGCCTGTCGTCACCGATATAGTCGGCATCGAGCAGGCAGTCAAGTTGTATGCCGAAGGCAAACTGCCCAACCTGAAGGATCGCCTTCATTAAAGTAAAACAATGGAAATCAAGATTACCACACTGAGTGAGAACACGGCCAATCACGGCTTCCTGGGCGAATGGGGGCTGAGCATGCTGGTGGAAGCCGATGGCAAGAAGATTCTCGTGGACACGGGAATGGGAACCTCGGCAACACATAACGCCGATATTCTGGGCATTGACCTTGCTGAGATAGATTGCATCGTGCTGAGCCACGGGCACATCGACCATACCGGGGGCCTGGGTCATGTTCTAAAGAGGCGAAAAGAGACCGAAATAATAGGGCATCCCGACATCTGGATTTCCAGGTACGCCAGGCGCAGCCCGGCCAACGTGCAGTTTATCGGCATGCCGTTTACACAGGAAGAACTGGAGGCCAGTGGCGCCCGTTTCAAGTTCAGCAGGGAGCCGGTTGCCATCACCAATCACATCATAACCAGCGGAGAAATTGAGATGCTGACCGACTATGAGACGATCGATGACAATCTGTTGATTAAAGAATCTGGAACATTTCAGCCCGACAGACTTGCCGATGACCTGTCCCTGATAATCAATGCTGAATACGGCCTGGTGGTCATCCTCGGCTGCGGTCACCGGGGCCTGGTCAATACCATAGGCCAGGCGCAGAAGCTTACGGGCAACAAGCGGGTTTACGCTGTGATCGGCGGCGCTCACCTGAAATATGCCAGTGAGGAGCGCATCGAAAAAACCATCGCCGATTTGAAGAAGATTGGAGTCCATAAACTGGGCGCTTCACACTGCACGGGCTTTGCCGCCAGCGCAAGACTGGCGCAGGAGTTCCCCGAGTCATTTTTCCTTAATAATGCTGGAACCAGGCTTACGTTACCTGAGAGTTAACTCCAACAAACCAGTGCGTTATGACAGCTTTTATGTAATCCGTTATAATGCTGTTATAATCAACCAGGCAAACAGGACAGTGAAGTGGCGAGAACAACTCTGGCGTTCTGGCGATCGGTTCTCCTTCCTATTTTGCTGCTCTCCCTGCTGATATTCAGCGCCGGTCCTGTCTCTGCCAGATTTGTGGGACCTGCAACCTTAACCATTGACGGCGCCTTCGCCGAGTGGGGAACTGTAGGAGTACCCGCAGATG
>JAQUQM010000087.1 GCA_028716085.1 Dehalococcoidia bacterium | reverse complement strand
CGGCTTCACCAGGAAGACCTTCACCGCAATGGTCAAAGGGGTTAAGGAGCAGGCTCTCAGCCGGGGCCTGATCGATCCCGAAACCTGGCAGAAAGGCATCCGTGACCTCTACCGCACCGCTGGCAGGAACGGCACCTTCTGTTATACGTTCTTCAAAGCTACGGGCATAAAATAAGGTTGCACCAGGGTTGCAACCGCTTTTGAACGTAATTTTAGGGGCGGTGCCTTACTTCTACTCAGTTATTATAATGAGGCGCGCATCGGACAGGCGTGGCAATTTCACGGCATTACATCAGACGGAAGACTAGTCATATATTTTGTTGGTTATCGATATTTTCTTTTTTAATAGGTTCGACTTTCGTCGAATATAGATCCTCCAACCTATTGTGTAAGTAACTTGTCTTGCGTATGAAGTAGTACGCTATCAGCGATGCGCCTGATATCAGTGCTATCATAAATACTGTTATAACCATAGTTCTATTCCATAGTCTGTATGGAATCTGTTCAACTGCAGCAATAGTAGAATTGGATGGAGCCGGAGGTAGATAAGAAAGTTGCCAGCTTATAAGACCTGCCGTTATAGCAATAAATATAATCCAGACTATATTGAAATATTTCCACATTTTGTCATTATCAAATTTTAAAATGTCAGCTTTCTGATCGATAGTTAAATCATCCTTATCTAAGTAAGCGGGATGGAACGGTATTGTCCACAATGCTTCGTTGATTCCAAATATTGCACCAGCTGCAAAAAAATAAAGTAGATATGGGATATCCGGCTTAGTAGTACAATATGCAATAGAGGAGAACAACGCAAATACAATAACAACATATACGGACCTACCCACAGATGTATTCATTGGTTTTATTAAATGGCAGAGAAAGCGGCAAATCTGCGGTAATAACAGTATAAGAAGGAAAACGGGCAGAACCAACAAGTATCTACAATCACCCCAATAGCTCAAAGGTGCATTATCAGGCTCTACACTGAAGAAATACTTCTCATTATAATTTACTTTAGCAAATAATATTAGGCAAAACACGGCTGAAATTAATATTGTGGAAATGATTCGGTGGCGGAATTTATCGCCCGGGATTCCGTTCATTCATACAACCTCCATATTCTCATAGGATAGTATTATACCATTAGAATGAACGCTTGTGTATGATAAATAATCTTGTATGATGTTTAAGAATAAGTACAAATATCAGCAGCGTCTTTGCTGCAATCAA
Source organism: Dehalococcoidia bacterium (assembly GCA_028716085.1). Taxonomy (GTDB): domain Bacteria; phylum Chloroflexota; class Dehalococcoidia; order GIF9; family UBA5629; genus JAQUQM01. The sequence continues at coordinate 10,204 of JAQUQM010000087.1, read as the reverse complement.
TCATTTATTCGTTTATTTTCCTCAAAACCAGCGTCCCGTTGATACCGCCAAATCCAAACGAGTTAGATAACGCTACTTTTACGTCAGCTTTACGTGCTGTGTTGGGCACGTAGTCAAGGTCGCACTGGGGGTCGGGGAATTCGTGGTTGAGGGTGGGGGGAATGATGCCGTGCTTCAGTGTGAGCATGGTAAAGATGGCTTCCACGGCGCCGGCAGCGCCCCACATGTGGCCGATCGCTGACTTGTTGGAGCTCACCGCCAGCTTTTTAGCATGCTCCCCAAAAACGGCCTTGATGGCCCTGGTCTCCCCCAGGTCGTTGAGCACCGTGGCGGTGCCGTGCGCGTTAATATAGTCCACCTGCCCCGGCTCCACCCCGGCATCCTTCAGCGCCAGCCTCATACAATCAGCCTGCACCTTACCTTCGGGTGAAGGCGCCGTATAGTGATAGGCATCACAATTATTGCCGTAGCCAGCCACCTCGCCATAAATCCTCGCGCCCCGCTTCAACGCGCTATCCAGCAATTCCAGCATGAGCACGCCGCTACCCTCCCCCGACACAAACCCATCCCTGTCGGCATCAAAGGGACGGCTGGCCCTGTGCGGCTCGCCGTTGTGCCTGGAAGCCATGGCGCCCAGAGCGTCCAGCGACCCCATCATGATCTCGTTCACCGGCGATTCAGCCCCTCCCGCAATCACCATATCGGCTTCGCCATGCTGAATGGCCTTAAACCCCACGCCGATGGCATTGGTGCCCGCGGCACAGGCGTCCATGACGCAGTGGTGCGGACCCCGGCAGCCGAACTCGATGGCGATCACACCCGACATGAGGTTGCCCGCCGCGTTGAGTATCAGGAAAGGCGGTACTTTGTTCAACTTGTTCTGCTCCACCAGGCTGAAAACAGGCCTGAAATAGTTGTGCGCGCCCACGGCAGTGCCCATAATTACACCCGCACGCTCCGGATTATCCATTTTGCCCTTGAATCCGGCATCCTCCACGGTCATCCTGGCCGCAGCCAGTGCATACTGCATGAAGATATCGAAGCGCCTGGTGAACTGGCCGTCCATGAAGTCCAGCGGGTTGAAATCCTTCACCTCACCGGCCACACGGCACTTGAGCTGCGAAGCATCGAAACGTGTGACGGGACCGATGCCGGACTGACCGCCGCAGATGGCCTCCCAGCTTTTCCGCATCCCCGTGCCCAGCGGCGTGACCATACCCATTCCGGTTACTACTACTCTGCGTTTATTCTGCATAATTTGTATTCAAATTCCCTTTCAAACAAGTTGACGCTAAATGACGCTCAGCTCCCTCCTGATAGCATCCACCAGCCCCGACCCCGCCGCCTGCCCGGCGAAGCGCACGGCGTTCCTCATAGCTTTGGCTTTGCTGCGCCCGTGCGATACGATTACATTGCCGTTCACACCCAGCATGCAGGAGCCCCCGTACTCGCTGAAATCCATGCGCCTGAGCATCGAGCCCAATCCACCGTTACCGGAACTCATCGCCGCCTCCTGCATCGCTCCCGCGGGAAGAGCCGACCCGATCACTCCCTTGAGGAAATCGCCGAACCCTTCCAGCGACTTGAGCAGTATATTGCCGGTGAATCCGTCTGTCACCAGCACGTCGATCCTCCCCTTCAAAATATCCTGCCCCTCGATATTGCCCGTGAAGTTGAGCCCCGACTCCCTGAGCAGCTTATGCGCTTCAATGGTCAGGCTGCTGCCCTTGACCTCCTCCTCCCCGTTGTTGAGCAGCCCGATGCGCGGTGACTGTACCCCCAGGTGCAGCCGCGCGAAGATATTGCCCAGCCGGGCGAACTGCAGCAGGTAGCCGGGACGGCAATCGGCGTTGGCGCCGCCGTCGATGAGCAAAAAAGGGCTGCCATCGCTAACCGGGATGACTACGCCCAGCGCCGGACGCTCGATGCCTTCCACGTTTTTAAGGTAAAGGTACGCTGCCGCCAGCACCGCACCCGTGTTGCCCGCCGAGACGAACGCCGAGGCCGCGCCGTCCCTGACCAGCTTGATGCCCTTCACGATGGACGAATCAGGCTTGCCGCGCACCGCCTGCACGGGTTGCTCATGGCACGTGATCGCCTGCGGCGCATCCACGACCTCGATCCCGGCAGCGCTACCTTCCTGTGCCAGCAGCACTTCAATGGTCGCCCTGTCTCCCAGCAAAATGAGCTCAAGGTTATGTTCGCGGGCGGCCTGGACGGCGCCCTTGACTATCTCCTGCGGGGCGTAATCGCCGCCCGAAGCGTCAACCGCAATCACCATCTGTTTGATCTCCCTGCTTTAACCGTAATCATAGAAACCTTTCTTCGATTTGCGTCCGTGCCTCCCCGCAGCCACCATCTTCTTCAGCAGCACGGGCGGCGCGAAGCGGTCGTCCTTCATCTCGTCGTACATGGCCTCCGCGATGAAGCAGGCCGTGTCCAGCCCCACGAAGTCCGCCAGCTTGAGCGGTCCCATGGGATGGTTCAGCCCCAGCATCACCGCGCGGTCGATATCCTCCCTGGTCGCCTGGCCGGACTCCACCAGCCGGATGGCCTCCAGGAAGAAGGGCATGAGCAGGCGGTTGACGATGAACCCCGGTATGTCGGGCGCCACCACCACGGCCTTGCCCAGGGACTCGCCGAAGGCCCGTGCCACACGTAGCGTTTCATCGCCCGTGGCTATGGTCTTCACGATCTCCAGCAGCTTCATGGCCGGGACGGGATTGAAGAAGTGCAGTCCCAGCACCTGCTCCGTCCTGCTTGTCTGCGCAGCCATATCGATGATGGACAGGCAGGATGTATTGGTGGCCAGTATGGCATCAGGCCGGCAGATTCCGTCCAGTTCGCGGAAGAGCTTCTTTTTCAGCTCCAGGTTCTCCGTGACGGCCTCGATCACCAATTCGCAATCCCCGAAGTACTTTAAATCCAGCGTGCCCCTGATGCGCCCCAGAGCGGCCGTTTTGACGTCATCCGTTATCTTGCCCCGTCGCACCGAGAGCGCCAGTGACGCTTCTATGGCTCTCATGCCCTTGTCCAGCAGGTCCTGACTGGCTTCCGCAATAATAACATCATAATTGGCCGCAGCGGCCACCTCGGCGATGCCGCCGCCCATGATGCCGCAGCCCACCACGCCTACTTTCTTTATATCCGAAACTTCCATTTTTTCTCCCTTAAATAGTCCCTGTTATTCACCCTTAAAAATGGGCTTCCTCTTCTCCAGGTGCGCCCGGCAGCCTTCATCGAAATCAACGGTTGCAGCCAGGGTATAGTTGAGTGATCTCTCCAGCTCCAATCCACGTTCCAGCGGCAGGTCCAGCCCCTGCATCAACGCCTGACGTGCAGACCTCACCGCCAGCGGCGCCGCCCTGCAAATAGACTCAGCCATCATACGGGCAGCCTGCATCAGCTCGGCGCGCGGCATAACCTTGTTCACCAGGCCGTACTGTAGTGCACGGCTGGCGCTGATCGGTCGCCCCGTATAAAGAAGCTCGGCGGCGATGCCCGCCGGCACGGCGCGCGATATCCTCTGTGTGCCACCCCAGCCGGGTATCAGTCCCAGCGTTACCTCGGGAAAGCCGAGTACCGCGTTCTCCGAGGCGATCCTGATATCGCAGGCCAGCGCCAGCTCCAGCCCGCCGCCCAGGGCCGCCCCGTTGACGGCCGCGATGAGGGGCTTCCATAGCTTCAGCCCGCGCATGATATTAGGCGGCTCCGCATGCTGCCCTCCCACATTCTGCTTCAACAACGGCAGCATAGTAGCGACGTCGGCCCCCACGGAGAAGGCGTTGCCAGCGCCGGTGATGATGCCACACCACAGGCTGTCGTCGTTCATAAAATCAACCAGGGCGCGGCTCAGGACCTCAGCCATCTCGGGATCGACTGCGTTGAGCGCCTCGGGCCTGTTCAGGGTAATGACAGCTATCTTATCTTCTTTAATGTAATCTACAGGCATGCTGATATCCGGTGAAGTTCAGTTCATAGTTTTGAGCAATTCGCTGATGTAATATACACGGGCTTCGGGATCTATGCGCCTGATCAGCCCGCCGAGCACCTGGCCGTGACCGATCTCATAGAAAGCGGTGACACCGTTTTTAATCATATTTTCCACCGAGCGCTGCCACTGCACGCAGCTTACCAGCTGGTCGGACAGCTCCTTCCTGATGGATGCGCCGTCGCCCAGCATCTCCGCCGTGACATTGGAGACGACTGGGCAGGCAGGCTCTTTGAAGCTGCACTCCGCAATGGCCTTCTGCAGTCCGGCCGCGGCGGGTTGCATCAGCCTGGAGTGAAAGGCGCCGCTGACCTTGAGGGTCATGACGCGGCGGATGCCGCGCTCCAGAGCCAGCTTGAAAAACTCGCCCAGCTTCAAGGCGGCGCCGCTGACAACCACCTGGCCGGGACAGTTTACATTGGAAATCTCGGTCCCCGTTAAATTGCAGATCTCCCTGACCACCGCCTCATCAGCCCCAATGACGGCGGACATGCCGCCGGGAATGGACTGTCCCGCTTCGTACATCAGCCGCCCTCTTTCACGCACCAGCCTGAGCGCGTCGGCAAAGCTCAACGCGCCGCAGGCCACCAGCGCTGAATACTGACCAAGGCTGTGCCCGGCCACGTAGCCGGGCGTCGGGAAGCTGTCTCCATGCGCCTCCTGCGCTGCCCTTAAATAAGCAATGCTCACCGTCAGCACGGCAGGCTGGACATTGACCGTCTTGACGAGTTCTTCTTCAGGGCCGTTGAAGCACAGTCGCGACAGCTCGAAGCCCAGCACGGAGTCGGCTTCTTCAAAGGCTTGCCGCGCCGACGCATAATTCCCATATATATCCATGCCCATGCCCACCGACTGCGAGCCCTGCCCGGGAAAGACAAAAGCTACCTTGCCCGGCGTCATCTGACGCACTCCTCGTATTTACTGCCATTCATGGCGCATATCACCCGTTCCGCTTCTGTCACGATGTCTGCGATAATATCCTTTACAGGCTTGATATCCCTGATCAGCCCGGCGACCTGTCCCGCCATCAGCGACCCATCCTCCACGTTCCCCTCTATCGCGCCGCGGTACATGCTGCCCCTGCCCAGGTTCTCCAGCTGCTCCACAGGTGTGCCTGCCTTCTCCATGGCCGCAAAGTGCCGCGTGAACCTGTTCATCAGACAGCGCACGGGATGGCCTGTAGACACGCCGGTGACGACCGTAGAACGGTCGCGCGCCTGCACGATCTGCTCCTTGAATTTAATATGCGCGATGCACTCGGTCGAGCAGATGAAGCGCGTGCCCATCTGCACACCCTGCGCGCCCAGCGCCAGCGCCGCGGCCAGCCCGCGCCCGTCGGCTACGCCGCCGGCGGCAATCACCGGAGACTTCACGCTATCCACTATCTGAGGTATGAGCGGAAAGGTGGCGGTGTCGCCTATGTGACCTCCTGACTCCATACCCTCAGCCACGAAGGTGTCCACGCCCTGCCGGTCCAACCGCACGGCCAGCGCCACACTGGATACCACCGGTATGACTTTAATGCCCGCTTCTTTTAATGCCGGTATGCAGTTGCCCGGATTTCCTGCGCCGAAGGTGACCACGGGCACAGCCTCATCGAGGACCACCTTCAAATTGTCCTTGAGAAAGGGCGACATCAGCATAATGTTGACGGCGAAGGGGTTGTCGGTCAGCTCCCTGACCTGCCGGATCTGCTCCTTGAGCCATTCCGGGTGCGCGTGGCCGCTGCCGATGGTGCCCAACCCGCCGGCCGCCGATACGGCCGCCACCAGCTCGGACGTGCCCAGCCAGGCCATGCCGCCCTGGACAATGGGGTACTTGATTCCCAGTAAATCACACAAATAGTTATGCAGCATTTCCCACCGTTAAAGCCACCGCGTAATTTTCACAATGCGAGAGGCTGACGGAGAAACCTCCGATGCCGAGCTCGTCGGCCCTGCGCAGCGCCCCACCGCTCAGCCTGACCCCCGGCGCATCGTTCCTGGCGGAGACTATTTCAATATCGTGCCAGCTCATGCCCGACGTATCGCCGAGCGCCTTGATCACCGCCTCCTTGGCAGCGAAGCGCGCGGCCAGGCTGGAATACCTGTTACGACAGTAGTCCAGCTCCGCCTGCGTATATATCCGCTTCAGAAAGGCATCCTGCCAGCGTCCGGCGGCCTGCCTGATGCGGTGGATCTCTATAATATCGACTCCTATATAAGTATTCATCGAGCTCAATTAAATTCCCTCCTCAGCCCATGTACCTGCTCACCAGCACGGCCGAGTTATGCCCGCCGAAGCCGAAGGAGTTGGACATGGCAACCCTGACATCCACCTGCCTTGCCTTGCCCGGCACATAGTCCAGGTCGCAATCCGGGTCGGGTGTTTCCAGGTTGACGGTGGGCGGTATGACGCCCTCCTGCACGGCTTTGCAGCAGATCAACGTCTCCACAGCTCCGGCCGCTCCCAGCATGTGCGCATGCATGGACTTGGTGGAGCTCACCGGTATGCGGTAGGCCTTCTCTCCGAATACGTTCCTGATCGCCTTCGTCTCGCTGAGGTCGTTGAACGGCGTGGAGGTGCCGTGCGCGTTGATATAGTCCACATCGGGATTGCCCGCGCAGGCCAGCGCCAGCTCCATGGCTTTGGCTGCGCCTTCGCCGCTCTCCAGCGGCTTGGTGATATGGTAGGCGTCCGACGTCGCGCCGTAGCCGATGACCTCCGCCAGGATACGTGCGCCCCGCGCCTTTGCATGGTCGAGGTTCTCCAGAACGAAAACGGCGGCGCCCTCCCCGATGACGAAGCCGTCGCGCTGCTTATCGAATGGCCTGCAGGCCTTCAGCGGGTCGGGGTTCCTGGTCACAGCGCCGGCCTGGATGAAGCCCACCAGCCCGATGGGCGTTACGGCAGCGTCCGCTCCTCCTGCGATCATGGCGGTTATCTCGCCGTGCTTGATCATGCGGTAGGCCATACCGATGGCGTCGGCGCCCGTGGAACAGGATGAGGCCAGGCTGAAATTGGGCCCCATGGCGCCCAGCTTAATGGATATCTGCCCGCATGCGCTGTCCGCTATCATCATGGGCACGGTGAACGGGCTCACCCTGCGCGGCCCCTTGGCATTTAAAGTGGCAAGCTGCTGTGACAGCGTTCCGATGCCTCCCACGCCGCTGCCGATGAGCACGCCGGTATCGTATTTACTGGAGCCGTCCAGCTTCAGGCCGGATTGCTCCACGGCCTGCAGGGCGGCGGCCAGCGCGAACTGAGCGAACCGGTCCGTATAGCGGGCGGTGACGGGGTCGATATAGTCGACGGGATTGAAGCCCTTCACCTCCGCTGCGATCCTGACGTCGAAGTCTGTGGTGTCGAAGAGGCTGATATATCCTATGCCGCAGGCGCCGGACACCAGGCTGCGCCAGGTGTCCTCCACGTTGTGTCCCAGCGGGGTCACAGCGCCCATGCCCGTGACGGCAACGCGTTCAGGCATTACGTACTTTCAGCCTCGATTCGATCAGGGCGACGACCTGCCCCACAGATTTGATGTCGTTGAGCTCCACGTCCTGCAGGTTCAAATCAAGCTTCTCTTCCAGCGCCAGCGCCATCTCCACCTTGCTCAGCGAATCTATCTCCAGGTCATCCTTGAAGAGCGCCTCCGGCGTGATCCTGCTCTCGTCGATGCCCGGCTGTATGCGGCAGATGGCCTCTTTTACCTCGTCGAATACGTTCATGTTGAACTCCTTTCAATTTTTTATGGATTATGTGAAGTGAATTGCATGCCTTTTTAGTCAATCGTCACAGAGGGATGTTGCCGTGCTTTTTGTAAGGTACGGTGTCCGCCTTGTTCTCCAGCAGCTTCAGCGCCTTGATCAGCCTGGAGCGGGTGAGTCGCGGGTCGATCACATCGTCCAGGTGTCCGCTGGAGGCTGCGATATAGGGGTTGGCGAACTCCTCGGTATACTCTTCGACCAGCCTGCGCCGGGTGCCCGCCGGGTCGTCGGATTTCTCCACCGCCGACCGGTAAAGGATATTAATGGCGCCCAGCGGACCCATCACGGCTATCTCCGCGTTGGGCCAGGCGTAGTTGATGTCGCCGCGCAGGCTCTTGCTGCCCATGGCCACGTAGGCGCCGCCGTAAGCCTTGCGCAGGATGAGCGATATCTTGGGCACGGTGGCTTCAGAGTAGGCGAAGAGCAGTTTGGCGCCGTGCCGGATAATGCCCTGGTATTCCTGCTCCACGCTGGGCATATAGCCCGGCACATCCACCAGCGTGACCAGGGGTATATTAAAGCAGTCGCAGAAGCGCACGAACCTGGCGCCCTTATCGGCGGAGTCCACGTTGATGGCGCCGGCGAAATAAGCGGGCTGCTGCGCCACAATTCCAACGCTCATGCCTCCCAGCCTGGCAAACCCGGTGATCATGCTTTTTCCAAAATCAGCGTGCACCTCCATGAAGTCGCCCTCGTCGGTTATCCTGTGGATCACCTGCCGCATGTCGTAAGGCTTGTTGGGGTCTGCGGGCACGATATCGAGCATCTCCTCATCCGGCTCTTCCATGCCGTCGCGGTCGATGGAGGCCGGCTTCTCCCTGTTATTCTGGGGCAGGTAGCTGAGCAGGCGGCGCACCTTTTTCAGGCATTCCCGTTCATCCTCAGCTACGAAATGGCAGTTGCCGCTTTTAGCAGCGTGAATCTCGGCGGCGCCGAGCTCTTCGAAGGTAACCTCCTCACCGGTGACGGACTTGATCACGTTGGGGCCGGTGATATACATCTGGCCGATCCCCTTCACCATGAAGATAAAATCGGTGAGGGCGGGAGAATACACAGCCGCCCCTGCGCAGGGACCCATGATCACTGAAATCTGTGGTATCACGCCTGAATACAGCGTGTTGCGCGAAAATACCTCGCCGCAGCCGGCCAGGCTGTCCACGCCTTCCTGGATGCGCGCTCCTCCGGAATCCAGCAGGCCGATCACCGGCGCGCCCACCTTGGCCGCCAGGTCCATCAGCTTGCAGATCTTCTCCGCCGAGGCTACGGAAAGCGAGCCGCCGAAGACGGTGAAGTCCTGCGCGAAGACGAAGGTCTGTCGCCCGTTGACCATCCCGTACCCGGTGATCACCGCATCCCCCAGGTAGCGTTGTTCGCTCATCTTGAAGTGGGTGCAGTTATGTAAAACAAAGGCGTCGAGCTCCTCGAAAGTTCCCGGCTCCAGCAACAGCTCAATCCTCTCGCGGGCGGTGAGCTTCCCCTTGGCGTGCTGGCTGCGGACGCGGTCGCTCCCGCCGCCGGCAAGCTGCTGATCTTTAAGTTTGATCAGTTCATCGAGCTTATCGTGGCTTTTAGTTAACATGTTGGATTCGGAAGAAGTCATTTATCGATTTTCCTGCGTTATGGAAAACCGCGGTACAGTTTAACCCCGGGCATACCGTTCCACAACGGCCTTTTGGACAGTGACTAATGGCCACCGGGTTATCGTAGCTACGGGCGTGTACCAAAGTACATGGCCAAAAGATACGCATTTGTGAAAATTCGGGACGTGGTAGTACAATATCGACTCATGAACGCGAGGCCTGCGGTGACCGAATCGAATACAGCCGACCCGGCGCTGATCAAAATCCTGCTGGTGGACGACCATCCTCTCATTCGCCAGGCGTTGAGAAGCGTGCTGGAAAGGGAAGCCGACATCGATATAGTCGGTGAGGCGGGGAACGGGCAAGAGGCTATTGAAATGGCGGGGAAGCTGCGGCCGGATGTCATCATCATGGACGTAAGCATGCCAAAAATGAACGGCATAGACGCGGCCTCCTGCATCAAGCAGAGCCTGCCGCAGATATCCGTGCTGATGCTCACGGTGCATGACGACGATCAGAGCATACGCGATATATTGCAGGCCGGCGCGGCGGGATACCTTCTGAAAAGCGTCTTCGATAAGGAGATCGTGCAGGCCATCCGGGCTGTTGCCTCGGGGGACATGGTTCTATCTCCCGCCATCGGCAAGCAGCTCATTGCCCAGGCCGCCCGCCATCCGCTGAAATCCGTAAGGCTCGATGCGGGAGAGAAGCTGTCCGCGCGTGAGCTTGAGATACTGAAGCTGGCTGCCACGGGCATGGCCAACAAGGACATTGCCCTGCACCTCAAGATCAACCTGCGCACGGTGAAAGGGCACCTGGCAGACATCTTCTCCAAAATGAGGGTCAGTTCCAGGACCGAGGCTGTAATAACCGGGTTGAAGGCGGGC
>JAQUQM010000086.1 GCA_028716085.1 Dehalococcoidia bacterium | reverse complement strand
TTTAGAATATGCCATAATTGAAGTTGTTGACAATGGGGAGGGATTCGATCTGGATAAAACTATGAGTGATAAAGCGGCTAGAAGCAGCATAGGTTTAATTACTATGAAAGAAAGGGCGGAAATGCTTGGCGGGAACCTGACCATTGACACTGCATATGGTAAGGGTACCAGGATTTTTGTCAGGATACCTATCTCTCAGCGCGCAGATTCACTGGAAGTCCATCACTCCGCAATAAATTATGAGCATTAATAAAAAGCAGATCAGAGTCCTGATAGTGGATGACCAGCAGCTTGTTCGTGAGGGGTTGAGGAGGATGCTGGAGTTGGATGGTGAAATAGAAGTGGTGGGTGAAGCCAAATCGGGTGAAGATGCTATGATCAAAGCAGATGAGTGGTTTCCCGATATCATTCTCATGGATGTACGCATGCCGGGGATGGGCGGCATCGAAGCTACCAGGCAGCTCAAAGCCAAAGGATGCACAGCTAATATAGTCATACTAACTGTTTATGAAGATAAGTATCTGGCGCAGGCGGCCGAGGCCGGCGCCGTGGGCTATTTGCTTAAAGACATCGGCAGGGAAGACCTGTCCAGATCGATCAAACTGGCATACGAAGGGCAATCCCCGTTTGCCCCTTCCGTTACCAGGTCGCTGTTTACACAGTTTGCCAATGTAGCGCAGTTGAGCCGCAATACCCTGCTGTCTGCCAGACAGCTCGATATTTTAAGGTTGATTGCAGCGGGCGTGACCAATAAGGAAATTGCCAGCAAGCTCTGTGTCAGCGAAGCTACGGTCAAGCGGGAAACCAATACGATATTTGCCAAGCTGGAGGCGGTAGACCGCACCCAGGCTGTAGCCGAAGGTTATAGAAGAAATTTGCTCTAGCCAAGCTATCATTTCAGCCTACTTATAAAAGCCCCTGAGAAGGGGCTTTTTCATTTTAGCCTCCCAACCTTGAGCTACGTTCAAGATCACAAAGCAGTTACAAAAGTATGAGCTAATCTGGCTAATAGAAATGACCCATTTGGGACTTATGTACTAGGAAGCTCTATGCCAAAATTAAGCCATTAAAAGATTGCAGATTAGATCAAACTAATTACTGAGGAGGATCATGATAACGCGGTCGTCTGGTGTATACAGCAGAGAATCAGCCGGTAACCTAGTTGAAGATACCATCCGCGTACTTGTGGCTGATAGCAGTGAAGCTATGCGAGAAGGGATCCGCCATATGCTGGGTGGTGACGACAGCATCAAAGTAGTTGGAGAAGCGCGAGACGGTAAGGAAGCGCTTGATCTGGTGGTAAAGCTTGCGCCGGATATCGTAATTCTGGACGGCAGCCTGCGCGGTACGGACTGCACCAAAGTCATCTCATATATAAAGGAATGCGCTCCGCAGGTTGGCGTCATCGTACTGAACGATGAGCAGAACTTCCTGGTACCGGCGATTGAAAACGGAGCCTCAGGTTTTCTGACTGGAGATGTAGGTCGAACCGATTTAATCGGAGCCATCCGCATAGTGCACCTCTGGCGTATGGTTTTGTTCCAGCAAGGGAGCCGATTTACCCTGGTGAAATTATGAACGTAATGATAAATATACCTGAATATGTGGCAAGGAGGTGGCTGCAACTCAGATTATGATTCACATATAAACAAATCTACAGGAGGTGAGAGTTTATTAAAAAATTAACTCAACCAATTTGGGCATCGCGAGCAGAACAAAAACAATAGCAATGGTCGACACAATAAAAAAGGAGGAAACAATGATTAAGTTAATGAAAGCTATGGAAAGGCTGCACAGGGATAGCAAAGGTATGACTGGCCTTGAGACCGCCATCATACTGATTGCCTTCGTAACTGTGGCAGCAGTATTCGGCTATGCAGTATTGAGCGCAGGCCTCTTCTCAGCCGAAAGGGGCAAGGAAACCATCTATGCTGGGCTGGCTGAAGCCAAGGCCAACCTTGAGCTTGCCGGTTCGGTAATTGCCAAGTACGATAGCAGTGATAATACGCGGGTAAAGACAATCCTGTTCACCGTCAAGAACGCAATCGCGGGCAATCCGATTGACCTGACCGCCTGCGACGGCACCGTCAATGCGACCAACAAATGCGTCGTCGCCATTACAACCGCGGCTGACTACCTGAACAATATCAAGTGGACCACGAATCCCATCGGCGATGATGACGGCGATAACCTTCTGGAGCCGGGCGAGCAGTTTGAAATCACGATTGATGTCACCGATCTCGGCACCGGGCTTGCCCTGACTGACAACCTGAGCGCCAATGATGTCTTCAGCCTTCAGGTAAAACCGTCCCTGGGCTCAACAGTAACGATTCAGAGGACATTGCCGCCTCAGATCGATCCGGTGATGGATCTGCATTAATCAACAATTGAGACAATATCGGTTTCACAGGTGGTAATGTGAAAGGTGGGCATTCACGTGGCGTTTATAAAGCAGCGTGAATGCCCACTGCGAAAAAGGGGTAGATAAAATGAACGAAGAACAGAGAATAAAATTACTGGAAGAAGAATTTAAAATCCTCAAAAACGAGGTCAAATCCATACTTCTGGATATCCGTGAGCAGTATCTTAATATCCAGAACCCCTTTAATGCGAACATGATACCGAACCTCGGTGTGCCGCCTGCCGGAGCCAATCCCGAGCAAAAAGATAAGCTAACAGACGGGAACCCCGAAGACCTGGAAGCACAGAAAGATGATTTAAAAGCTGAACAGTTTATTGACGCAGCAGCAACGGCTATGCCCGCGGCGATACCAGCGCCGAAGGCAGATGCGGAAATAGAAGCACCCGGATTCGGATCAATGAACGATTTGCCGGGAGCGGGGCCTTCTGCAGGACCCGGGCCGGGACCTTCCGCTGGATTCGGCCCTTCGGAAGAAGCCGCAAAATGTGAAGCAGAGGCTGAAGCTGAAGAGGAACCGGCGCCCAAAGGGAAAGGTCCCAAAGGCAAGAAAAAGAATGTGGTTCAGGAGACTCAGGAAGTAGAACTTGAGATGGATCTTGAGGAGGAGGATGAGGAAGAAGCCGATGAAAAGACGAATACCAGGGTGACATCACCTAAAAATATAAAGGATGCCGGCAGCACTGCCGCTAAAGATAACGGTAAGAAAAAGAAAGAGGTCAGTGCGCTGGCGGCAAGCGGCAAAGCTGATCTGGTCGTTATTGCAGGAATGACCCAGTGGGTCGACCAGGCAACTTTACGGTTAGGCAAAGAAAGAACCGAGACTCTCGTTGAAATGGCCTATACCATGGGGCGCATTCCCGACAACCTTAAAGATGTTATGATCAGGATGGCCCGCATTTCACGCCATGAGTCCAATGGGCAGATGCCGGCTGCAGCCGATTACCTCTCCCTTCTGGCACAGCTGGAAAGCCTGATGGGCGGTACACAGGTCCAGGATAACGCCCTGCTGTCAATTATTTCAATGATGAAGGAGTCCAGCCGTGGATAAGGTTATGGTCACAATTATGTTGATCATCGGAGGTATGGTCTGCTGCACTGTGATAATCAATGCGATTTTCCCGGCGATAACCGAAAGCGCAGGCGCTATTACCAGTGCCACCGCCAAGATCGACGACAGGATTAAAAGCAAGGTAGAGATTATCGAAATCTCCGATAGCGGAAGCGATGTCTATATATGGTTAAAAAATGTCGGGGCGACCCGTATAGGCGGTATTGATACAAGCGATGTGTTTTTCGGGCTGGACGGAAATTTTGCGCGAATCCCTTACAGCGACGTAGTCACTACAAAACCTTATTGGAACTACAGCATTGAGAGCGGCTCTGTATGGGGCCCAACAGGAACGGTAAAAGTCACCATATACCTGGATTCGGCGCCTTCAGGGGAATATTATTTTAAATTCGTGCTGCCTAACGGAATTGCGGATGAAGAAATCTACAGCACCAGTTTAGGAGAAAAATGGAAAATTTCATCATCGCCCTTGTGTGCATCGCCCTGCTAATTTCCGGAGTGCTTAGCATCTCCATGAGTGCCCTGAGCTCAATAAGCACGGTCTCCGACGCCCTGCGGCAGGAGGAAGTGCTCTCAAAGGACATGCTCAGTACAAGCATCTCGTGCACAAGCGCAGTTACCAATGCCGGCGGCACGTCGGTAACGATAGATATACAAAACGATGGAAAGAAAGCACTGGCGGACTATGACGCCTGGGATGTGATAGTGCGGTATGGTGACGGTGACACCTTGTGGATACCGTATTCAGCTTCAACCCCGGGATGGACGATCAGCGGCTTTTTTTTTCCAGGGAGGATCTGAAGTCTTCGAACCGAATATATTGAATCCGTCGGAAACGATGAGAGTTGTAGTTAGTTTATCGCCGGCAGTGACTGACAATATCACTAACCTGGCCACCATAGCAACTCCGAACGCTGCGATAAGCGAGATTACATTTGAAAGATAAAGTAGCAGGTAAAGATTACTGAGAGGAATTAAATGGGAAGAGTACTGACAGCGGACGAAGAAGAACGGTCGCAAGACGAAATAATATGCACCGGGCAGGGTGAAATTGATAAAAAGCTCGGTGGGGGGATCCCGGTTGGTTCCCTTACTCTTATTGAGGGCCAGTCCGACGCCGGCAAATCAGTAGTCTCACAGCAGATGATCTGGGGAGCGTTGAACACGCGCCATAAAGTCATATTGTTTACCACAGAAAACACGGTTAAAAGTATGAATACCCAGATGGAGAGCCTGGGACTGAGCATACTGGACCAGCTGTTACTGGGATGGATCAAAGTTTTCACTATCGAGCCATCTAAAATGAAAAATATCAATACGTTCTCAACCATTCTGACAGGCATCCTGTCTTACCCCAGTTACAGGCTGGTCATTATCGATTCGCTGACACCTGTGCTGGGGCACACTTCAATTGACCAGATCATCGACTACTTCGAAGCCTGCAAGAAGCTGTGCGACGGTGGACGGACCATTATCAATGTTGCCCACACTTATGCCTTTGACGAGCAGGTGTTGATACGTATCCGTTCTGTTTGCGACGCGCATCTGAGACTGCGTATTGAAGAAGTCGGCGATAAGCTGGTCAAGGTGCTGGAAGTCGCCAAAGTGCGGGGAGCAGATAAAAGCACGGGCAATATTATGAGCTTTGATGTAGAGCCTGGACTAGGCATGCGCATCATGCCGCTGGGCAGGGCGAAAGCATAGTCGTATTTATTTGAGGTGCTTTATGCCAGAGTTTATTTTACCGTTTCGGATACCGGAAAAGGATGGCAGGAGGAGAGACAGTTGCAATATATTGAGTTTGCTTTCCAAGCAGACACAAGAGGTTGTCGACAAGCACCCGCACCTGCTTGAGTATCTGAATATGATGCCGATAGATGATTACGGAATACCCAAGTTTTACGATAAGTTGGACCGGAGTGTAGTAGTGGGCAACAATCCGAACCTCATCTACCCGATCAAAGAAGGCGTTTTTACGCATATTCTTTATGATGCCGGTGACGGGAGAAACACCTATATACCGATCGAACCGGTGCTTGTAGATAATCTGGATAGGCTCATGAATGAGATAGAAATAAGGCTACTGGAGATGGCGGATCAGCTCGGTGATATCTCGGTTAAAACCGACAATGAGAGAAGGGATGCTTTTTTACGGTGTGTTGACGAGATCTGTGTCCTAAAAGGTACCTTGAATGCCAGCGGACGTAAAAACGGCGGCAACGGCAAGCGAAGCGCAAATGGCAGCTCGGCAGCCGGATTGGCTTTACTGGATAAATTTCAATTCAATAACAAAGTCAGGCCGCTTGAGGTAACGCGCCGGCAGTTGAACGGCATCAAATATCTGATTCTAAGGGATAAACTGGGCCTCGGTATGCTTGATCCACTAGTCTGGGATAAATACGTTGAAGATGTAAGCTGCAGCGGTCTGGGAGTCATATACCTGGAACATAAAATTTTCCACAGTTTAAAGACCGTGATCAATTTCTCATCTTCCGACGATCTTGATCAGTTCGTGATGCGGCTGGCTGAGCGGATAAGAAGGCCAGTAAGCGTACACAGCCCCATCGTGGATGCTACCCTGCCGGATGGTTCGCGTATCAATATCGTCTATGGCAGCGATGTATCCAAGCGCGGCTCCAACTTTTCTATCAGGAAATTCAGCGAAACACCGCTTTCCGTACTTGAAATCATAGATATGGGGACGTGTGATTATAAGATGGCAGCCTATTTATCTATTATGATCGGTGAAGGCATGAACGTGTTCGTCTGCGGCGAAACAGCTTCCGGTAAAACGACGACGCTCAATGCTTTAACAACATTTATCCATCCCAATGCCAAGATCGTGTCTATTGAGGATACGCCGGAGCTTCAGGTCCCTCATCAGAACTGGATTCGCGAGGTTGTTTCTACAACCAAAGAGAACAGTGAGTCCGGTGTTACTATGTTCGACCTGCTTAAAGCAGCCCTGCGTCAGAGGCCGAATGAAATAATCATCGGCGAGATCCGTGGCGCAGAAGGAGCCATTGCTTTCCAGGCGATGCAGACAGGCCACTCGGTGATGGCCACCTTCCATGCCGCTTCGGTGGAAAGGCTGATACAGCGTATGACAGGTAATCCGATCAACGTTCCGAAGACTTATATGGATAACCTGAATCTGGCCATATTCCAGCAGGCGGTCAAGCTGCCTTCAGGAAAAATGGGAAGAAGGATGACCAGCATTAATGAGATAGTAGGCTACGATCCGGTGAGCCAGTCATTTTCATTTGTTGAATCGTTCCGCTGGGACCCGGTTTCGGATAAATTCATCTTTACGGGTGATGGAAACAGCTACCTGCTGGAGCATAAGGTCGCACCCAAGCTCGGTATTCCCCCCCATAAAAAAAGGCGCATCTACGCGGAAGTGGAACGCCGAGCCAGGATACTGGATAAACTCAATCTACAGGGAGTAAAGAATTTTTATGATCTCCTTAAAGTCCTTGCCAAGGCTCAAAGGGAAGGCCTCTTCTAAAGAAAGTAAGTATAAGGTAGAGAGCCAGCCTATTGAGAAGATCAAGTTTAACAGCGATCTTCTCAAGGGAGACCTTTTCTGCCAGTTAACTTATATGTCTTCTCTGGCTACGGCCGAGTTAAACAGGGCACAGCTGTTTGACTACACCGCCCGGTTGGGACTTTCTTCGTCTGTGTATATCAGGCAGATACATTTTATGGCTAAGAAACTAAATTACGATTACTCGGAGGCCTGCCGTATTGTGGGAGAAAAAACCAAGGAAGCTGTGCCTAAAGCATTCTTGCTGCGCATGTCCGGAGCCATTTCCTCAGGTGAGGATTTGGCGGAGTTTCTCAAAAGGGAAGCATATGTATCAGGCGAACACTACGGCGAAGAATATGAAAGGAACGTGGAAAGCCTGAAAAAATGGACAGACGCCTATACGGCGCTTATTATTTCGGCTTCAATCGTCGTTGTTATCAGCGTGGTGTCCATGCTGATTTTTCCTATGAGTCCGACTTCTATTTCACTGCTTACTTTTGTGATGCTGGTGGCAGTATTGCTGGGTGTCTGGATTCTATATCGGGCGTCACCCAAAGAGAGCAAAACACATCATCTTGAACAGACATCACCCGGGCAAACGATAGCCCGCAAGGTATTACTCTATGTGTCGATACCTTTGGTAGCCGTATCGATTCCCGTGCTGCTGTTCATGAATGCCGGTGTGGGGTGGGGTATGATCGTCGTTGCTCTGCTTTTGATGCCTCCGGGATTTTTTATTATGTATGACGACAGGCAGATAGATAAAAACGATGCGGATATCGCCGGATTCCTGAGGTCGCTGGGCGGCATTTCGAAGGTTATCGGGACGACGGTGACAGAGGCAATAACGAGGCTTGACTTCGGTTCCCTGGCCTCTCTGAAAAAACCGGTAAGCCGATTGAATACTGCCTTGAAATTCGGTATCAGGCCTGATCTTTGCTGGCAGAAATTTGTTAATGAGACCGGAAGTGAGCAGGTCAACCGCAGCGTGCGCATTTTCTGGGACGGCATCGTGGTCGGCGGGGATGCACAGAAAGTGGGTAACCAGGCTTCCATGTTTGCCATGAAGATCAGCATACTGCGTGAAAAAAGGAAAATGGTTTCAGCCGGATTTTCCTTCCTTTGTATAGCCATGCACGCCACCATGGCAATATTGCTGGTGGGTATTTATCAGATAATGTTGAACTTTTCACAGGCCATGCAGAAAATGTCGGTAACGGCCGGTGATGGCATGCAGGCTATTTCGCAGCTTCCCACCTTCGCATTTTTTGCGGATTCCAGCGGTCCACTGACTGTACTTAACATGATGGTTACCGCCATGCTTGTCATGCTTACCATAACAAACCCGGCGGCAATTAAATTTGTAGAGGGGGGACACAGCTATAAGTATATATTTTACCTCTCCATTATTTTGTTGATTTCGGGAATCAGCTTTGTATTTGTGCCTGACCTGGTAAGAGGAATGTTCGGCACATTACCTGTGAGTGGTAAATAAAGATGGTGCAGGAGTAAACAGTGGACTATTTTGAGATGACAGTTTACCTGGGGATAGTAGGGGCCGCTACGGTCAGCGTGCTTACCGCTATCTGGCTCATGGTGAGAAGCATGGTCCCTAAGAAAAGTAGAGTATCCCGGCAAAGACAACTGGCCCGGGTCAGGGAAGTAAAAGAGATAGCCGAGGGAAGAAGGCCGGCTCAACTGGAAGCTCCTGCGGAGAACAGGAAAGATAAAAAGAAGAAGAAAAAAGACAAGGAAAAGAATGAGAAGCTACTGAAACTCAAGGATTACCCTGATAGCAGGCTGTTGGAAGAGGGTAAGGAAGCTGATGAGAAACCCAGGAAACCCAAAGGCAAGCAGAATAGAGATCCCGAGCCGGCGCCTGTGATGGCGAACCTGGATGCAGCGGCGGAAAAGGCAGAAAACGAAGAAGGCGACATTCCCATGCCGGACCTGAATGCAGGGGATCTGGAAAACCTTCCTTCACTGGATACTCTTGTTGAAAGCACCGATGAGCCGGAAGCGCAGCTGGATACCGATGCACTGATGAGTGTATTTGATGTCGGAGAAGAAGTGGATAGCGATATGGCTGAACTGGCTTCGTCATTATTCGACGTTGACGTTCAAAATATCGGAGATTTAAGCAGTGAAATATCTACAATCTTGGCAGAAATGAAACCAAAATAAAAGAGGAGGAAATCCATGAAGCAGTCACTTAATAAATTTGATAGCAAAGCTGTAAAAGCTGGAGAAAATAAGATATTAAATGGTCTTGCTCCTTTAAGCAGTCGCTTTAAGAACAGGGAGCTTGACAATTGCTATGGCTGGCTGCTGCGGATCCTCCTGATAATAGCAATTTCGGGATTCATATTTATAGATTTCATTTTTGCCGCGCCTTTTGTTGGAGCAACCGACAACCTTACTTTCCCGGCCGGCGTACCGACTATAGAGATCATGCCTTCCGAAGGTCCTGTGGGCACACATGTATTTGTCAGGATAATAAACCACCAGGTCAATAAACAGGTGATCATTGTCTTCGGCACGGGGACGACCATCGGGAGCAGCACTATCGTTGCGGCCAAGGCTACCACCGACAGTACGGGATATGCCGTGGTGGATTTTGATATAGATATCTGGCCGGCAGGGAGATATACACTTCTATCTGATGATGGGGTCAATAAGATCGCCGGCGGATTCAAGGTTACCCCGTCGATGTCGCTGGGAGAGGTAGTGAGCGGGTTTGTCGGCGATATAGCCGTCGTTAACGGTCAGGGCTTTGCTGCCAAAAAGCTGGTTCACCTTTATTTCGACGATACCAAGTATGTCACGGGCGAAACAGATGATAAGGGGAGATTCTATGACCTGAAGTTAACCATACCTCCGTGCCCGCGTGGCAACCATAATATTAAAGCCCAGGATTCCGATAGTAATGCCCAGACCGTTGTGTACAACGTCCGGCAAAAAATGGATATATCCCCGACGTCTACTTCGGTTAACAGCAGCGTAACACTTATTGGAACGGGTTTTCAATCCATTAAGGATGTGATCATTTACTTTGACGATAAGGAAATCAGTTCTGTGCAGACGGGTTCGGATGGAGGTTTTACTGCCTCTATCAAGGTGCCCTCATGCGGGGATGGTGTACACAAAATTAAAGTCGATGACCGTGTTAATAAAGCTTTTCAAGACCTTACCGTGTCATCAGCTTTGCATGTTAATCCTCAAACCGGGCATATAGGCATGCTTGTAGGTGCGCAGGGCTCCGGCTATCGTCCCGGTTTTCCGGTGTCTCTTAGCTACGATAATATTAAACTCGAAGGAACCTCGGTCGACGGGACGGGAAGCTTTACCTACAATTTCAAGATACCGGTCAGCAGGTCCGGTGCGCACGTTATCACGGCTTCGGACGGAATAAATATCAAGACCGTGAATTTCACTGTCGAATCAACACCACCCATGGTGCCCCTTCTGAATTTACCGGCCGACGGCGGCAGAATTACAAAGGACCCTCACTTCGAATGGAGTCCCGTATCTGATCCCAGTGGAGTTACTTATACGCTGGAGATTGCAGACGATACAAAATTCTCCAGCATCATAATGTCACAGGCAAATATTGTTACCAGCTATATCGATATCACTGAGGAAAGCAAAATGCTTCCGGGAAGCGAAAAACCCTATTACTGGAGGGTAAAAGCAGTTGATCTGGCTTCCAATGAAAGCGGGTGGTCATCAGTGCAATCGTTCTATAAGGGTCACACAATTTTTACAGTATTGAGCAATATGCCGGATTGGGTTAAATGGATACTCATCGGGCTGGGAATGCTGCTGTTCGCCTTTATGTTCTTCTGGATCGGTCATACTATCAGGAAACTGAGGAGCATCAACGAGGATATCGAAGATGACGACGAAGAGGCATATGACGATAAAGATTATGGTTACAATACAAGTTCGAGTAATTATGCGAGACGCTGAAAATAGTTGGACGGCATAGTAATTTGTAAACAAAAATAAGGGTTGGAAGGTGATAAATGTCCAGTGAAATATTAAGAAAGGAAGTCAAGGTTCAGTTCAGGCAGCTGGAGGCGCTGATTCTATTTATGGCTGGAGCAACTCTGGCATCGCTCCAAATAATCCACTATGTTTTCCTGAGCTCCGGCATTGCAGTGACAGGTTTCCAGATGATACTGGACTGGCTCTTCGGTATGTCGATAATATTTTTGCTGGTGCATTTCAGCTTCCGAGAAATATACAAAATTCACAACGAGCTCATTGTGCAACGTGAGCAGGCGAGCAAAGCTGAAAAAAGGATACAACATATCCTGGATACGACTCAGGATGTTATTTTCACACTGGACAGGGAAGGAAATTTTACATTTGCCAATAAAACCCTGGAAGCGCTAACCGGATATCCGCTGGAAAAAGTTATCAATACTAATATTCAGTTCGTGCTATCACCCGAGTACAGGTCTTTTATTCCGGAGCA
>JAQUQM010000085.1 GCA_028716085.1 Dehalococcoidia bacterium | reverse complement strand
ATTCAGGGGCAGGGCAGTAGTATATCCGTCATATGCATGAAAGATGATAACCCTGGCCGTGGGCAGCACGCCGGCTTTCTCAATGAGGTCTTTAATGCGTACGCCTTCCCAGAGAATCTTGACTGAGCAGCCTTCCACACAATCGAGGCCGACGACTTTTGTATATCTCTGATTCCCTTTGATTACTTCCTCATAAGTATTGGAAGACGGCTTCTCCACCAGGCCGCTAACCTTAAGTGTATAGTTATCCATTATGATGTGCTGGGGACCTTTAATGGAATTCTCCCTGAAATCAGTAACCGAAGACAGCTTTTCACCCTGGTACTCTTTTACCTGTACCGCCTCGAGCTCTTTTGCCTGCTCGGGGGGTATGCCTCCGGTGCAACCTGCCGCATAAGCTGTAAACAGCGCCAGGCCGCACAAGGGAAAAAGCAGCAGCCTATCAATTCTCATATTCAATCTTTAAAACGGTATACCTGTAAAACCGATGGCAAATACAGCGTGGATTGTGACGGATATCAGGAAGACAAGCCAGATATAGCAGTGGAATTTGTAAAATTTGAGATACGATTTATTCTGCATCAGCTTCTGGGCGAATTTAAAACCCGGCAGGCAGCGGCAGGACATGAAAACGAGTACCCCTAGAATCAGGTTGAATATCGCAAAGATGAAAATTATCCTGGCTGCCAGCACCGAATGGAAAAAAGCATCCATATACTTACTCCTGTGATTCCGATTTTTGATGAACTAGATTCTACAGGTCGATTTCACCGCTTCCCCTGGTGACATGCTTATTAGTCGGCTGATCGTCTGCACCGAAAGACCAGATGATTTTATTGGCGCCTTTTACCAGCGGTTTATCGAATTTGTCACCGGTATCTAACTTTCTCTTGAACTCGATCACCGTAGCCCCGTTTTCCCTCTTGCCGCCAAACTGCAATATGTCGTCTGTGCCACCCTGTTGAACGTCAGCAGGATGAGGCCCGAACTCACCCGTGCTGAACATATCTGCAATGGCCGCTTTACCATCGCTAAGGTAACCTTCAACTATATCCGCGTTTTTCATAAACTGTTCCGCACCGAAGCCCATGGCTACCCATCCATCCGTTTTTGCTTTCATCCCGATATAAACAAACTCATTATCAGCGGACCAGTTTATCTCGTAATCGCCGAAGCTTTTACTTTTCTGGTATTCGCCCTGCGTGATTGTACCATCGGGCACCCATGCAGCCGACGAACCGGAGGTTCCGGCAGCAGGCTGTGATTCTTGTGGAGTTGATTGCGCCGGTGCTGCAGGAGAACTTGCAGGCAACTGTGCAGGGGGAGCAGCAGGAGTTGCAGGCTGGCAGGATAGAAGAAAAGTCAAAAATATCAGCAATATTGAGATAAAAACTGGCATAACGATTGACCTAGATCCGAGCCGGATGAATGCAGTTGCCATTAATTCCTCCTTAACAAATAGGGCTTCTGGTAGTACCAGGCAGGATTTTTACCGGGGTTAGTTCATTTCCACTCACGTTTTTTCTATTAACACCAACACAGTATCGCTCTCAATCTTTACCGGGTATTTCCTTGCATCTTGAGGCGCCTTTAAAGTTTTCCCGATGGAAGATAGTATTCCCGAACCCTTAAGCCAACGGATAACCTTACCGGTTGAAATATCGAATTGTGATCCATGCAAAGGGCACGTCACAATAGATCCTTCAAGCTTGCCTTTCGAAAGGTTGCCGCCCATATGCGGGCATTTATTGCTTATCGCATAGAAATTGCCGTTAATGTTAGCCAGTAAGACATCCTGCCCCTCCAATTCTACGGCTCTCATATTTCCTGCGGGTAACTCTGTTGTTTTAACTGCTTCAACAAACCTGCCCATTGTGGATCTCCTCACCAATCGAGTTACCGGACACGCGCTTCGACCACAGCCCAGTTTATGTTCTTGAGGAATGCCTCGATATAGTCAGCGCGTTTCAACCCGTAATCGGTCATAAATGCATGTTCGAAGACATCCAGTATGAGCAATGGGTTGCATCCTGCCGGATGTCCCACATCATGCTCGTTGACCCACTGGTTGAACAGCCTGCCGCCGATCACATCCTGGTAAAGTATGGTCCAGCCGATGCCGCGCATGGTGGCCGTTCCCTTGAAGTCCTGCAGCCATGAATCATAGCCGCCGAAATTGTCCGCCATCAATTTACCGAGCTTCCCATCCTTATTCAGCGCGGCCTTGCCGCCCAGGCTTTCGAAGTAGAATTCGTGCAGCCGCATACCATTGAATTCCCAGCCGAACCGCCTTTTCAATTCAGCGTATTCCGGTGTGGCGGTTTTACCTTCTTTCAGCATGGCTGCAAGCGTATCAAGCAGCTTGTTGGTATTGGTTACATATCCTTTGTAGAGAGTAAAATGGTTATTCAGCAGAGTGTCGCTGAAGCCTTCCATGCCCAGGATTTTGGAATAATCTTTTGCCTCGTATGCCATTTAAATTCCTCCTCTAGATTATTTTTCCAGGTCTTTCTTAATATCGCTGAATATCTTTACGTGGTACAGTTCATGGTCACGGATCCTGTTAAGCAGTTTCTTCAGCTTGGGGTCCTTCACAATCCTGGCTGCCCGATCGTATTCCGCCGCCACCTCCTTTTCGATTTTGATGTCGGCCTTCAGCATATCTACTGGTTTTTTAGATTTGTCGATTCCGGTATGTTCGATCCTAGGACTACCACCGCCACCGACCAGTTCCTCCGCCAGCCAGCCCAGGTGCTGCATCTCATTGATGGCCTGGTCCTGCATCTCCTGCTTCATCTCTTCATTGGGAGCCAGGTAGGAGTGAAGCAGATATTGGATCACCACTGTGTATTCATGCTCGATTCCCCAATTTAATATGCCTGCCACTTTATCTTTTTTGCCACCGCGCAGGTCTTTTAGTCCTTCCTTAGCTACCTTAGTGACGAAATGGGCGAAGTCGCCATGATGTGATAGCTCATCGGATAATATGCGTTCCAGCAGGCGCTTGATCTTGATGTCCTTGATAAGCTTAATATGGTCCCGGTACATTTTGATGGCGTCCTCTTCAGCCAGCACATCGTTTTTCATCCACTGTGCCACAGTCTTGCCGCCGGTGCGCATTTCACCCCTGGTGAAACTGGGTTTTCCCCCGAGCTCAACCACCTTTTCAGCCAGCCAGTCCAGATGCCTCATCTCCTCGCGGGCAATGGCCTCTATTTCACAGGCAATTTCCCCCTCGCCCATAGCATAGCCATGCATCAGGTACTGAATAATCGCAGCGTGCTCACCCTCGATGTCTTTGTTCAGCAGACCTGCTATCTCTGAATTTTTCAATTTCTACCCCCATTATTTTTTGCTAAAATCAGCGAAATGTTAGCATCACCATCGCCTATTGTATGTGACAAAGGTTATTTTGCCTGGCTTAAATATTTTTCAGGATTTGCGTCGAATGCTTTTTTACATCCCACTGCGCAAAAGTAGTATTTCTTCCCTTTGTATTCGGATGTAGCTGCCGCCTTTTTCTCGTCCACTTCCATTTTACATACAGGGTCAATAGCCATATTCGTTCCTCCTTCCTGCGATATTTTATATCTTACCGGCTTAAAAGCTCGCAATCTCAAAGAATTGGACACTACGGTAATGGAGCTTGCCGCCATAGCCAGTGCGGCCAGCATGGGATTGAGGAAACCATAGTGACCGAATATGAACTGCAACGAAGAAGGCACACCGCTGTCTATAAAGAAGGGGTACAGGATACCCGCTGCTACAGGAATTAAAATCACATTATAGGCAAAAGCCCAGAACAGGTTTTGCTTGATGGTACGCACCGTGCTTTTGCTGAGCATGATTGCTGTTACCATGCCGTCCAGGTCCCCCCTGATCAGGGTGATGTCGGCCGTCTCCATGGCGATATCGGTGCCCGTGCCTATGGCAATGCCTACATCAGCCTGTGCCAGCGCCGGCGCGTCGTTAATGCCGTCGCCTACCATGGCGGTAACATATCCCTGTTCCTGCAGTCTGTGTACTTCTACAGCTTTGTTTTCCGGCAGCACTTCCGCGATGACGTTATCGATGCCCGCCTGACCGGCGATAAAATTGGCTGCCCGCTGGTTGTCTCCCGTGATCATGGCCACCTGAATGCCCATCCTCTTCAGTGTGTCGACGGCCTGCATGGCATCGGGCTTGAGCGTATCGGCGAGTGCCACCAGCCCGCTGACTTTGTTTTCCTGTGCCAGGAAGAGCACGGTTTTCCCTTCATTCCACATCCTTTCAGCCTCTATCTCAGATCCGTTGAGGTCAACTGCTTTCTCTTTCATCAGCGACAGGTTACCCATCAAAATATCGTGGCCATCAATTTTTACTTCGATCCCCAGGCCTGGCAGGGCATTGAAGTCCTCCGCCTGCTTAAGCGGCAGTCCTTTCTCCATTGCGGCCCGGTAGATTGCCTGGGCCAGCGGATGTTCCGAGCTGCGTTCCACCGCAGCGGCAGTCGCCAGTATTGAATCACCTGTATGCGGCGCAAGCGGGAAAATATCGGTGACCACCGGCTCCCCGCGAGTTAGAGTCCCTGTCTTATCCAGCAGAACGTAATTGACCTTGTGTGCACGTTCCAGAGATTCACCGCTTCGGATGAGTATGCCGTTTTCAGCGCCCTTGCCGGTACCGACGATGATAGCGGTCGGTGTGGCCAGCCCCAGCGCGCAGGGGCAGGCAATTATCAGAACGGCGACGAAATTCAGCAGGGCATAGGTGAATCTCGGCTGCGGCCCGATTATCATCCAGATGATGAAAGTTACTACGGCAATGATTATTACGATAGGAACGAAGTAGCTGGCGATGACATCCGCCAGTCGTTGTATGGGTGCCTTGCTGCTCTGTGCCTCATCCACCATGCGGATTATCTGGGAAAGCAGCGTGTCCCTGCCCACCCGCGTGGCTTCAAAGCTGAAGCTGCCCGTCTTGTTGATGGTGGCGCCTATAACAATGTCCCCCGCTTTTTTCTCCACAGGAATGCTTTCGCCTGTAATCATGGACTCATCGACGGTTGAGTATCCCTCTTTCACCGTGCCGTCAACCGGTATCTTCTCACCAGGTTTTACCAGGAGCAGGTCACCGACGAGGACATCCTCAATCGGAATCTCAAGGTCTTTCCCATCACGGATTACCGTTGCCACGGCGGGACGCAGGCCGATCAGCTTCTTCATGGCGTCGGAGGTTTGGCCCTTGGCTCTCGACTCGAGGAAGCGTCCCATTAAAATAAGAGCAATGATCATGGCTGAGGTATCGAAGTAAAGCCCGTGTCCCATGCCTGCTTGCATAAAGAATCCCGGGAAAAGTACAACCGCAACGCTGAAAAAATAGGCAGCGGTAGTGCCTACGGCTATCAGCGTATTCATATCGGCGGTCTTATGCCTGGTGGCGCCCCAGGCGCCCTTATAGAAACGCAGACCGGCCCAGAACTGAACCGGCGTTGCCAGCGCCCACAACAGGTAAGGTTTAAAAGGGAAATCAAGTGCTGTGGCCATGCTGAGAACCATAACGACGGCCGCTACAACCAGCGAGAAAATGAACTTGTTCCTTAAATCGGCTGTTTCTCGGTTGGCAGCAAGTGCGATTTCATCAATGCTGGCCGCTTCCTCCCCCAGCTCGTATCCTGCCTCTGATACAGCCCGCCGCATATCGACAATAGTGGCATCGTCCGTATACTCCACACTTGCTTTCTCGGAAGCCAGGTTGACGCTGGCTGAGACCACTCCCGGCATACTGAGCAGGGCGCTTTCCACCCTTGAAACACACGAAGCGCAGGTCATCCCGCCGACGGGGAAGATCGATTTACGGTTGCGGGAGGTATATCCCAGTTCATGGATGGCATGGTTAATCTGTTCCAGATGGATTTTTGCGGGATCGTATTCCACAGAGGCCTTTTCCGAGGCGAATGAGATAGAAGCATTCGCTACTCCCGGCAGTTCCGCGAGCGTTTTCTCAATAGTCAGGGCACATGTAGCGCAGGTCATCCCGCCCACATTGATGGTGGCTTTTAGCGTTTTCTTCGATTGTGTGCCTTCTGTCATTTTACATAAACTCTAATCATTATCCTTGGAGGAGATCAGCTGAGCAAATCAATCCCGCGTTCTGCCAGTACCCATTTCTCCCCGTCGCGGCGGATGAGTTTTACCCGTTCGAGGTCTTTTAATCCGCTGGTTACTGTGAAAAGTGCCAGGCTGGTAATATAGGCGATCTCGTCAGGCAGGGCATAACCGCTTTTTACCGCCAGTAATATTTTTGAACCCGATTCCGTCGGTGTTCCGTCCGGTCCTACGACGGCCATTCAATCACCCCCTCCGGGCGCAGTCTGTATCTTCGATCCTTTTTTAAACCTCCAGGTGCTGCTCCCACACGCCGTGTTTATTGCAGTAGCTGAACGCAAATAGATGTTTGAACTCAGAAGAGTCTATTTCAAATGAATATACCGGTTTATCCACACCCGGTTTGAAAATCGCCCTGCCCAAATCGAGTACCTGGCCATCTTTCCTGGCCCCGAATGCCTGAATCCACACTATGTGATGATCTTCAGTATTCGGATGGGGGACTTCCCTGCCGACTACGATTTCAACCGTGTCTTTGCCTTTTTTGCCGTGACTTTTACTTATCTCGATGGCAGGTACATGTTTTTCCTTGCCTTCCGAGGTGCGTCCCCTGATCAGGTCGCTGAAACGCACGATCTTGCCTGACCGTTCCTTTTTCATCACGCGCTGGGCAACCAGCCTCGAGTCCAGGCTGCCCACGCCGCCATAATCCGGTGTATATGACGTAACATCTGTAAAAACGCATTTGATGTGGCAGCTGGGACAGGGATCGGGAGGTTTGACGGTTTCAATAACGAAGTTACATTTTTCGCACATCCAGTAAGTCATAAGCTAATCCCCCGTAAATAGTGTTTATTTATAGCCGTTCTGGCGGTGTTTCTGAGCTATGGTTTCGGCCAGCCTGTCCAGCGCTTTGAAATCTTCTTCCCGGGGATGTCCTTTAATATAAACAGGCTCCAGCAGTTCTACTTTCAGGCTGGTCAACGATCCTGTAATCTGCTCCACGGCGCGTGAACCCCATCCGTAGGAGCCGATGATGCTGGCAAACTTCATGTTGGGCCGCAGCGCATTGGCCAGGAAGGCGGCATTGGCCGCAAAGGGATGTGCCCCGCCCAGAACAGTACAGGAGCCTACTACGAGGGTTGCCGCGTCAACCAGCGCGATCGCCAGCTTGCCCAGGTCCGTGGCGGTGAGATCGAACTGCTTGACATTAACTCCCCTCTGCATCAGTGACTCTACGAAATGGTTGACCATGTCCTTCGTGCTGCCGTGCATGGATACGTAGGGGAGAAGAACGATATTCTTCGGTTCGTCATAAACCCAGCTATGGTAAGCATTCAGGATATATTCGGGCTTATTGTGTACAGGCCCGTGGCTCGGCGCTATGATATCGATCTGATAGTCCTTGAGCTTTTCCAGGTTCTTCTGGATATTTACGCGGAAGGGCATCATGATTTCGCCGAAATAGCGCTTGGCCGATTCATAAATATTCCCGCCTTCCTGCACGTACAGTGCCGACTGGGCCAGGTGTGCACCGAAAAAGTCGCAGGAAAACAGTATCTTATCCTCACGAAGGTAGGTCAGCATCGTTTCCGGCCAGTGGACCCAGGGCGCGTGAATAAATTCAAGCGTCCTGTCGCCCAGCGACAGCGTCGCCTTGTCCTCAACCGTGATAAATACGCTTTCATCCAGGTGGAGCAGATCGATGAGCATTCCCTTGCATTTGGGAGTGCAGACAACTTTAGCGTCAGGATAGAGCTCCAGCATCATGGGGATGCTGCCAGAATGGTCCTGTTCCGCGTGGTTGCAGATAATGTAATCGAGCTGGTCTATTCTAAGCTGGTCCAGGTTATTGATGAGGACATAGTCCATGGCCGGATCCACGGTATCTATGAGAGCTTTTTTCTGGCTTCCGCGAACCAGATAGGCGTTGTAACTGGTGCCGTCGGGCAGGGGGATCAGCGAGTCGAACAGCCGCCGGTCCCAGTCTATCGCTCCCACGGCATCGATGCCGGGCTTAATATCAAGCCTGTTCATATCAACCTCCGCTACACAGGTTTAAACTGGTCTTTGCTGGCGCCGCAAACGGGGCAGGTCCAGTCATCGGGCAGGTCTTCGAACCTCGTACCCGGTTTGATGCCTCCGTCGGGATCGCCTTTTTCGGGATCGTATATATAGCCGCAAACGCTGCACTGGTACTTGTCCATCTTGGGTTTCTCCTCCTTTTTTTCGGCGTTATAGCTGGGGGCTGATTTGGGTGTGGTGCCGCGCTTCACCTGCTGATAGTAAGCATAGGTGAGCGGCTCGCCTTCGCGGATGACATCGGCATCGACGAGTTTGCCGGCGAAGATGGTGTGGGTGTGGACGTCCGTCCGGCTGATGACTTCCGCCTCCAGATATGCCAGTGAATTATCCGTGACCACAGGAGCCCCGGTTTGACCTGTCTTGAAATTGATGCCTGCGAATTTGTCCACGTCCCTGCCGCTCTTAAAGCCGAAGCCTCCGATGAAATTCAGCGGCGTGTCTTTGCCGAGTATGGAAACCGTGAATACATTGCTGGCGGTGATATACTCGTGTGTCAGGTTGTTGCGGTTGATAGTCACCGCTATTACCTGCGGCTCGGAGCATATCTGGATGGCCGTGTTGGCGATCTGCCCGTTGATCTTGCCGTCTTTCTTAGATGAAACGACGTATAAACCGTAGGTGAGGGAATACAGCGCTTTAGTATTCATAACAATACCTCTCCTTAACCCTACATCAGGTCTTTTTCGGCTGTCTCGACCGCCTGCTTGATCTGTGCTGTCAGCTCCGGGGGAAGCCCCTCGATTTCCACCCTGAGGAAGCCGCGGACTATGGTGGCCGTCGCCTCGTCGCGGGTCAACCCCCGCATCATCAGGTACTCGACCTCCTCCTCAGCTATTTTACCAACTGCAGCCTCATGTGATAAGTCTATACCCGCCAGGTTCCCTTTAAGCTCGGGAATGGCATGGATATGACCGTCGCCCTTTAGAATCAGGCCGCGGCATTCCAGATGTCCTTTTACATCCGGCGCATTACCTTCAATGTAACCACGGGCGACGATGTTGCCGCCGGTCGTTATGGCGCGGGAGATGATCTCAGTCCTCGAACCGGCGCCGTTCAGAATGACCTGTGAACCCAGGTCCATATTGGAACCGGGAGGGCAGAGTACAATGCTGTTGAACCTGGTGATGGTATTGTTGCCGTTGCACCTGGCAATGGGGTTGGCCTGCAATGACTTGACTGGTTTCATAATTATATAGTTGCTCAGATATATGCCGCCCTCCTCCATGATAACGCCGGTGCGGGGGCGGACCTCCGTCTCGGGCGACCAGTTATGGATCATGGTGAAGCTGATCTTGGCGCCTTTCTTGATATAGAACTCGGATACTCCCAGGTGCATGGCCGGCTCCTCCCTGGGCGCTGTTGTACAGCCCGTGATGATGTGGAGCTCAGACCCCTCTTCGGCAATTATGATGTTGTGCACGCTCTGCGCCAGGTTTTTCTTGCCGATATACAGGCACGCCTGCACCGGATAGACTGTTTTACTGCCCGGCAAAGCCCTGATGAAGTAACCGTTCCCCGGGTTGAGCTCGACATGGGCGGTGTATTTATCCGCATCCACGGCCACCGCTTTCCACATATATTCAGCCAGCCAGTCGTATTTCTCCAGCGCTTTCATGGTGGACATAACCTCTATGTCGTCCTGCTTGGTTATGCTGTGGATGACGGAATGGTCCATCTGGATGATGGTGCCTGAGCGCTGGCTGGTGTCATCCACTACCACGCCTGTCTGCAGCATCTGGCTTTTGGCATCCCCTGAAATAACCGAGAGGTCTTCCTGGTAGGGCAGTTCCGCGGCGGCATGCTCGTATTTGGCGAGTTCGATGTCTTCACCGAAACGCGCTTTTTTTGCCGCTGCCGCGCGGGCCTTTTCCTTGGATTCTTTGGAGGTATCTAGGCTATGCATTTGCGGCACTCCTCATAACCTTTTTTGACGATGGTCTTTAATATTTCATGCGGATCGCCTTCACAGATTATGGTGCCTGCCAGCATCACATAGCCGGTCCGCGCATCGACGTAGTCCAGTATGTGTCCCGTGTGTGTGATGATCAGCCCGCTGCGCATCCTTTCCCGGATGGGATGTTTTTTTTGCAGCAACTGGTTGATCAGGTGCCCGATCAGCGCAATGTTTACCAGGTCCACGCCTGACTCGGGCTCATCCAGCAGGACAAGGTCGGGTTTTTGCGCCAGCAGTTGCGCCAGTTCCGACCGCTTGATCTCGCCCCCGGAAAAACCGTAGTTGATGTCCCGGTCCACAAGTTCGTTGAGGTTGGTAGACAGGAAAATGGAGTTAAGCTCATCATCGCTCTCCCTACCCCTGGCACAGGCGGTTACCATGTCCCTTGTTTTTACCCCCCTGACCACCGGGGGCCTCTGCATAGACATGCCTATTCCCATCCGTGCCCTCTCATCCATGGGCAGGTTGGTGATATCCGTCCCTTTCAGGATAATATTCCCCTTTGTAATCCTGTATTTGGGCGAGCCCATGATGGTCATCAGCAGCGTGGTCTTGCCGTTGCCGTTGGGGCCGAAAAGCACATGCGTCTCGCCGGTCTTAATGGTCAGGTTGATATCATGCAGTATCTGCCGACCTTCGACTTCAACGCTGAGATCCTTGATTTCCAGAGTCGTATCGCTCATTCCATGCGCTCCTCTATTAAGTAGTTGGCTACGCTCCGTCGAGCATATGGTGCTCGGTCCTGGTAAACCAGCCGACAGGGTCGGCTATATATTCCTTGTAATCTACAAGTGCAAGATAATGTCCCTGCTCCTCAGCAGCTATTTGTGAATAAAAATTCTTCGCGATATCAGAAACCGACTTATCGGCATGCAAACGATAATAATCCCTTGATTTGATTTCCATCTCCATGGCTTTCTCCACCGCCTCGAATTCACCATGCCCTGCCTTAACGGCCGTGCCGGCCTTTTTTATTGCCCTGGCAAACAAGGTTACCAGTTTTTTATTCTTATCCGGTTTGACGTCGATCTCGGGCCAGCCTTTGTCCGCGGCCAGGGCTTCATAGATCCTTTCAAAGCGCTTCCTGTGCTCATCCTCCTGCTCCGCCAGCCAGGGGAACAGCTCTTTGCCGGCTTTATTGTTGCTCTCCTTCGCCGCGAGTTGATAGAACTTTTTACCGTCGAGTTCCATCTGGATGGCATACTTTAAAACTTCGATGATACCGGCCTGTCCTTCCTTCATATCACTTACCTTCCCGCTTAGAATTTTGCATTTTTAAAATTACCTGTATCCTGTCCCAGCCAATGTTCGTACTTACCCGTCAATCTTTATATGCTGCTAACAGCCAATTATAGCACCTGGTGGGGCTCCCCAACGCGGGGAAGTCCACGATCTTCAACGCCCTCACCCTGGCCGGGGCGCGGGTCGAGGCGTACCCGTTCTGCACGATCGAGCCCCACCACGGGGTCGCCTCCGTCCCCGAC
>JAQUQM010000084.1 GCA_028716085.1 Dehalococcoidia bacterium | reverse complement strand
CAGGGGTAAATCAGTACCTGTTCCAGATGGCCAATATACGTTAGCAGTGATCATGGGTCACGGAGGATCATGGAGGCGCGACCAGCAAGGCCAAGTCGCTGGTGAGGGCGGCGGTATACCGGGTTTATTACCACCAACCGCTGGAGATGAGGAAGGTTCCCATCAATCCCAATACGCTGGTGGTTGGCGGCGGCATAGCCGGCATCCAGGCCGCGTTGGAAGTCGCCGATTCGGGGAACAAGGTATATATGGTGGAGAGGACGCCGAGCATAGGTGGTCACATGGCGCAGCTGGACAAGACCTTTCCCACGCTGGACTGTTCTGCCTGCATCCTGACGCCCAAAATGACGCTGGTGAGCCGCCATCCCAATATCGAGCTGCTGACTTACAGCGAGGTGGAGGAAGTATCAGGTTTTATCGGCAATTTCAAGGTCAAAATCAGGAAGAAAGCCCGTTACGTGGACAAGAGTAAATGCAGCGGTTGTGCTGAATGTGAAAAGGCATGTCCGGTTGAAGTACCTTCCGAGTTCAACATGGGGCTGAGCAAGAGAAAGGCGATATACCGTCCTTTCCTGCAGGCAGTGCCGAACATCGCCACAATCGAGAAAAGGGGAGCCCCTCCCTGCAGGACGGCATGCCCCGCCGGTGTTGACGCGCAGGGCTATGTGGCACTTATTTCAAAAGGAAAGTATAAGGAGGCATTGGAAGTATTCAGGAGGACGCAGCCTTTTGCCGGTGTATGCGGAAGGATCTGTACCCATCCTTGCGAAGCCGACTGTGAAAGGGGGAAGGTTGATGAGCCGGTTGCGATCAGGTATTTGAAACGCTTTATGGCTGACTATGAACTTAAAGCAGGCAGAGACAAGGCTGCTAAAGTAGGACAGGTCAGCCAGGACAAGGTAGCCATAATCGGTTCGGGGCCGGCAGGCCTGGCATGTGCTTACGACCTGATCAGGTTGGGCTATCCTGTTACCGTCTTCGAGGCTGCGCCCGAGCCCGGCGGCTTGATGCGATATGCTATTCCGGAATACAGGTTACCCCGGAAAATACTTGAGAATGAGATCAGCTATATACAGGAACTGGGAGTAGAGATACTCACCAATTCGCGTGTGGAAAGCTTCAAAGAGATTTTCGATAAAGGTTATAAGGCTGTATTTATGGGCACCGGCGCCGGAATAAGCCAGAAAATGGGTATTCCCCATGAGGATGCAAACGGCGTTCTGCATGCGCTTGATTTTCTGAGAAGAGTGCGCATGGGCGAGGATGTCAAGATAGGAAAGCGTGTGGCGGTGATAGGAGGAGGCAATGCGGCTGTGGATGCGGCGCGAACAGCGAGGCGTCTGGGAGCTAAAGAAGTGACCATGGTTTATCGGCGCTCCCGGGATGAGATGCCGGCCTTGTATGCCGAGGTTGAGGAGGGATTACACGAAGGGATAAAAATTCAGATTCTGGCGGCGCCGGTGGCTGTTGTGGATGTGGGAGGCAAAGTATCTGGAATACAGTGCATCCGCATGCAGCTCGGTGAACCGGATGAAAGCAAGCGCAGGCGTCCCATACCGATCCAGGGATCGGAATTTGAGATACCTGTCGATAACGTCATTATTGCTGTCGGGCAGATAGTGGATAGAACTTCGCTGACCAAGGATCTGGAATATACCCATTTCGGCACGGTTTCAGTTGATCCGGAGACTTTCAAGACAAACAAGGAGGGTATATTTGCAGGCGGGGATGTTATTTCAGGCCCCGATGATGTGATCTCTGCGGTTGCTGCCGGCAAGGAAGCTGCCGTCTCCATAGACCACTTCCTGAAAGGAATGGATTTGAGGCAGGGAAGGCCGGTCCGTCCGGAAAGGGTTAAAAACGTACCCAAGGACAACGTAGTGAAGAAGGCCAGGAAGGTCATGCCACTGCTGGAACTGGACAAACGCAAAGGTTTTGCCGAAGTAGAGACGGGCTTTACCGAGGCCATGGCTGTGGAAGAAGCGCAACGGTGTTTGAGCTGCGGTGTGTGCTCCGAGTGCTGGGAGTGTGTCAAGATATGTGAGCGTGGAGCAATAGACCACAGCATGAAGGACGAAATCTTCGAGGCGGCAGTGGGGAATATCATTGTGGCTACCGGATATGAGATGTTCAAACCCCAGGGCGCCTATGAATACGGATACGGGCACTTTGACAACGTGCTTACTGCGCTTGAGTTCGAGCGCTTAATCAATTCCGCCGGGCCCACTGAAGGCCATGTGTATCTTAAGGATGGTTCTCCACCGAAAAGCATAGCCATCATCCATTGCGTCGGCAGCAGGGATAAAAACTACCATGAGTACTGCTCCCGTGTTTGCTGTATGTATTCTCTGAAGCTGGGTCATCTGGCAAGAGAGCATGTACCCGGGGCAAAGATTTATGAATTCTACATCGATGTCAGGGCCTTTGGTAAAGGTTTTGAGGAGTTTTACAATCGTGTTGCAAGGGAAGGCACCACGTTCATTGAAGCACGTCCCAGCAGCGTCACTTATGTGGCCGAAACGCCGCAGGAGCAGGGCAAGCTCGTCGTTCAATACGAAGAGGAAACCTATCCCGGTGTCCAGCGGCGCCTGCCGGTGGATATGGTTATCCTGAGCAATGCAATGGAGCCGCAGCCGGATGTTAAAAACGTGAGTCGTATATTCAATATTAACCAGAGCGCGGATGGCTTTTTCCTGGAAAGGCACCCCAAGCTGGATCCTGTGGCTACGGCTACAGACGGCGTGTTTGTCATTGGATGTTGCCAGGGTCCCAAAGATATCCCGGATACAGTAGCACAGGCTTCGGCAGCGGCGGCTGAAGTGCTGTCCCTTATCGGACAGGCCAATATTGAAATAGAAGCGGCAACGGCTTTCATCGACGAAAAAAGCTGTTCAGGCTGCCAGATATGCCGGGTTGTCTGTCCTTATAGCGCCATCGACTTTATCGAGGAAAAAGATGTGTGCAGGGTCAACGAGGTGTTGTGCAAGGGATGCGGCGCTTGCGTTGGAGGCTGTTTCAGCAGTTCCATTAGCTTGAAGCACTTTACCGGTGAGCAGCTTGTAGCCGAGATGGAGAATATGCTGGTTTAAATTTACATAATATGCATGTCATTTGCGGAAGTGAGGTGTAATTATCGATGAAACCTAAGAAGGAGGACCAACCCCGTATCGTCGGATTTCTCTGTAAATGGTGCAGCTACGCCGGCGCTGACCTGGCAGGCACCAGCCGTAAAAAGTATCCCAGCAACCTGACCGTGTTAAAAGTGCCGTGTTCGGGCAGGATTGATCCGCTGTTCGTTCTCAAGGGCTTGCGCCTGGGCTTTGACGGCGTTCTGGTTTCAGGTTGTCATCCCGGCGATTGCCACTACCAGACAGGCAACTACCGCGCTAGGCGCAGGATTGCGGTAACCAAAAAATTTCTGGAATACCTGGGTATTCCGGAGCAGAGGGTCCAGGCCAGCTGGGTATCGGCGTCGGAAGGGACCAAATTTGCCCAGGTGGTAGAGGATGTCGTAGAAAACGTGCGGGCAATCGGGCCCAGTAATTTGTTCAATGATGAAGGGAAGTGATATGGAAAAAGAGCTGCGCGATCAGGCTGCCAAATTGCTTGAAGAAGGGACGGTGGACTACATAGTAGGCTTTGCATCGGGCACCCTGAAACATACTACCACTCCCCTTATAACCGGAGACAAAGATGAGACCAGTAGTCTGGTCATCAACCCGTTTATCAGCAATAACCTGGCGACATATGCATTGGAGATTTCCGGCCGGTTGGGCATCGTCGCCAAAGGCTGTGACAGTCGCTCCATCGTCAGCCTGATTCAGGATAAGCAGATTACAAGGCAGGATATTGTAATTCTGGGGATTCCCTGCTCAGGTTTAATTGACCTTAAAAAGGTTGAAAAGCTGGCGGGCAAGGAAAGAGACGAGATCGACGAAGTCGTCGTTGTTGCCGATAAAGTCGTCATTACTGTGGGAAGTGAGAAACAGGAGGTCCCGGCGGCTGCGGTTTTATTTGATCATTGCATCGGATGTGAGCTGCAAATTCCTCAGGAATATGACTTTCTTATCCAGGGGCCTGCTGTTGAAATCCGTAATAGTGAAGCAAGCAGGGAAAAAATCAAGGAGTTGAAACAAATGTCCCCGGACCAGAGATGGTCATACTGGAAGCAGCAGTTCAACCGCTGCATACGGTGCTACGCCTGCCGCCAGGTATGCCCCGCATGCTTTTGCGAGCGGTGTTTTGTAGAGGAATCCCAGCCGCGATGGGTATCGCCGGTATCGCAATGGCAGGACAATTTAATTTTCCAGGCTATCCGGGCGATACATGTTGCCGGCAGATGCACGGATTGCGGTGAATGCGAGAGGGTATGTCCTGTGGACATCCCCCTGAGGAGCCTTTCAAAAGAGATGTACGACCTTGTCGGAGAAATGTTCAATTATAAATCAGGAATGAATGCCGGGGCTCCGCCGTTGATGACTGCGTATGAACTCACTGAAGTGGAAAGTCTGATCAGATAGAAGAAGGGATAGGATGATTACAAAAAAAGTCAGTAAAAAAGACATCCGGAAACTGCTCGGCACATGGAATCAGGAATGTAACGTCATTGTTCCCAGCAGGGTGGATGGAGTTGTCGGAATGGCTGCGTGGGACAACCAGGATATCAGTTTTCTGGACTGGTACCGCAATACCGTTATCCCCCCCAAATCCTGTTTCCTTCCCAAGTCCGAGGTAATGATGAGCTTCAAGAAGAACGAAAACGGCTATAATCTGGAAGTCCCCACCAATGAACACTGGCAGGTTATCTTCGGCGTCAGGCCGTGCGATGCCAGGGCAAACGCTATCATAGATCATGTTTTTGCCGTGACGTACGATGACTATTACTACATATCCAAGAGGCGGAATACCCTGCTGGTAGGTCTCAGCTGCACCAATCCGTATGACAGCTGCTTCTGCACTTCTTCCAATATCGATCCCACCGAGTCGGAATACGTTGACCTTATGTTTACGGATATAGGCGATGACTTTGTGATAGAAGATTTTACCGGAGGCGGCAAGGCTTTGCTGAATATGTCGAATACGCTTAAAAAAGTGACCAAGGCCGACATCGATAAAATAAAGGAAGTGAAAGCTGCTTCGGTCAGTAAAATAAAAAAGACTGTGGACACTGAAAACGCAGACCGCAAGCTGGGGAGTCTTTTTAATGACACAGATTACTGGGAGCGGATATCTGCGAAGTGCATCAGCTGCGGGATATGCACTTTCCTTTGCCCGACATGCTTCTGTTTTGATATCAACGATGAAATGATCAGAAAGCAGGGGGCCAGGTACCGGGGCTGGGATAGCTGCAGCTTCAGGTCATATACCAGGATGCCCATGGAGAATCCCAGGGAGGAAAAGTGGCGGCGTGTCAGGCAGAGAGTATGCCATAAATTTGAGTTTTTTCCTATGAACCTCGGTATTAACGCTTGTGTGGGTTGCGGCAGGTGCATACGTTCATGTCCTGTGAACTGGGATATCACGCAGGTCATAGCCGGCCTGCCCGCGGAGGCAGGCATTAAAAGCGGGAAATAACCAACGATAGAAATTGGTGGGGATTACAAGATGATTATTACGCAGATTAAGCAAAGAAGAAAAGAGCTTGACCGGGATAAAAATGTTTATGTACCGCACATGGTGCTGGTGGATAAAATCATAGAAGAAACACCCACCGTGCGAACGATCCATTTTCATTTCAAAGATCCTGAATTGAATAAAGAGTTCACCTTCGAGGCAGGCCAGTTTGCAGAGCTTTCAATCTTTGGCGTGGGAGAGGCCACCTTTTGTATCTCCTCGAGCCCTACCAGAAACGACCACTGGGAATGTGGCATCAACAGGGTCGGACTGGTCACCGCTGCCCTGCACAGGCTTGGCGTCGGAGCCGAGATAGGGTTCAGGGGGCCTTACGGCAACCATTTCCCGCTTGATATTATGGCCGGGAAAAATCTCGTCTTCGTCGGTGGTGGAATCGGGCTGGCGCCCCTTCGCTCACTTATCTGGAATGTGCTGGATAATAGGGACAAATACGACAAAATAGCCATCATTTACGGCGCCCGCAGTCCGGGCGACCTTTGTTTTAAATATGATCTTGATACCTGGGAGGCGGATCAATCACTGAATACCATCATAACTGTGGACAAGGGCGATGCAATGTGGAAGGGGAGAGAGGGCTTTGTTTCTGAGGCTTTGAGGGATGCTGCGCCGTCCAGCCGTAATGCCGTGGCGGTTGTTTGCGGGCCGCCGGTCATGATCAGGTCAACCTTCCCTGTTCTGGAGCAATTGGGCTTCATGCCGGACCAGGTGATAACGACACTGGAAAAAAGGATGAAATGCGGCATTGGAAAATGCGGGAGGTGCAACATAGGCAATTTGTATGTATGCCGCGACGGCCCTGTGTTCAGCTACGCACAGATCAAGGGTTTTATATCCGACGAGTATTAATCTGAGGCTGTATTTGCTGCATATATACTTAAACATATGGAAAGGATAAAATTATAGGTTAGGCAGGTGGTGGGAATTTATAAAGGCAGTGAAGTATTGTCTATGAACGGTCAGATGGTCAGCCGGAGCTTGAGAATATTACGCGATCTCCGTTTCTGGGTCGTTTGTGTTATGTTTGCCTTCTGCATCTTGTTTATGTATCCGCAGATGCTGTTACCAGGCACATACTCGTATTTCTCATTTTTAGGTGTAACACGTCATGCCATAGAACGTATCCTGTTCTTGCTGCCCATCGGCTACGCTACGTTCGTTTTTGGCACTGTGGCGGGCCTGATAAGCTTGCTGCTCGCGGCTGCTGTAATGTTGCCTCACGTTTTCCTTGTCTCGCAGTATTTTTCGGATGCGCTATTTGAGACCATCGGAGTATTGATAATCGGAATGTTAATCATTTTCTGGTTTGACCGCTACAGGAAGGAAAGGGAACGTGAAAGGTTGACCAAGGCCAAACTGGAGATAGCCGACCGGGAACTCCAATCCGTATTTGAGATAACGCGAAAGAATGAGGAGCGGCTCTTTGCATTAAATGAAATCTCCGCCATATTAAGCCAGTCTCTGGAGCTGGATGAAATACTGAATACCGCCGCTGAAGAAATCATGCAGGTAATGAGCCTGGATATAGTACTCATTTTTCTGCTGGATAGAGACAATAATAATCTCAGGATTTCAACACACCTGGGAGTTAAAGAGGAATTAGTATCTTCTTTAGATGAATTGAATGTAGATGAAAGCTTCGTAGGCCGGGTTGTCTGGACCGGCAAGGTCAATCTGATTGAGGATATTGACAGCAGCAGGTCAGTCATATCGGCAATTGAAAAGCGTGCCGGTATCGTTGCTGGAATCGCCGTCCCGCTCAAAGCAAAAGGAAGGATTGAGGGAGCGCTGGTCGGCGCTATGCGTAGCCCCCGTCAATTCATCTCTGAGGAAGTAGAATTGCTCTCAACAATGGGCGGTCAAATAGGAATGGCAGTTGAAAACGCCAGTTGCTATCAAAGGGAGTGTACCGCGGCCGAGATGGCACTGGTTTCGGAGAGGAAGCATCGCGATTTATTTGAAAATGCGCATGATGCAATCTGGGTACATGATATGGACGGTAATATCGTAACCGCCAATATGGCTGCCGGGGAACTTACCGGCTACAGCTTGAAAGAAGCTCGTAATATGAACGTGAGGAGCTTTCTTACCGAAGAGAGCCTCGCGCTGGCCGGTCAGGTCAGGCAGCACCTCCTGGCACGTGAAAAGGTGGAGCAACCTTATGAGCAGCGTATTATCAGGAGAGATGGGACGGAAGCGATAGTGAAGCTCAGCACCAGCCTGGTTTTCGAGGACGGCAAGCCCACCGGTTTTCAGAATATCGCCAGGGATGTAACCAGGGAAAAAGAGATGCAGGACCAATTGAGCAAGGCTTACCAGGAGCTCAGAGAGTCGCATGAGCGGCTGAAGGAAAGTCAGCAGCAGCTTATCCAGGCTGAGAAGCTGACGTCGCTGGGGCAACTGGCTGCCTCCATAGCCCACGAGGTGAATAATCCGTTGTCAGGCATTCTAACCTATACCCAGTTGCTCGAGAAGAAGATAAAGAGCGGCAACGTTGACAACGAGGTTTCACTCAACTATCTGTCGAAAATGGAAACCGAGCTTGTGCGCAGTACCAGGCTGATCCGTAATCTGCTCGATTTTGCCCGCCAGTCTCCTCCAGCGTTCCGTCAGGTAAACCTGAACGAGATTGTCAACCGCGCTTTTGACCTGACTGCTCACGCCGCCCAGCTCCAGCATGTTCAGGTAAATAAAGAGCTTGATGAATACCTGCCCGCTTTAATGGCTGATTTTGACCAGTTACAGCAGGTTTGCACCAATCTCATTTTAAATGCCATCCAGGCCATGCCCAAGGGTGGAACATTGACCATCCGCACAATGTCGGATGACAGCCAGGTGAAATTGGAAATCCAGGATACCGGCGTCGGCATTTCCAAGGAAAATATGGCCAAACTGTTTACACCTTTCTTTACTACCAAGCGTGAGGTCAAAGGCGTCGGCCTGGGACTGGCCGTATCCTATGGAATAATCCAGCGGCACAACGGGAGAATCGAGGTCAAGAGCAGGGAAGGCGAGGGGACGACTTTCACGGTTTATTTGCCCCTGCCCGCAGAGAAGCCGGCAGAAAAAATAAGCAGCGACCGGGTTTGAACAGGGATGTCGGAGGTAGAAAACATGAAATCTGAAAAAAGAAAGATACTGCTGGTGGAAGATGAGACGTTACTCAGGGAGGCTTTGAAGGAATGGCTTGTAGAAGATGGATATAACGTGGAAGTAGCGCAATCCGGAGAGGAAGCTCTGGAAAAGGTCAAAAAGGAAGAGTACGGCATCGTTGTGCTGGATTTGAGATTGCCCGGGATCGATGGTTTGCATGCATTCGAGGAAGTCCAGGACATTAAACCCGGTACCAAGGGATTGATCATCACCGCTTATCCGTCACAGGAAACACAGGACAGGGCCAGGGAAATAGGGCTTATCGATTACCTGCCCAAGCCGTTTAAAATCGAGGACCTGGAGAAGATCATCAGTGGGGCGCTGGACGAACTGGACAAAAAGGAAGCCAAGGGCGAGGACGTATGGCTGGAGCTTGGCGCAGTATCTTTCAGGATATGTACGCGCAACTATGAATGCGGCCACTGTGCCTTTGCGCAGGATATACAGGATAGGTTCGGTACCATTTCTGTTATCGGCGAACGGGAAGTCGAGAAGCTCCGGAAATTACCGGGCAATCAAAGGCTTTGCCGTTATACGTCGGTACATTTCGTCAAGAAGGAAAAGGCCGGCTTGAAATCCAAAAAGCGTGCCAGGGCCAGGGGGTGATCTATGATAGGTTGTACATGGTATCAGGGTGAGAGTGTCAAATAGGAGGT
Source organism: Dehalococcoidia bacterium (assembly GCA_028716085.1). Classification (GTDB taxonomy): domain Bacteria; phylum Chloroflexota; class Dehalococcoidia; order GIF9; family UBA5629; genus JAQUQM01. Next base: position 2,207 of record JAQUQM010000084.1, on the reverse strand, counting down.
TGAATTGTCATGAAACCCATATTGATTGTTGATGACGAAGCTATTGTTCGCGATTCCATAGGAGATTGGCTGCGCAACGCCGGTTACCAGGTGGAGACTGCTGAGACGGGTGAGATAGCCCTCGAGATGGTGGAGAAAAGGGAATACAGCATTTTGATCCTGGATGTCAGGCTTCCTGGCAAAAGCGGCATTCAGGTTCTGAAGGAGGTTAAAGCGTCCAAGCCCCATATAAAGTCGATCATTATAACGGCCTTCCCGTCGCAGGGAGTGGCGGATGAGGCGATGAGGCTGGGAGCCGTTGACTTCCTCATCAAGCCGGTGCTGTGTGAAAACCTGGAGCGGCTGATACTGGAGACGCTCGCTAAATGCGAGAATGAGACCAGGGTTTAGATTACAGGGAAATTCACCGCAAATCTGCATAGTGGTACAATTCCCCGCATATATTCCGATGCCTTTACCCGTTGGAACGGTCACGTAATGAGGCATTAGATGAAGGAGAATAGGCGAAATGAGAGATGCGGGCCAAACAATCGGCAACCTGATCGACAAAGCAAGCGTTTCTATTATCAGTTCCGTCGATGCAGACGGATTTCCCAATTCGAAGGCGATGCTCCCGCCGAGGAAAAGGGAAGGCATCAAGTATTTCTTCTTCACGACCAATACATCCTCAATGAGGGTCGCTCAATATCTAAAAAATCCAAAAGCCTGTATATATTTCTTCGATAAACGCTTCTTTAGGGGTGTTATGCTCAGCGGTACAATGAAAGTCCTGCGTGACAGAGCGTCAAAAGAAATGATCTGGAAGCAAGGCGACGAAATGTATTACCCAAAAGGTGTAACAGATCCCGATTATTGCGTGCTCAGGTTCACTGCCCAAAATGGCAGGTACTACAGCAATTTTAAATCTGAGAATTTCGAAGTTGAGTAGAGGACCGGGCTATCACTCGGCGATCTTGCCGTATAATTCGGGCCTTCTATCACGTATAAAATCCATCTCGAATTCACCGGGTTTGAAAACGACATGCTTCTGCCTGGCCTCGGACAGGCTTACTTCAGCATAAAGGATTTGTTCTTCGTCAACGCCGGCCTGGGCCAGGGTGTCTCCCCACGCATTAATAATCTTGCTGGTGCCTATGAACCGGGTGCCGCGCTCCTCTCCAACCCGGTTCACCGCTACCAGATGTACTTTGTTCTCGTAGGCCCTGGTATTGACCACGTACTTGGCAACCTTTCCCCTGCCCTGCGGCCAGTTCGTGGGGAGGACCAGGATATCCGCACCGAGAAGGGCCATAACGCGGGCGCTCTCAGGGAAATTGCAGTCGTAGCAGATATGGATACCGAAGTTGCCGATAGGGGTCTTATGTACTTCGAAAGGCCTGTCGCCGCGATCAAGGAAGCGGTCGACGCCCAGGAACGGCAGGTGGTTCTTCCTGTACTTGCCGATCAATCCTTCCGGACCTATCAGGACCGCCGCATTGAAGCATCGGTTGCCGTCTTTTTCCAGCAGGCCTGTTACAATGTGGACTCCAAGCTCCCTGCAGCGAGCTGCCAGCCTGTCTGTAGCGGGGCCGGGAACGGTTTCCATAAACGGCATTGCCTCTTCCCGGCTGGAATATACGTAACCTGGCAGGGCGCATTCCGGAAATACTACCAGCTCAGCGCCGTTGGTGGCTGCATTTTTAGCTTCAGATAGTATTTTGTCCAGGTTCTTGCTGTTCTGCATGATGGCAGGGTTCATCTGGACTGCGGCGATCTTAACTTTATCACGCATGGCGCACCTCTCTGTGCAATAGGTTCTTTATTCTATCAGTTTTACTATCGGGATTCCCAAAACCTGTCCACTGACAGGCAGTCGTTGTTGATTTTTTCTGCGCGTCCCAGGTCTGTGCGCATGGAATTGAAGCGGTTAGGTCCGTGAGGTACACCTGGCTGTGTATTACACTGCTCAGTCAGATGAAATAATTTTATCTAATGCGAAAGCATCATTTACCACAGTTATCAGTTCCCTGGCGGAAATTGGTTTATGTATGAAATCATAAGCTCCCAGACTGTAGGCCAGTTTAACCTCCTTTAAACCAGTCGCCGATGGCCCTTCCCTTTCGTCGAGATTTCCTTTTGAACTAAGGAAAACAACGGGGATATTTGCAGTATTTGGATCCATCTTTAGTTCACGGCAAACCTCATAACCGTCAGGCCCAGGCATTCCA
>JAQUQM010000083.1 GCA_028716085.1 Dehalococcoidia bacterium | reverse complement strand
TCAACTGAACACAAGACACCATTATTCATCAATCACTATTCTGTTTTTAAAGAGCAAAACGGCTTGGTGTACTCCACCAAGCCGTCAGAGTATACACCAATAAAAAACTTTAATCAACCGTACATATCGTTTTTTAACATGCCCTATTAGTATATGTTGCCGGATGAATCCTGTCAATATCGATCACAGGATAGCGCCGTCCCTATAATATATACATCGCATTTCAAGGGCAAATAGAATAATCGGCCCCCCGCTGGTAAAATATATAGGTTTTTCGAAACCACATACAGGAGGATACTTCATGTTTAAAACCCGCATGACCGAGCTATTCGGTATAAAGCACCCCATCATGCTGGCCGGCATGAACTGGATTACTACACCACCACTGGTTTCGGCCGTCTGTAATGCAGGGGGGCTGGGCATACTGGCGACCGCGCATTGTGGCCCGGAGGAAGTGCGTAAGCTGGTAAAGGAAGTCAGGGAGTTAACGGACAAACCGTTTGGGATTAATCAGATCCTGATCGGCCCCAATGCCAAGGACAATATCGAGGCAGCCATCCAGGAGAAGGTGCCTGTAATCAATTACTCGCTGGGCAAACCCTGGTTCATCGACCAGGTGCACGCCTACGGCGGCAAAGTGGTTGGCACCATAGCAATAGCCAAGCATGGAGCCAAAGCCCAGCAGTTGGGCTGCGACGCCCTGGTCGTCACCGGTCATGAGGCGGCTGCCCACGGCGACGTCGCTACTTCGCTCGTTCTTATCCCGGTGGTTGCAAGTCAGGTTAAGATTCCACTCATTGCTGCAGGCGGCTTTTATGACGGCAGGGGCCTGGCGGCTGCCCTGGCGCTCGGCGCCGAGGGAATATCCATGGGCACCAGGTTCACGGTAACCAAAGAAAGCATGGCGCACGATGCTTATAAGCAGCTTGTCATCGGCGCCTCCGAGCAGGACACGCTTTACAGCACAGCGTTCGACGGCATGCCCGGCAGGGTGCTTAAGACTAAAGCCGCATCCAGGATGATGAAGGGCGGCTTCCCCATGATTGAGGCCTTCAAGGGCGCCAAAGAGGTCAAGGATTATATGGGGCTTTCATATGGCAAATTTATTGCCATGAGCTTCCAGATGCTGGGACAGGAAGAGGGCCATCCTCTGTGGGTACTTGCCCGGCAGGCGGCCGGGACCAGGCGTCACCTGATGGCTATTGAAAAAGGCGACGTGGACGAGGGCATCCTGTTCGCTGGCCAGAATGTGGGCGGCATCAAGGATATACCCGGCGTTCAGGAAGTTATCGACCGTACCATCGCCGAAGCGGAAGCCGTTCTGGATAAAATACAGAAAGAGCGCGCCTGACCGCGACTGAAAACCTTATTTACTACCCGCCGAATAACGGACGGCGGCCTGACTGCAAAGCCGAAGATTATGCGCTTGCGGATGGGCCGCCTTTCTGGTTAATTTATCTCGTAGTAGCCCGCGGCTGCTTCGATCCTGCCCAGCTGGCCGCCGCCTTCCCATAGCTGAAGGATCTTGCAATCGCGAAGGTATTTTTCCACGTTGAACTCTTTGATGTAGCCGTACGCGCCCATGAGCTCCATACCCCGGTTGCAGACCATTTCCGCCACGTCACAGGCATAGACCTTGGCGCCGCTAGCCTTACCCATAAGGTATGAATCCCCCGGATCGCCGAACTGCTTCCGGTCATCGAACATGGAAGCCACACTCAGGTAATAGTACCTGGCGCTCTCGACGGCAATGGCCATATCGGCGATCATGGCGGCCTGCAAGGTGTGTTCTCTCACTGCCTTTCCCTTGTAGAATCGGGTGCCCGTGTAATTGATGACTATCTCAAGGACGGTCTGGGCCTGGCCCGTCGCAAAGGCTGCAGAGCTCAGACGCCCAAAGGATAATGCAGCGCGGAAAAGCTTCCAATCATCGCCCGGGCCAGAGCAACGGTATTGCACAGGCACACGCACATTATCGAAATAAATATCGGCGTTAACATCGCTGTACCTCATGCCCATCTTGTTCTCAGGTTTGCCGAAGGTAAGTCCGGGCACACCGTTGGGAACGTATATCATCGCTACACCCTCTTCTCCCAGAGAGGGGTCGGTCGTACACAGCACGCCATAAACCTCCGCTATGCTGGCGCCGCCGGGCCAGCGCTTGCCTCCATTAATGACCCATTCATCGCCGTCACGCTTGGCTATCGTCCGCAACGTCTTACCGCGTTGAGTGCCGTCCTCACCATTGCAACCGCCCTCCGGCTCCGTCAAAGCAAAGCAGGCCACGTGCCTTTCTTCAGAGCAAAAAGGCACCATCAGCTTCTCCATGACCACCTTGTTGCGGGCGCGCATGGCCGGACCAAACAGCCATTCCGGGCAGGTTATCTCCGTAGCGACACCGCTGTCGCCCCTCGCGATCTCCTCACATACAGCACAGTATTCCACTATCGAGCCGATCGGGAGGCCGCCATATTTAGGGGACAGGCCGTATTTCTGCATGCCCATGGCGGCCAGCTTGCGCATAATCTCCTCACATGCCTCACGGCTCTCATCCAGCTTGATCCTGACCGGCATGATCTCCCTGTCCACAAAATCCCTGACGCTCTGCAAGAGCATTTTGCTCTCTTCGGCAACAAAAGTTCCATACCTCTTCATTTAACTTCCAACCTCCTGTTCAGAACGTATTCCGCAGTAAGCAAATCCCGGTAGCAGGTGTGCGGTATGCTATAGTTTAGATCATTGCTGGCAGCCCGGTAAAGAGCTCGTGAATCGCGTCACTCTTGCCGTTTCATCGATGCCTCTATTCCCACTCGATGGTGGAAGGGGGCTTGCTGGTGATATCGTAGACCACCCGGTTCACGCCGGGCACCTCGTTGACAATCCGGTTCGAGACAGTAGCAAGGAGGTTATACGGCAGCCGCGCCCAGTCGGCGGTCATGGCGTCCTGGCTGGTTACCGCCCTGACGGCCACCAGGTAGCCGTAAGTGCGAAAATCACCCATCACACCCACACTGCGCACGTCCGTCAGTATGGCGAAGGTCTGCCACATCTGCCTGTAAAGCTTGGCTTTCTTGATCTCGTCCATTACGATCCAGTCGGCGCCCCTCAATATCTCGAGCCTCTCCCGGGTAACTTCACCGATGATGCGGATGGCAAGTCCCGGTCCGGGGAAGGGCTGCCGCCACACCATATCCTCCGGTAAGCCGAGCTGTAAGCCCACCTCGCGCACCTCATCCTTAAACAGGTAGCGCAGCGGCTCTATCAGCGTAAGCGCCATTTTGGCAGGCAACCCGCCTACATTATGGTGCGTCTTGATCTTGGCCGCTGCCTTGGTTTCCGGCGTGGCGCTCTCAATCACATCGGGATACAGCGTACCCTGCGCCAAGAAATCTATCCTGCCCAGCTTGGTGGCCTCCTTTTCAAAAACCTTGATAAATTCCTGGCCGATGCGCTTCCTTTTCAATTCGGGGTCAATGACTTCCTTAAGCTGATCCAGGAACAGGTCGGTGGCGTCCACGTAAACCACGTTCATATGCAGGTTCTTACGGAAGGTTTCCAGGGCGCGCTCCGGCTCCTCGCGGCGCAGCAGCCCGTTGTTTACAAAAATGCAGGTTAGCTGGTCGCCGATGGCAGCGTGTACCAGCTTGGCGGCTACCGCCGAATCAACCCCTCCTGATAGCGCGCAGATCACGCGCCCGTCCTTCACCTGTTCCTTGATGGCCGCGATGCTTTCACTGATAAAATTGCCGGGCGTCCACGTCCCATGGCATCCGCATACCCTGTAAAGGAAATTTTTTAGGATGTTCTTGCCTTCGGGTGTGTGCGCCACCTCCGGGTGGAACTGCAGGCCGAAAATCTTATCTCCGCTGCTGATGACGGCATTCGGCGAGTTCTCGGTGTAAGCCACAGACTTAAATCCCGGCGGCATATCCATTACCTGGTCGCCATGGCTCATCCATACGGTCAACGAATCAGCCAGGCCGCTGAAGAGCTGGGAGCTTTCGTCGCTGACGTGCAGGATCGCCTGGCCGTATTCCCGCCGCACTCCCGGCGCAACCGCTCCGCCGAGCTGATGTGTTATGGCCTGCATGCCGTAGCAGATGCCCAGCACGGGAAGGCGGCTTTCATAGATGCCCACCGGGGTCAGCGGGGCTCCCTGATCGTAGACGCTGGCAGGCCCTCCCGAGAGAATGAATCCCTTGGGTTGAAGGGCCATGATCTTTTTAAGGGGCGTGTCATAAGGGAAGAGCTCGCAGTAAACATTGCATTCGCGCACGCGGCGGGCGATGAGGTGGCTGTATTGCGATCCGAAATCGATGATGGCCACCGCTTCTTTGATGCCGTGGGGCGCTTCCTCCGGCTTGGGCGCAGCCTGCTCTCCATGTAATTCGCGGGCTATCTCAAGGTAAGTAGAGACTTCGATGTCGTCGCTGGTGGATACGCGGTGGCTGTCTATTTTTTCTTTGTGGTGCGCCATTGATAAAGTATATCACAGGAAAAATCGGCGTTCTACAGCACGCCCCCCTTAAATATTCCCTATATTTAAGGTAAAATTTGTGTATGCCCCGAGCTAAAAAGCCCGCATTCGAACATCTGCCTCCGCGGCTGCTCAAACAGGTAACACAGGCAGTAGATATCCTGCGCAACGGCGGAGTGGTGGCCTATCCGACGGATACAGTCTACGGGCTCGGCTCTGATATCTATGAGCATGAGGCCGTACGCAGGGTCTTCAATATCAAGGGGCGGCCGCTCAGCCTGCCGCTGCCCGTGCTGATTGCGGATATAAAGGAAGTCGACCTGCTGGCAGATGAAATCAGCCCCTTCGCCAGGGCGCTGATGGAACGATTCTGGCCCGGCGGGCTGACCATCATCTTGCGCAAATCGGCTGCCCTGGAAAGCCTGGTCCTGGCAGGAAGCCACAAAATAGGCATACGCCTTCCCGACCATGCCGTGCCCCGGATACTGGTAAGTGAGCTGGGCAGGCCGATTGTGGGCACCAGCGCCAACCTGCACGACAGGGAGACCACACTGACGGCCGGTGAGGTGCGCAGCCAGCTCGGAAATAACGTTGATTTAATCATCGATGCAGGTAAATGCCGCGGCGGGACCGAGTCTACTATTGTTGATACCACTGTGGAGCCGCCAGGAATTCTGCGGCGTGGTATCATATCGGAAAAAGCCATCATGGATTTATACGTTAAATAGCGGAGGTTTTTCAAAGAGATGCGTGTTGCACTGGGAAGCGATCACCGCGGCTTTAAGCTGAAGAATCAGCTTATCGATTACCTGAAGCAGGCCGGGCACGAAATCACTGATTTCGGCTGCTATAGTGAGGAATCTTCGGATTATCCGGATTTCGCTGCCCACGTGTGCCGGTCAATTACCAAAAAGCAGTGTGACATGGGAATCCTGGTATGCGGCTCCGGCGTCGGCATGTCCATTGCCGCCAACAAGTTCAAAGGCATCCGCGCGGCTTTGTGCTGCAATACAGAGATGGCTTCACGGGCACGCAGGCACAACAATGCCAACGTACTGTGCCTGGGCACGGACTTTCTCGATGATAAAACCGCAATTGAAATAACAGGGAATTTTATCTCCACCCAGTTTGAAGGCGGCAGGCATCAGCGCAGGATTGACAAAATTGGAGAAACAGAGTCGTTTTAGCTTGACAACAAATACGCACCTGTGTTACTTTACTCAGACCTGTTTTTGTTTTTCCAGAGGGCTGGTTTTACCCCTGACCAAGACTATAGTGGAAGTGCAGGCACATGAAAAGCAACAACATCAAACAAGGTATAGAGAGGGCGCCGCACAGGGCGCTATTGAGGGCTGTGGGCGTACACAGCCAGGACTTTGACAAGCCGTTCATCGGCATCGCCAATAGCTTCAATGAGATCGTCCCCGGCCACACGCACCTGAATACTATCGCCGATGCGGTGAAAACGGGTGTTTCAATGGCCGGAGGCGTGCCATTTGAATTCAATACCATCGGCGTCTGCGACGGCATTGCCATGAACCATGAAGGCATGAAATTCAGCCTGCCCAGCCGTGAGCTCATCGCAGATTCAGTAGAGGTCATGGCCGAGGCACACCAGTTCGATGCCATGGTATTCATACCCAACTGCGATAAAGTAGTACCCGGCATGTTGATGGCCGCGGTGCGTTTGAACATACCTTCCATCTTCATCAGCGGTGGCCCCATGCTGTCCGGACGTCTGTATAAAAACGGGGAATGCCGGGTAGTGGATTTGATCTCCGTGTTCACCGCGGTGGGAAGCGTCGCCCAGGGGGAAATGACCGAAGCGGAACTGGAGGAGATAGAGATCGCCGCCTGTCCGGGTTGCGGAAGCTGCTCGGGAATGTACACGGCCAATACTATGAACTGCCTCACCGAGGCCGTAGGCATGGCTCTTCCCGGCAACGGCACCATACCGGCCGTGGACTCGAGAAGGCTGCACCTGGCCGGCGAAGCCGGAAGGCAGATCATGCGGCTCTTTAAAGAACACGTACTGCCCAGGGATATTATCACCAGGGAGTCCATAGCCAACGCCTTCGCCGTAGATATGGCGCTGGGCGGCAGCTCCAACTCCGTACTGCATTTCGAGGCTATTGCACACGAGGCGGGTATCAAATTTCCCCTGAACGTGATCAATGAGATCAGTGACAAAGTGCCGCACCTGTGCAAGCTCAGCCCTGCCAGCCAGGTGCACATAGAGGACCTGGACATGGCAGGCGGCATACCGGCGGTGATGCACGAAATCAGCAGGCTGCTCAACGGCACGGTCCCAACCGTTACACTGAAACCACTTTCGAGCACCTATAGAAATGCCCGGGTAAGGAACCACGAGGTCATCCGGCCTTTCTCCAAACCTTATTCCAAAACCGGCGGCATAGCCATACTGTTCGGCAACCTGGCGCCCGGCGGCGCTGTGGTCAAGAGCGGCGCAGTTGCGCCCAATATGATGAAGCATAAGGGACCGGCTAAGGTCTTTAATAATGAAGAAGAGGCCACAAAGGGTATCATGGGTGGTAAAATTAAGAAGGGAGATGTAGTGGTCATCAGGTATGAAGGGCCGCGCGGGGGACCCGGTATGAGAGAGATGCTTACGCCGACATCCCTGCTCGACGGTATGGGACTCAGCAGCTCCGTAGCTTTGATAACAGACGGGCGCTTCTCGGGCGGTACCCTTGGCGCTGCCATAGGCCATGTCGTGCCGGAGGCAGCCGACCGCGGACCCATAGCAGCAGTGAAAAACGGCGATATCATCAGCATTGATATACCGGCTCGTAAGCTCGAACTAATGGTAAGCGAGGCGGAGATAAAGCGCAGGTTGAAGGCCGTGCCTGCATTTAAATCCAAAATTAAGAGCGGTTACCTGAAAAGGTATATTGAAAACGTGGGGCCGGCCAGCGAAGGCGCTATATTCGAATAATAGGGAGCAGTCTGGACGAAATGATGAAGACCGGTGCAGAGATACTGTGTGAATGCCTGCTAAAAGAGGGCGTGGAAGTTGTTTTCGGCTTCCCCGGCGGTGTTTTGCTGCCTCTGTATGATACGTTTCCCAAATACCCGGAGCTCAGGCATATCCTGGTCCGCCACGAGCAGGGCGCTGCTCACGCTGCCGATGCCTATGCCAGGGTGACGGGAAAGATAGGAGTTTGCCTGGCCACATCAGGACCCGGCGCCACCAACCTGGTCACCGGCATCGCCAACGCCTATCTCGATTCGGCTCCCATGCTTGCCATCACGGGACAGGTGCCTACCTTTTTTATCGGTAAGGATGCCTTCCAGGAAGTGGATATAACGGGCGTCACGATCCCCATAACCAAGTATAACCACCTTGTTCTTGATGCGGCAGAGCTGGCGGAATACATACGGGAGGCCATTTACGTCGCCCAATCAGGCCGGCCGGGGCCGGTGCTGCTGGATATACCCAGGGACGTTTTACAGACCAAGACTGATTTTGTCTTCCCCGAAAAGGTCGACCTGCCGGGCTACAAACCCAAGCTTTTCGGCCATCCCGCTCAGATTAAAAAGGCTTCTGACCTGATCAATACCGTTGAGCGACCGGTTATTATCGCCGGACGCGGTGTAAATGTGTCCAGGGCGTTTGCAGAACTGAAAGAGCTGGCGGAGAAATCGCAGATACCGGTGGTGACGACCTTCCTGGGCATCGGATGCTTCCCCGAATCACATGTTCTCAGCTACGGCTGGCTCGGCATGCACGGCATGGGATATGCCAATAAGGCCATACACCATTCCGACCTTGTTGTCGCCATCGGCATGAGGTTCGATGACCGGGCTACGGGCGTGGTCAGCGCGTTTGCGCCACAGGCACGCATCATTCATATCGATATCGACGCCGCCGAGATCGGGAAAAACCTCAATGCGGACGTCCCCATAGTGGGAGACATTAAGAACGTGCTCCAGGTATTGAACAAGCAGATTACCAAGCGTGAACATGTGTCCTGGCTCTCCCAGCTTGACGAATGGAGGGCTATTCACCCTGCAACTGAAGTCAGGGACCACGAAGGCCTGCTGCCGCAGTATATTATCAGACAGATACATGAAGTCACCAAGGGAGATACCATCATAGTCACTGACGTCGGACAGCACCAGATGTGGGCCGGGCAGTATTTCTTCTATGACAAGCCCAACAGCTTCGTGTCTTCGGGCGGCCTAGGCACCATGGGCTTCGGCCTGCCGGCATCCATCGGGGCCAAGGTCGGCGCTCCCCACGAGACGGTATGGTGCATCTGCGGCGACGGCGGCTTCCAGATGACGGTGCAGGAGCTGGCTACCATGGTCCAGGAAAACCTGGATATAAATATTGCGGTAATGAACAACGGCTGGCTAGGCATGGTGCGCCAGTGGCAAGAGCTTATTTACGAAAAGCGTTATTTCGGCACGCAGCTTTACAATCCGGACTTCGTCAAGATCGCCGAAGCATACGGCATCAAGGGCGTCAAGGTGAACAAGAAAATAGACGTCCGCCCGGCCATTGAAAAAGCCATGGCACATAAAGGGCCGTTCCTCATCGAGTTTGTCGTGGAGCCGGAGGAGAACGTTTATCCCTTCGTTCCACCGGGCAAAACTCTGGTTGAGTTCTTGGAGATGCCCAGCCCTTCCGGCAGCTTAAAGAAATAGAGATGTGAACAATATGGAGAGCACAAATTGACCAGGAAACATATATTAGTAGCGCTGGTTCAGGACAAACCCGGCGTGCTGAACCGCATAGCCAGCACACTGCGCAGGCGCAACTTCAATATTGAAAGCATTGCTGTGGGACATATTGAGATTCCGCATCTTTCACGCATGACCATAACCCTGGAAGGCGATGACGCCAAGGTTGAACAGGTCAGGAAGCAGCTCGACCGCGTCGTCGAGGTGATCCGGATCTCGGATATTACCTATGAAAATCCGGTTGAGCGTGAGATGGCGATGATCAAGGTCAAGGCCAGCGCCTCCACCCGTAGCGAGATCATACAGATAGTGGATATTTTCAGGGCCAATATCGTCGACGTATCGCCCGATTCCCTGATCATAGTCGCTGTCGGCAACCAGGAAAAGGTTGAAACGTTTATCGAGCTGCTGAGGGGTTTCGGCATCAGGGAATTGTCGAGGACGGGTACCATCGCTCTGCCCCGGGGAGGGGCGGGTCCGCTTACCATCGATGAAAGCAAGCCTCTGCGGCACGTCGTGGAACACGTGCTTACAGAGGAAGAAGAAAACCTGCCTAACTGGTAGGTGCATTCAGGCTCCGTTGAAAATGCCTACACCATAATTTAACACTATTTTTTTACAGGAGGGATCATAATGAAGATCTATTATGAAAAAGACGCAAACCTTACATTACTCAAGGGCAAGACCATTGGTATTGTCGGCTACGGCAGCCAGGGTCATGCCCATGCTCAAAATTTGCGTGACAGCGGCCTGAATGTCATTGTCGCCGAGGCCAAAGGCACCGAGGGACACCGGGCGGCTAAAAAAGCCGGCTTCGACGTGTCCGACGCGGCCGACGTGGCAAAGAGAGCCGATGTGATCGTGATGCTGGTACCGGACCAGCTTCAGGCGAAAGTATATAAAGAGTCCATCGCTGACCAGCTTGCCAAGGGAAAAACGTTAATGTTTGCCCACGGCTTTAATATCCACTACGGCCAGATCGTGCCGCCGGAGTACGTAGACGTGACCATGATCGCCCCCAAGTGCCCCGGCCACATGGTCAGGCAGCTTTATACCGAGAAATCGGGGCCGCCGGCGATCATCGCTGTCCACCAGGACGCCTCCGGAAAAGCCAAGGAGCAGGCGCTGGCCTATGCCAGGGGCATCGGCTGCGCCAGGGCGGGGGTCATCGAGACCACGTTCAAGGAAGAGACCGAGACCGACCTCTTCGGCGAACAGGCTGTGCTCTGCGGCGGCGTAACGTCATTAATCAAAGCCGGCTTCGAAACACTGGTCGAGGCGGGCTATCAGCCCGAGATCGCCTATTTCGAATGCCTGCATGAAATGAAACTGATCGTCGACCTGATCCACAGGGGCGGCATGGCCTTCATGCGCTATTCCGTCAGCGATACTGCCGAGTACGGCGACTACACGCGCGGCCCGCAGGTTATCAATGACATGGTGAAGGATGAAATGCGCGAAATACTGGAGGAAGTGCAAAACGGCAGCTTCGCCAGGGAATGGATACTCGAAAATCAGGCCAACCGGCCTGTCTATAACGCTCTAAAACGCAGGGAGGCTGAACACCAGATCGAGGTCGTGGGTAAAAAGCTGCGCGGCATGATGCCGTGGCTCAAGTAACAACCAACAATAAACAAAATTAAAGAATAATACCTGCCGGCTTCTTATTGAAGCCGGTGTGTGGGAGTGGTATGAAAACAGATAAGGTACTAATTTTCGATACGACTTTACGTGACGGCGAGCAGGCGGCAGGAACCAGCCTGAATGTACAGGAAAAGCTCGATATTGCCAGGCAGCTCGAAAAGCTGGGTGTGGATATCATCGAGGCAGGGTTCCCCATTACGTCGCAGGGCGACTTCGACGCCGTCCGCATCATATCCAAGGAGATCCGAAATTCCACCATCTGCGCCCTGAGCCACGCCAATGATGAGGCAGTGGACAGGGCATGGGAAGCTGTTAAAAAAGCGAATAAGGGTATGATACACATCTTCCTTTCCACGTCCGGCGTGCACCTTACCCATCAGCTGAAAAAAAGCCAGGACGAAATACTGAAAATGGCGGTGAAAGCGGTCGCCCGCGCCCGGAAATATACATCCAACATCGAATTCTCGCCCATGGATGCCACCCGGACAGATCCCAAATTTCTCTACCGTATTGTCGAGGCTGTCATCGACGCCGGAGCCATCTCCGTCAATATCCCGGATACCGTCGGCTACTCCATACCCTCGGAGTTCGGCAAACTGATCGAAGGCATCTTTAAAAACGTGCCCAATATGTCCAAAGCCAGGATCAGCGTTCACTGTCACAACGACCTGGGGCTGGCTGTGGCCAACAGTCTGGAAGCCGTTCGTAAGGGCGCCAGGCAGATCGAATGCACTATCAACGGTATCGGTGAGCGCGCCGGCAACGCCGCCATGGAAGAGATCGTGATGGCGATCAAAACCCGCAGTGACCTGTACCATGTGACGACCAATGTCGATACCTCCCAGATTTTTAAAACCAGCAAGATGGTCAGCGACCTGACCGGCTTCCTGGTTCAGCAGA
>JAQUQM010000082.1 GCA_028716085.1 Dehalococcoidia bacterium | reverse complement strand
TGGGCTGCGAGAAAAATATCGCTTAGCGTGTGTAAATTCAAGCTATGGAGGTTAGCTTGAAATCCAGGTGTGATGCGGGTTTTAGGGCGACTTTACGCATTTACGAAGGAATCCTTACGCATAGCCAAGCATAAAGAGTTTTTGTTAAATATAGACCGACGTAGAGGCACAGAGAGCAAAGAAAACTTAGTGCATAGGCCAATGGCATCATTAGTGGGTCGGCGCGCCCCACTTTTGCGATTGCTTATAAAGCCTGTGAAACTTTAGAGCCTTTTGTTGATTAGCACTCTAAATTGGTGGGCAAAGTAGGAAGAGGTTCTAAAGCTGTCGCTTATCATCCTGCCGCGGCATTTCTCAAGGGGCTCATGTTAGCAGGCGCACACCCTGCAATTACTTTTTCGTGTATATTATTGTAATTGACTGGAGCCCGTTCCAGATCTCAGCAGGGCTTTCCTGCGGCACAACGAAGAATTTGACAGCCAGTTGAAGATACAACCACGCTCATGAAAAATAACCCAGGATCAAAAACTCCCGCCGAGGCGCCACCTGCCGAGTCCCTGACCAGGTTGCTCGGGCAAAGCGAGCACGTAAAAGAGATGGTGGAAGAGTGCGCCGAAGAGTTGTCGTCGGTCAACACGGTGCTCAAGGAGGAAACCGCCGCTCAAAATCAACTGTCCGGGATTGAAGATGCTCTCGAAAAGAGCGAGGCAATTGAAGGCAAGGTGCAGGAAGCGGCAGACAAACTGTCAGTCGTGAATCACGCCCTACAGGTAGAGGTCGAGTCGCGCCACCTGCTGGAACAGCGGCTGACTACGATCACGCAAGAGGAAGCCCTGGCGCGTCATGCCGCCTTTCATGACCCTTTGACCGGTTTGCCCAACCGCGCCCTCTTCGATAATCGGCTGGAGCACGGCTTGGCTCAGGCCAAACGCTACGCTTGGACTTTGGCAGTGATGTTCATGGACCTTGATGACTTCAAGAAGATCAATGACGTGCATGGACACCATGTCGGTGATGCCGTGCTGAAAATCGTTGCCGAACGGTTGAAGCAGAGTACTCGCGAGGCCGACACGGTCAGTCGGCATGGCGGCGACGAGTTCTTGTGCCTGATGAAGTTCGGGAACGTTCATGACGTCATTTTTATTGCCGAAAAGATCGCCAATGCGATTCAGCTGCCCTGTCAGCTCAGCATAGGCGAACTCATCATTAGGCCGAGCATAGGCATCTCATTTTTCCCGAAAGACGGCATCACCGTATTGGATTTGGTCAAGAGCGCCGACCAGGCAATGTACGAGGCCAAACGAAACAAATCTGGCTATGCATTTGCACAGTGATCCCGGCTTTACGGGCGCTCCTCGCCATCCGGCAGCATAGCGAAATCGCCAATGGCCTCTGCGATTGAATTCAAGATAGCGGGGAAATTGACGCTAGTGACTGCTCATTAACTGAGACCTGCCGTTCGCAAGGGACGGTTTTTCTCTGCGCCAATGACTCTTCATAGCCGTTTGGAGCAATTCGAATTATTTTTAAAGCGGACGCTCACAACTGCTGCGGAATATGATTGGATTATATACGAAGATATTTATACAAACCCATGATTATAAAGGGTTTAAAAAATTCCGAGCGTTTGGGCGTACAACCCTTTTCATTGAAAGTTGCGAGGAGGGCTTTGTGCCGTTGGCCAGTGAATTGTTTATGAGTCAGACGAAAGCTATAGCGTTGCAGGAACCCTGTCAGGAACACCGGGTTATAGCCTATGAATCAGGCTCACAATCCAACTGGTGTCATTTCGATCAAAGTCATGTTGGACACGTGCGCTGGAGCCAAAATTGCCAAGCTGCTGATGGTAGCCGAATAAAGCACTTATTTCGTCTTTCCCTGGCTGCGAACGGGTAACGCCAACGCCAACAAACAGCGGATCGAGCTGACTTTTTTTACCCAGTAATTGTCCCGGATACAGGGCTGTTTCCAGCGTTTTTTCATGCCATCCATTAGCCAAGGTTTTATGAAGAAAGCGGAAATCAACCAACTCGCCGATTTCCCAGGCTGTCAGCCGGCGGTTAAAATCGGGATTAAAATAACTCAAAGAATTGGTAAATTCCCCCCCTGTCGGCCCCGTGGCTCGACCCAGGCGCGAGACGTGCCCTAAAAAGCCTTTACGAAAACCCAGACTGCCACTGACCATTAAATCTTTGCCGCCATTAATTTTACCCCTACTGTTATCCACATAAAACCCTTCCATGGCAGGACGCAGATGTTCATCGCCCTGATCGGGCGCCACATAACCTAAGGCACTGCGCCACTGTTGGCCATCACCACCCCCGGTAACCATTAATTTCTTGTCATGGAAGGCCAGATAGCCGCCCGGGTAATCCTGGTCCTGATAACGTTGCCACTGAGTAGTCAGAATGTACTGAATGCCCTGCCGCTCGTCGGCAATACGAAAGGTTGGCAAACCGGCCATCTTCTTGGCCGCCAGCTTCATGATCCATAAAGCCGGATCCCAGGCGCTATTCTCCTGCCCTCCTGTCTCGTTAAGGTCATTCTGGGCAATGGGCTGTGCGCCCACCATCAAATCGTCCCAGGTGGGTTTTACTACCCAGGGACGCATGAAAGCGCCAGAGTAATTTAAAGCCTGAGCGCCGTGTTCGAAGATTCTTACGCCAGGCCCGCCGTTGATGAGCGGAGACCGGATGAGATGGCTAACCTGAAAATCACCCTTATTCTTACTATCGTAAAATGAGGCCGGTTTATTGCCATTGACATAGCGGGACTTAGTATTATCCGGGCAGACAATGGCGGAATAAGCGAGCATACCCATCATCGACCAGCGCAGGATGCGGTGTTTCCTAAGAGGTTTTCCAGATTTTTCAGCCGAAATAGTTTGCATGCTCACTCTACCTCCAATAACGGTTCGGGCTTGCCACAAAGATAGCTCTGGACCATCCTCGGGCCTCCAGCCAGGGTAACAACCGTCAGTTCCCTTCACGGCGTATTAATAAACTATAGCAGGACTTGAGCGGGACACTCCATAATGTTTGCGGGAGAGTACGATGTCTTGGACGAAAAACAGTTGATGCCGTCGGCTGGTAAATTCTCAAAAAACCCCCCGCTAAAAGCAACCAACTTTTGAGACATCGAGGACCGGCCGCAGGCCTTTCTGGGTAAAAGGTTAGCCAGTATCCGGTGGAACTTTAGAGCCTTTTGTTGATTAGCACCCAAAGCTCTGTGTATTCCATTTAAACCCTCCACATTCTGATACTTCTTCGTTTAAACCGAGAGTTGCCTTAGAGTGTCTTCAAGAATTCCAGCAGATCAAGGCGTTGATCCTCGGTAAGTTCAGTACCGTAGGTATGGCCTGAATTGTGATTGCCTGGAAGTCGGGTATCGAAACGGAACCCATCTCTGCTCCATCCGGATTTGAAGCCGACCGTGTCAGTATCGAATTCTCTTTTTCCGACATAAAACACTCGGCTACGCTCGTTGGGGGGCAGTAGAAGCTCATAAAGGCTGGGTACGGATCCGTTATGCAGATAGGGCGCAGTAGCCCAGATGCCATCCAACGGTCGCGCGCGGTAGGCGAGCAGATTCGGAGGCGTGTATGACGAACCATCGGCTTTCTTACGGTAGCCAATCAGCTCAGCGCTTTGTGCAGCCGTAAATGGCGGTTGCGCTTGCTTGATGCTATCCTGCACCGCGACGCCGACTAAAATCGACAGCATGACCGGAGCCGGTACTTCGCCACTGGCATTGATAAACGGCGCAGGGACTAGCGGTGTTGCGGCACCGGGCTTGACGCTCCGCAAAGCAAAGTTTTTTCGCCGTCAGCGGGTCGGTACCGATATCATTCAGCGGTATCATATGGGTTTTGATGAAGCTGACACCAAACAGGTTTTCCTCCGGTGGTGTGGACGGATAATGACCCGCGCTATCCGACAGCGCATGACAATCGGCGCAGCTTTCCTCTCCGTTGCGGGATTGGGTGTAGAGTGTTTGTCCTCGGGAAGCGCTCGCCTCATTGATAGGACCGAGCACCTCCTCCGGCCAGTGGGGCGTACCGAGCTTAGCAACCAGACGTTCAAGCTCGAACAATTCCCGCGCGCGTGCCGTGGTTGAGCCGAAGTCAGATGACATTACATCCAGGTTGACCCGTCCGAAGGCACCTAACACCTCGCCTACGTTGCGTCCAAACGGGTTAGAGGCCGAACCGGTCCATTGCACAAAATCATGCCGTGGTGTCCCCCACAAGAAGGGGTAACTCACCGGCGCATTGGGTATACGCACATTTTCAAGTTGACCCAAGTCGTGACCGAAGACTTCGTTCATGATAATCCCGAACGCATCGACTCGACCCGCGCCAAAGGCGTGGGGGGGCTTGCCGCGTTTGGCGAAGCCCTTGAGCCAAGCGGTGTGATCGGCGATCCGCTCCCATAGCGCTGATTGCTCGTTCTCCTCAGCCTCTTTTCCCAACACCGCCCGAGCAAAACGGTCGAAGCGTTTTTCACTGGCCAATGTGAACTCCAGTGCGGCGATCAGGCCGTTGTTGAAAGCCGTGAAATCCGCCAAGGTCGGGGCGCCGTCGATGCGGACGATTTGGTCTTGAAAGTGTATCTCGTTGGTATGGCAAGCGGCGCAGGTATATCCCAGCCAAGCCTCGCCATTTTCTACCGGTTCTTGAGCGAACCCGATCGGCAAGCCGTCCGGATTGGCAGGGGAATAGCTGTCGTCGTCGACCAGATATCCGTAGCGGCGGATGTTGCGCTTATCCTTAAAAGGCTGGCGTCTTCCCGCGACTTCCAGAGCGAGAAACCAGGAATAGGGGATCAGGTAAGATCCTTGCGGCGTAAAATAAAATCGATCACGATCCGCCTCGGTCCACTGCTGGTCCAGGAAAATTGTCTGGCGTCCATACAGACGATCAGTGTCAGAGTTACGAAGATCGCCGTAAGCCGTCGCCACGGTCATCAAACCTAAAACGCTTAACGCCAGTTTTTTTAATTTCATTGCGATTTACTCTTTTCCACATGTTCAAGCAATAAAACAATGAAAAAATCCTAATACTCTTAAGTTATAAATACAAGGTAATTTTTAACATTACAATTTAGGTATTTACGGTATAAGATTATATTTTTTACGCGATGCTCAACTTTTAAACCTCAACCAATGACTCGAAAAGTAAAGTCGGATGGGTCAAGGTAAGGATTCGTGCGATTTTGGGCAATAGTAGCTAAACTCATCCAATATGATTTTTATTGACTTTTAATCACAGTCTCTTGTTAGAGCTCTTAAGAACAGAACATGAACACATCTTTATTTATCGTGGCCGTGATTGTGATTGCTGGGCCGGTTCTTATCTCGTTAGGGATTGAGGCCATGCGAACCGAGCCGGACCAACCGACGGCGTTGTCCTGGGCGCCCGAGCTCCCCCTACAATACCTCCTCATTGACGGTATCCGGTTACGGTACGTGAAGACCGGCGATGGACCGCCGCTGGTATTGTTGCACACGCTGCGCACGCAACTCGGTATCTTCCGGAAGCTCATTCCTGAGCTTGCCAAGACTTTCACGGTCTATGCCCTCGATTACCCTGGACACGGCTGGTCGGACATCCCTGCGACGGATTACACCCCGGCATTCTTCGTCGATATCGTCGGCAAGTTTCTTGATGCCCAGAGAATCGGTAACGCCACGCTGGCGGGAATCTCGATTGGCGGCACGATCCCTTTGCTGCTTGCGGCGCACCAACATCCCGGCGTTGCCCGCGTCATTGCTATCAATTCCTACGATTACGCTAAGGGCCAGGGCATTACCCGCGCGAACTTAATGGCTTGGCTGATCTTCACCTTGGCCCGTATCCCGGTACTCGGGGAAACCATCATGCGCTTCCGCAATCCCCTGGTCGAACGCAAGATTCTGGAAGGCGGGGTCGCCGAGCCCGATGCTCTGCCGGAATCCTTCGTGCGTGAAACGTATGCGGTGGGTTGCCGTCGCGGCCACTATCGGGCTTTTTTGAATCTGATCCGCAATGCCCACAAATGGGACGAGGCCCGAGCGGAATATGGCAAGATTTCCGTTCCGGTGCTCCTCGTTTATGGTGATCAGGATTGGTCACGGGAATCGGAGCGGCGTGCCACCTTGGAGCGAATTCCCGGCGCCAAGCTGGAGGTGGTCAAGAACGGCGGACACTTCCTCAGCCTGGACCGTCCGCAGGATGTCATCCGACTCGTTAGAGAATTCACGAAGGTCTGAGCAAGCGTTGCGCCATGCCCTGATCGAGATCTAACACCTCGCTCCACACACGGACGCGCCTGAAAGCGGTGCGCCGGTGAGCTTGGCGCGTGAACGGCTGCTTTTTCAAGACTACCAGTCGTTCACTGGAAATTGGCGATAGGCGCTTATGGCCGACTACGGCAGGTCTACTAACCGTAAATTAATTAATTTCCAATGGCTGTTTTCATTGGAAGAGTCTGTAGTTTTTATTTACAGCTAAAGCGAGTCTTGAATGATGTTTGCAGGCCGTTGGCAAATAATGCGGGTCTATTCTCATTTAATTCGGGCTGAAGGCATCGGTTATTTGCAGCTAATTCGGGCCGAAAAAGTGGCTGTTTGCAAGTCCTGCGATTTATGTTTTCAGGTCGCCACAGCTAAGTGAGTACCAAGGATATGAAAAATATGAAGGTTTATAGAGCGGATAACAACAAAACGATCCTGAAAAACGTTAGAGCCTTTTGTTGACTACCTTATTACTACCGATTACCTCGTTAGCCGCCAACTACGCCCCCCATCATTGCGCAGATAAAACCGAACCGATAACCATCATTGGTGAATCCCACAAAAAAACAGAGTCTATTGAGTTGTTCAAATGCTTGGTTTTGGATACCATCAAAAAAACTGATGTGGCTACACTAAACGGTGAATTGGAACAAATGTTTCGAGACTGGCATCCCGGCTTTCGAGCGGCGAATGATGAAAAACTTAAAAAGGTCGCTTAGCTGCCTCCCCCGGTTTTGCATGCTCTCCAGTCCTGTTCCCGTTAACGGATGGTCGGTGATACCGTAGTAATAATGGCCGATCTGCACTTCTCTGTGACAGAGAAAATCCAGAATTGTCGGTTTGTATATCTCGGTAATCAAAAATCTCGGCTGTTTCAGCGCGCAACATCCTATTCTGGCGTCATACAAAAGACACATTAGCTGCCTAACATAATAACTCCACCTTTTTAAAATTCTCTATCAGGAGTTATTCAATGTCCCTTATCAATAAAACTGCGGTGCGCAGCCTTGTTGGGCCATTGGGAGCGAAGCTACAATTTGACGACATTTAGAAATCTATTATTGATGTGTGGAGACATAATTATCGTGGTACCTCAATTTCTCCTGATTGGATACCTGTCGCGATTCTCTCTAAGAGCTTTGCATATCGGTACAAACCAGGATATACAGCACAAAGACCGTTCATTTCGTCCTTATCGGAAAGATCCATTAACTGCTTGAACAACGACATATCGGCTGCCATATGTGAAAGCAGAATAAAATCGTCGCAAACTCCTGTATTCACCAATCCGTTAACCTTTTTATCCAGTAATTCTGCAAGCGCTCGCTGTTGAGAAACACGATCTGTCTCATCGCTGGCGGTTACTGCTCCGCCGCGAGTCCCGGCTGCTGTCATCTCCAAGCGATCAGCCGCGATATCCAGATACCCTAGATTATCCCTGCATACCCAGGTTAGCAACTGCCCGGGCGGGAAAGGATTTTTCTGGAGTTGATCCAACGCCTGCTGGTATTGTGATTCGCTCGTGGTCGAATTTTTGATACGCACCAAATTGTCTGTTAAGCCCGCCAAATCCTGTTGTCCTATCTGGGAACGAAAAGCGGTCACACCCTGGTTAGCCCCTTTCACGAGAACAACGTATTCCCCACTACCTATCATGGTATCCAGCACCGCCTGCACCAGCGGGTTGTTGGGATTGATCAAGACGTTGTAGGTACAGAAGCCATAGAACTCGAAAGCAAAGTGCACAACCTCGAAATGGGCATTACCCAATAACGAATGACCAAAATTGAAACCCGACTCCGTAATTTCCGGTGGAATGGTTTCCCTTGGCCGGAGCGCAAGAAGTCCCAGTTTTTGCTTGCGCTCCTCGATCATGCCGAGTGCGAAGCACGGTGTCTGTTCTGCGATAAAATCGTCTATGAATTGCCGGTGTATTGCCAGTTTCGGAAGAAGGGGATGGACGTTGGTCATGCACGGCTCCGATGTCAAAGTTCCATTTCTTGCACCGTCTGACGCGCCGCGGGCAGATAACGGTACAACGTGGAAGGTCCAACGCCGAGCCTACGCGCTACATCTTCTACCGTTATTTCGGGGTCGGCGAGCAATGCGCGTGCCTGCTTCAAGTCCTTCTCTGCCAGCGCACGCGGACGACCGCCTTTGTGTCCGCGCGAGCGGGCGGCATCAAGGCCGGCACGGGTGCGCTCACGGATAATTTCGCGCTCAAACTCAGCGATTGCACCAAAAACGGTAAAGATAAGGCGACCTCCAGCGGTGGTCGTGTCGATGTCCTGCGTCAACGCTTTTAGACCGATCCCCCGTTGCGCCAATCCTTCTACCGTGTCGAGCAACTGACGGGTAGAACAAGCGAGACGATCCAACTTCCAGATAACCAGCGTATCGCCAGTGCGCATGAAATCTAGGGCAGACTGGAGTTCGGGGGCGTTCGCGCTTGGCCCCGCTCACCGTTTCCTTAAAGATCCGCTTACAACCGGCTTCCTGTAGCGCATCCAGTTGCAGGTGTGGTTTTTGGTCACGCGTGGAGACACGGGCGTAGCCGATCAACATTGCTTAATGTCGGTCTGCGAAAAATCGTTGCCGACAAACAGCAACGGCTCATCAAGCAACTTGGCCAGCGCGTAGACTGCACAGTCACCCATGTTCAGTTGGGCCGGGTGGCCTTGACCTTTTCCGTAGCGTTGGGAAGCATCGTTGGCGAGACGGGCTTGCTGCTCGTCGAAAGGCATGACGATTGCGCCAATTTCTTCCAGGAAACGTTGAAGCTTGCCCGGCATGGTAGGGTGTTCGCGTGCTCGTACCACGATATTGGCTTCCAGCAGGCTCACTGCCGATAGGCGACAAACGTCGTGTGCTTCCAGGGCGGCGACAATCCGTTCGCGTTCTGGTTCATGTTTTAGCCAGGCCAGTACGGCGGACGTATCGATCACCATACGCCATGATCGTCGTAACCCAGGATATCATTGTCGCTTCGTTCATCGGCTGGAGATCGGTGCGGCAACGCATCGACTTCGGCGGCCAAGGCGGCAAGCCGTTCGCGTAGTGGTGCTTTCTTGGTAACCACCCCCCGTAGGCCGGCTAAGGATAGCAAACCTTCGCGCACCACCTCCGTGACAGTCACGCCCTCAGCCTTTGCAAGCCGCTGCGCCAGTTCTTCCATTTGTAAATCTTCGATAACGATAGCCATGTTATTCTCCCATTACTCATGTCTATCATCGCTGTTTTGGGAGAATAAATCAAGAGACAGTTTAAGGGGATCAATTCGCGGAAAATTGCAGGTTTACGCAGTACCCGCGCACTTCTCCATTAAACCCTCGTTTTCGGGGGATCATGCGGCAAAGGCCAAGCGCCGTGCCATATCTAACTCAATCCGTCCATACGGATTCACATGATGGTAAATAAGAGGCGTAAGGCCTCGCCAATCATCGACCGTCATACGATCATGCCAGGCAGGCTCCGCCAACACTTCCTGGATGAACAGGGTATTAACGTACACCAGACAAATTTGTAACAAATGCAGCGACAGTACCGCCAGTTCCTGGTCTTCCACCTGGTTAGTTGCGAATTCGCCCCGTTCGCCATAGAAAATAAAGTCATTAGCGCTATTCCAGTTTTCCACCACGTTCAAGCCTTCGTGGATTTCGCGCCGTAGCGGCTCATTGTGCAAATAACGGCACAGGAAAATCGTCTTGATCGCTTTACCTAACTCTGCCAAGGCCTTGTAAGTTGGGTGGATCGCATCCGAACGAGTGAAACGGCGTAGGATGGCCTCCGGCTCGGCTGTGCCCAAGCGGAGCGCGGTTGCATACTTGATGATTTCGTCGTACTGTTGCCGAATCAAGTCCCAATTGATGGCACGAGTCAAGATCGGTTCTAAATGAGTGTACTGTTCCGCATCGGTCATCGTCGGCACATATAGCTTCTGTCTGGCGATGGCCTTGAGTCTGGGTAACAGGTCGAAACCCAGGATATGGCTGAAGGCAAATGCGACCTCGCTCTGGCCGTGGCTATCGACATACTGGCGTTGGATTTCCATATCCGTACAATGGCGTAGCACCCCTTCGATCATTGCCGCCACCTCGGATGAAGAACAACGCCTTAGCGTTGAGTAAATGCATGTCGAATTGGTGTCTACATGCCAGTAGATCATGATGCCTCGTCCGCCATAGCGCGCGTGCCACTCGGTCATCAGATTCTGGTCGTAAGCGCCGAAATGTTTTGAATCGGCAGCGCAGGCAGTGGTGGCATCACCCCAAATAAGCGGGTTGCGAATGCTGAAGATGCCGTTTACAACTTCGGCGATGGCCGCACGCAGTGCGTCCTTTTGCACGAAACGGCGTTTAACGTAGCGGAGTTCCTCAAAACTGACGCTCGGCTGCTGACTGGCAATTCGCTTCAGGCCGACATTGGTTCCGATGCCGAACAGGCAAAGCAGCAGGCGGCGCTGCAACAGCTCAGGATCAAGGGTTTCACGGCTACCGCTCGTGCGAAACGCCGACGTGAAGTTGAGCCGCAAGTCAACCTCCTTAATAATGTCGATCAATTCCACATCAGACCAACGCCGACCAATCTCCCGTTTGAGTGCCGCGGTATTCGGTGGCTCTGGTTGTCGGTCAAGCGGTGTAAGGTGAATGAGATTTTTGCCTTGTTGACGCAGGCGAACCTTTGAATTGCCGGGAAGCCCGGTGTTCAATGTCGCCAGCCATTGCCGCATGGAGCTCTGGATCTGCTCAATGAACGCATCAGCATCCTTTGGAACTTTCATAAGTTCGTAATAGCTGTCACGTTTGGCCGCAAAGTCGGCTGGCAAGTCGTGCTCTGGATTCCGGTAGCGATCCGCTCCGGCCACCCAGATTTCCTTGGTGCGAAGCCGTTTGCGTAAGGCGCGGAGAACACAGATTTCATAGTTGATGCGATTGACACGGTCATTGCCTTCTTTGTCCTGCTCCACCACGATATCCCACCACTTCTTTTGTATGATGCCATTTAGGGGAACTTCGTCAGCGGCGTAATATTGCTGTTGGCTGTCGTGATTGGATTTGAGTATATCCAAGGCTTCGATGACCGGCCGATGCACATTATTGTTGGATTGGAAACGTAGCGCGTCCAGCACCGGCACTAACATGCGCCGGTAGTGGTGGCCATAGGAAGAACGCATGGTTTCCTGAACTTCACGCTCGAAGTCGAATCCCATTGCCTCGAATTCGACAACCAGCTCCTGCAAAGTCTTCTGCCCTACCACCGGATAGACCACCTCCTTAATGATCCCATCCGGTTGGTCTACCGTGGCCTCAGCCAATTTGAACAGCAACCGCGCTTTGCCCCGCACCTTCTTGAATGCAGCGAACTGACGCTTGTCGATCCTCTTTTCGGCTCGTGCGCCCAGGTTGTGAATAATCTGCAAAAGCAGGTCGATCAATGCATCAATCAACTGTTGCTGACGCCGCCAGCAAAACATGGCCACCATGCTGTAGCGGATTGCGTTTGGGTGTCTCCGTAGTTCGCGAATCGATTCCGTCGCGCAGCGTTGCCGAAATTGATCGATGAATTTGGCGGGAACATCCTGAAACACCTCCGGTGTCAGGCCAATTTCGTCGATACACTTGAGTTTGGCGATAGCAACCAGCAGGCTATCGAGGTTAGCCTTGCCGGGATCGGTCTTGAGGTTGCTAAACGAAATAATCGCCGATTCCTCGCTGTGCACTTCATCGGAATCTTCGCTAGTCAGCAATCGGTCGATGGCGGCTTTGTTATGCGCACTTAAGCGTGAATAAATGGCTGC
>JAQUQM010000081.1 GCA_028716085.1 Dehalococcoidia bacterium | reverse complement strand
TCGCTCATTTCATCCTGCTCATGGCCCGCATGTGAACTCTCATGGAAGACTCAGCTTCCTCTTCACTGATTTCCCTGCCGGTATAATGCAGGAAAACATCGTTAAGAGTGGGTTTGTGAATCGAGACGGAGTTCACCTGGAAACCATTCTGTGCCGCAATCTCAATGAGCCTCGGTACCAGTTTCTCCCCGTCCGGCACAGCTAATCTAAGGGTGTTATCGGTCGATTCAACCACGGGCGCCAATGCCGACTCCTTTAATTTGAGGGCAAGCTCCTGCGCGCGATCGGATTTTACGGTTATCACGTCTCCTTTCAACGTGGCTTTGAGGTTGGCCGGTGTATCGGTGACCTTGATCTTGCCGAAATCGATGATTGCCATGCGGCTGCACAGCCTTTCCGCCTCTTCCATATAGTGGGTCGTCAGGATAACGGTTATTTCCGCCTTGCGCGCCATTTCACTTATATAGTTCCAGAGGTGGTCCCTGGTCTGCAGATCAAGTCCCAGGGTCGGTTCATCGAGGAAAAGCACCCTGGGGCTGTGCAGCAGGCCGCGCGCAAGCTCCAATCTTCGTTTCATACCGCCGGAATATGTCTTCATAGGGGCGTTGGCACGATCGGTCAGCCCAACCAGCTCCAGCACCTCCGCAATCTTTTTTTTCGCCTGCGAAGACGGTATATCATACAGGGTGGCGTGAAGCTGCAGGTTTTCCCTGCCGGTCAGCCGGTCATCGATGCTGGGATCCTGAAAGACGATGCCAATGCTCCTGCGTACACTGTCAGGCTGCTTGCGGATATCAAATCCGTTGACCAGCGCCGTGCCCGATGTAGCATTAATGATCGTGCACAGGATGGAGATGGCCGTAGTTTTGCCCGCCCCGTTGGGGCCGAGCAGCCCGAAGACTTCGCTGTAACCTATTTTCAGATTCAGGTTGTCCAGGGCAACAATATCCCCATACTTGCGGGTGAGGTCGAAAGTCTCGATAGCGTAATTGTTGGTCATAGCGAAATCCATCAGTAATTATAGGCTTTTCGGGCAGAGTGACAAAAAAGGCGCTGGATACGATAGAATGACTACAAGCTGAAAATCCAATAACTATTTATGGGGACGGGAGACGTATATATCGGCTTCAATCATTTTCCCGTCTTTAAAAAAATGATGGGTGAAGTACAGGTTGCCGTAGTTATCCAGCGAAGGTTCGGCAGCAAACTGTGATAGGATCAACTCCGGGGTGCTCCATCCGCCGGCGCTGCGTCTGGCCCTGAAGACGCCCGGCGAGCCTTTGTACCACCTGGTGAACCAGAGCTCGCCTCCGTCCGAGGCGATAAACGGCCAGCCTTCGTTATCCGGTGTGTTCAGCTCTTCGACGTTGACCGGCTGTTGCCAATCACCGTTCACCAGGCTGGTCTTCCAGATATCGTATCCACCTTTCCCCCCTTTTCTCGGCGAATGGAAATACATCTCCCTGCCGTCCGGGGAAATATGTAGCTCCCCCACCTCGTAATCTGCGTTTAGTTTCTGCCCGGCGTTCTTCCAGTCCGCCCATTTCCCGTTAATATTTTTGGCGGTCCATATATCCACGCCTCTGAAGTTGCCCCTGCGCGCCGAGCCGAACCAGAAGGTATCTCCCTGCACAAAGGCACATCCGTCCAGGGCGACCTCGCCTTTATCCTGGAGCACAACCCTCTGCGCCGGGCTCCAAGAGCTGCTATTGCTATAGGAGACCCAGATACCGGTTACGCCGTCGATCAACTGCTTTTCAGCAGGAATCTTGACATCCGGTGTGAAGAAAAAATAAAGCGTATTGCCGTCAGGCGTGATGAAAGCTGAATCCTCTCCCCCCGCAGTGTTGACTCCGCTGCCCAGCGGTATGGGATTTTCGTAGTCGGGAGAATGTAATTGGGGCGGCAGCGAATCGGTCTGGGGATTCATCTTTACCGCGGCTGCGGGAATGGCGTCATTGCGGGCTATCTCCACTGTGGTGTTGACGGCCGGCTGAGGAGAACACCCGTAAAAAAGCATGGCAATTATGATTGCGGCAACAGTAGATATGCCAGGTATGGCTTTCATCACTGATCAGTACGATCGCTCTATTTTACAAGCGCAGCCAGGTTCTCGGCGAATTTGCCTGTGTACCAGTCCCCGGGCAGTATGGAAGCAAGCACGGCGGTTGCCAGCGGGAAGACCTTTTCCGGCGGCAGGCAGTATTGCATACCGAGGAATTTCTCGCGGAACTTCTTGACCTCGGCTTTTACCGGCTTGTTGGATTTAACGCAGTCGGCTATATATCCGGCGAGCGGCGCGAAGTCCGCCTCCTTCATGCCGAACCTGGTCATCTCCTGTGTGCCCATCCTGATTCCGCTGGAGCCGATAAAGCTCTCATCATCGGGCAGCGCCTGGTAATTGGTGATGATATTGTTGTCTTCCAGCCTGCGGGCGATTTCCTCTCCCGTCCCGTACTGCCTGACACGGATCAACACCTGGTGCGTATCAGTAAAGCCGTCGGCTTCACCGCCTTCCACCGTAATTCCGCTGGCCTTCAGCGCTCTGGCGAAAGCCCTGGCGTTTTTGATCACCTGCTCCTGATATTCCTTTTTAAACTGGTTCATCTCGTAGGTTGCCAGCAGCAGCCCCAGCAGCGTGCCCAGATGGTGGTTGCTGGTTGATCCCGGCATAGCCCTGCCTTTTATCTCTATCCAGAGCTTTTCCAGTCCCGTGCCTGCAGCCATATTACCCGCCACAACACCGCGCTGGGGGCCGAAGAAAGTTTTATGCGTGCTGCCTGTAACCACGTCCGCTCCCTCCTGGAAAGGTTCCTGGAAAGCGCCGTAAAGCCCGAGAACATGGGCCATATCGAACATGATGATAGGCCGGTTCGGCATATTTTTAATTATATCGGCGACATATTTTACAGGCTCGGGGTGCAGGAACATGCTTTTCCCGAAGATGATAAGCTCAGGTTTAACCGATGAAATAAGATCTCCCAGCCTGGCAGCATCCGCCCTGTAGGGATTATCTTTCAGAATGGGGATGTTGAAGACATTCTCTTTCCCTGTGTCCGGGTTCTCTTCGACGAAATTGAAGAGGGAGCCCATCGGCTGGGCGCTAAGGTGGCCGCCCTTATTCAGGTCGTTGTTTATTACTGCCTTCAACCGCCTGGAGAGTTTGGCGCCCCTTTCACGATTGACAAATTTAACCATGGCCTTGTATACGATTTCGTTGGCCATCTGGCCGCTGATAGGCCTGAGTTCAATATTAGTGCAGCCGAAATATGCCTGAAGCTCTTTTCTCAGCTCATCTTCGACTTCACGGATAAAATCCGTGCCCTGGTAAAAATACATTTCGTTACCCTTTAGTGTCCGGTGCTCGGCATATCTGCCTACAGGGTCTGAGATCTCGCATAATTTCACCAGGAGACTCGCTGTGGACTCCGATGGAATAAGGTTGACGCATTCCCTCTGTCTCCAGGTGTTGTTGTCGATGGTTTTTTTAAGCAGGTTTTCTATTCTGGTTTCAAAAGCAGCCATGTCCTACCTCGCTCGATAATCGGTGCCTAAAGCATACCCGACGGAGCGATATTTCTCAAACCTGATTTGCCAAAGGCAGGCTGCAAATTTATCATATATACGTTGATCATTCATATTCAACTGAAGGAGTATAAATTGGGTTTGCGTTGTATTTCCTTTCTTTTAAGTCTGTTCACAGCCGTTTTTATTCTGGGCGGCATAGCCTGCTCCGCCAATCCGGAGGGCGCCGATAACGGTGGCATTGCTATAGCCTCTTTGACTGCAGCACACACAGTTGTGTATCCACTGGGCAATACAGCTATAGAATGTGTTGCCACATCCCCTGATGGTACCAAGCTCAACTATCAATGGACGAGCAATGATGGGAAGATTTACGGCAGCGGCTCTAAAATCACCTGGGAAGCACCCAAGACTTACGGCGATTTTCATATCATGGCTACGGTTGATGATGGATACGGCCATACAGTCAGCAAAGCGGTTACGGTGACCGTAATAGTGCGTGACGGCAGCACGTGCTGTAAGTAGTCGAACTGATGCCTCCTAAAATATTAATCAGCCTCATCATGCCTCTGGCAGTCATCTGCCTCCTGTCTGCCTCATGCGCTGCCGGACCGAATTTACAGGTTGTTGAGCACAGTATCATAGTACGCGAGTTTACCGCCGACACATCACGGAGTACGGCCACGGTGACGGGAGCAGCTGAAAATACTGGAGACCGCCCTGCGCGGAGCTGCAATATATCCGTAACCTTCTATGATTACGTGGGTGGTATTGTGGGTGTGAAAGAAGCAACGAAGGAGCAGGTATTGCCCGGCGAGGTATGGAACTTCACAATCGAGCTTAAGGGCAAAGAATCATGGAATGTTGCGGACTACAAAATATCTGCAATAAGTAAGTGACCTTTGTGTTTCCTGCCGGATTGACTGCCCGGACGGCGTAAAACGCTTGTTGTTTTAAGGTTCAAATTATTATATACTGCCGCATAATCTATTGAGGGAGGAGGTCCGCCTTTAATGAACAGCCCCAGAACAATAATCAGCGTATTCCTCATCATCATAAGCATCTTTTTCCTGGGTTCCTGTGCCGGTGCCCAGCAGCCCGCCGGCGGAGCGCTCGGCATAACCAGCCTGGTTGCTTCGCAAAGCCAGACATTTCCCGGCGGCGATGTACATATTCAGAGCATGGTGAACAATCCGCATAATGAAACCCTCCTGTTTAAATGGGCCTGCACGGGCGGTAATTTCACCGATTCCGGCCCCAACAATACATGGGTTGCCCCGCCCCAATATGGCAATTATGATATTACACTTACAGTGGAAGACGGCAAGGGGGGCAAGGCACAATCTACCGTCAGTATTGTGGTTGGCGCCAATAAGCCGCCCGTGATCAACAGCCTCACTTCGAGCCAGGCCAACGTCAGTTATGGAGCTACAACCAATCTCACGTGTGACGCATTTGATCCTGATGGCGATGCGTTGCGGTATAGCTGGTCGGCGAGCGAAGGCTCCATCTCCGGTATCGGCAAGACGGTGACATGGACCGGCCCGAACAAGGGCGGTGAATTCAGCATCACTGCGATAGTGTCGGACGGCAAGGCTGAGTCCAGGAGCACCGTTGTTATGCGTGTTGTGGCGGCGACCAGCGCAACAACGATCCCCCTGATCAGGAATGAGAGCGGTACGGTATCAAGCACCGGCGATAAGGATACATCTAAATTCAAAGTCGGCGATGATGAAAAAGGTACAGGCTATCGCTGTTTCTTCAGCTTTAATATCTTCGGCCTCAATGGCACGGAAGTGCGCGATGCCAAAGTCAGGTTCAGTTCGGCCAGAGTTACGGGAGATCCCTTCGCCCCGGTTACGGGTCTGAACGGCCTGCGGTTCTGGAAAATCAGGTATGGCGCTGGTTTGCCCGATTTTAATTTCATCGGTGAAGCCCTGGACAGGGCGTCAGCGCTCTTTACTTCTGCCCCCAGCCAGATCGATGTTACACCTGAAATTGTTAACCTTGTTGCCTCGGGAGCTGAGCGTTTCCAGCTTGAAGCGCTCTTCGATAAGATGACCAACGGCAATAGTATTGCGCAATATGTCGAATACTCGGATGCAGTACTCGAAGTCACATTCGCGCCTAAATAAAATATATACGTAGGAGGTATATTAGGATGAGGATCTTTGTGAAACTAGCCTGGTTAACCGTAATTGTACTCGCACTTGTTACTATTGCATGCGGGCAGCAGGCGGCGCCTCCGCCGTCAGGCGGCTCAACCAGCCTGACACCGGTAATCGAAAGCCTGACCCCCGCGCAAAACCAGACATACCCCGGAGGCATGGTTGATATTAAAAGCAAGGTCAACTATGCGGGCAAGGAAGTGGTAAATTACAAGTGGTCGTGCAGTGGAGGTAATTTCCGCGACACGGGAGCTACTGCCGTTTGGGTGGCGCCCCAGCAGTACGGCAACTATGACATAACCCTCGCTGTGGATGACGGCAAGGGAGGCACCTCTCAGGCTTCGGTGACTATAGCTGTCAGCGCCAATCATCCGCCGCAGATTAGCAGCGTAACAGCCGACCCTTCCAGTGTACAGCTTGAAGGCGTAGCAACGCTCACCTGCATCGCCAGCGACCAGGACGGTGATCCTATTGTTTACAGCTGGACTACTAAAGAAGGAAAAGTATCAGGCGAAGGAAATAAAGTCTCCTGGGCGGCGCCCAGAAAACAGGGCAGCTTCAGCATCATAGCTATCGCCAAGGATAACAAAGGCGGCGAAACTATGCAGGAAGTGGTTGTTGTGGTTTCATCAGCCAGCAGTGCCATGACACTCAACCTGGTTAAGAATGAGAGCGGCACGGTAGACTCAGCCGGTGACAAGGATACCAGCATCTATAAAGCCGGCGATGATGAAAAGGATATCGGCTACCGGGCTTTCTTTACATTTAATATCATGGCGCTCAAGGGCATGGAAATCAGGCAGGCCACGCTCAAGTTTTTGGGGACAAAGGTGTCCGGCGATCCTTATGATCCTACTACAGGCGTAGGCAATTTCCAGATCAGGCATTTTGCCTTTGGAGACAAGTTGCCCAACTTCAGTATCCTGGAGGGTGGGCCCGTGGAAAGGGCTGAAACCCAGTACAATAAGCCCCTGACGGATGTCGATGTAACTCCCGAACTGGTCAACGATGTATCTAACAAGCTGGATCGTTTTCAACTGGAAGTGGGATTCATGAAGAAGGCAACCAACGGGAATGCCAAAGCCGAGTTTGTGCAGTGGTCGGATGTCGTGCTGGAAGTTACCGCCGCGCCGAAATAAGCTGCTTAATATAGTAAACAATTATATTACAGGGCGACTTTAGGGTCGCCCTGTTGTTTAAACCCCTTTGACTTGTCTGCCGCAAGGTGCTAAATTATATAGTAAATTAGCAGTCGGCATGAGAGAGTGCTAAAAATGACCAAAACTGTAGATAGAAGGCGCGATAACGTCCTGAAGATCATAGTCAATGAGTATGTGGCTAATGCAATGCCGGTGGCCTCGGAATCTATTTTGAGGCATCACAGGCTTGGTGTGAGTCCGGCGACTATACGCAACGATATGGCGTACCTTGAAGAGGAAGGCTATATTACCAGGCTTTATACATCTTCGGGTGGTGTTCCGCTGGATAAGGCTTATCGCTATTATGTGGAAAACCTTTCCAATAATATGGATTTGCCTGCAGAGGAGCAACAGCGCATCCGCAGGATGCTTGGAGATGTAGGCGAGGAATATGAGCGTATTTTGAGGCTGGCGGCCGTCGCCACGGCAAACCTGGTGGGTAATGCTGCAGTTGTTACATATCCCAGGTCGAGTGAAAACAGGTTCAGGCATCTCGAGCTTGTGGAGATACATCAATACATGGCTCTTATTGTGTTAATCCTGAGCAATGCGGTACTGAGACGCTTCACCCTGTCATTTAATGAGCCTGTATCACAGGAGCAGCTCGATGATGCAGCGGTTAAATTGAACCGTGGATATATAGGCCTGACCAGAAGGCAAATGAGAAATAAAAAACTCGAATTGGATCCGATAGAGAAAAAGATATCGGGCGCTGTGATGGAGATTATAGCTCACGAGGAAGAGCTTGAATATGAAAGCTCATACATGGAAGGTTTGAGACTGATGCTTGGCCAGCCTGAGTTCACCCAGAGGGACAGGATGCTGGGTGTGCTGGAATTGATGGAAGCCAAGGCCTGGCTCAGGCATGTTATCGATTCGCAGGTTACAGGCGAGGGTGTTAAAGTTATTATCGGTGAGGAAAATCCCGAAGCTTCGCTGCATGACCTCAGCCTGGTTTTCGGTAAGTATGGCATTCCGGACCAGGTCGGAGGCACTCTGGGGATCATTGGCCCCAAGAGAATGGATTATGGCAGGGCTATCGCCGCAGTTTACTATATATCCGGTATTTTAAGTGAGTTCATGTCCAGGGTCTTAGGGGAAGACTGACACTTATTAATTATAAGGAGGACATGTTGGCAGAGGAACCCGTGACACCTGAAAACGTCAATATTGATTCTTTAAAGAAGGCTTTGACGGAGGCAAATGAAAGGGCAGAAAACAATCTGGCCGGTTGGCAGAGAGAGCGAGCCGACTTCAGCAACTACAAGAAGCGTGTAGAACAGGAAAAAGCTGATTTAGTAAATTACGCGGATGCCGAAATGATTAAGTCCGTACTGCCGGTCGTCGATGACATGGAAAGGGCTTTTTCCATGGTCGACCATAAAATCAAGGATTCAAGCTGGATAGAAGGCTTCAGGCAGATACAGCGTAAGCTGCAGGATATATTGCGGGATCACGGGTGCTCCGAGATTGAATGTGTCGGCCAGCCCTTCGATCCGAACTTGCATGAAGCAGTGGCTTATGAAGAAGGTGATGAGGGCGCCGTCATCAGTGAGCACCGCAAGGGTTACAGGATGAAAGACAAGGTGCTCAGGGCGGCGCAGGTTACCGTGGGAAAGGGAAAGCCAGGTGAAAATAATAATGGCGAAAGTAGCTCGGGAAAATAGAGATTAACGAACTATTGAATAAACGATAACGAATTGTTGCAAAGGAGGAAATTATGGGTAGAACAGTTGGAATTGATCTTGGAACAACATTCAGTTTGATTGCGACGATGGAGGGCGGTGAACCCACCATTATCCCCAACAGGGAAGGCGAACGTCTCACACCATCCGTCGTAGCGGTGGACAAAAAGGGTGAGAGGCTTGTCGGCTTGCTTGCCAAGCGACAGGCTATCACGAATCCGGAGAACACCATTTTCAGCATTAAGCGGCTGATAGGCCGCAAGTTCCGTGAGGCCGAGGTGCAAAACGATACTAAGCGCCTGCCTTACAAGATTGTAGAGGCCTCCAATGGTGATGCCAAAGTAGTCATGGGAGGCAAAGAATACAGCCCGGCTGAGATCTCGGCCATGATACTGCAGAAACTTAAGCTGGACGCCGAAGCCTTCCTGGGCGATAAGGTTACCGATGCAGTGATCACAGTCCCGGCCTACTTTAACGACAGCCAGAGGCAGGCTACCAAGGACGCCGGCGTAATAGCGGGACTGAATGTCATCCGTATCGTAAACGAACCGACAGCCTCAGCCCTGGCCTATGGGCTGGATAAGAAAAAGGAAGAGACCATAGCGGTTTATGACCTCGGCGGCGGCACATTCGATATCTCCATCCTGGAGCTCGGTGAAGGAACCTTCCAGGTAAAATCAACCAACGGGGATACTCACCTCGGCGGTGATGATATCGACCTGAGGATCATGGACTGGCTGTGTGAGGAGTTCAAGAAGGAGCAGGGTATCGATTTAAAGCAGGACAGGATGGCATTACAGAGGCTCAAGGATGCAGGCGAGAAAGCCAAGAGAGAGCTTTCCACAACAGGCCAGACTGAGATTAACCTGCCCTTTATCACGGCTGACGCTTCCGGGCCCAAACATCTGAATATTACTCTGACGCGTGCCAAGCTGGAACAGCTTTCTCAAGACCTGCTGGAAAGGAGCATCGAGCCCTGTAAGAAAGCTCTAACGGATGCCGGGCTAACCACGGCGCAGGTGACCGATGTAATACTTGTGGGCGGCCAGACCAGGATGCCTAAGGTTCAGGATATGGTGCGGCAGTTCTTCGGTAAGGAGCCCATTAAAGGCATCAATCCCGATGAGGCGGTTGCGCTTGGCGCTGCTATCCAGGGAGGCGTGCTCAAAGGGGATGTCAAAGATGTGTTGCTGCTCGATGTGACACCACTGACCCTCGGTATCGAGACTCTGGGCGGCGTTTCTACTCCACTCATTCCCAGGAATACTACCATACCGACATCCAAGAGCCAGGTTTTCAGCACGGCTGCTGATAACCAGCCCAGCGTGGAGATACACGTTCTCCAGGGCGAGCGCCCCATGGCCGGAGACAATAAAACACTGGGCCGGTTTATTCTCGACGGCATACTTCCGGCACCTCGGGGCGTGCCGCAGGTTGAGGTGACTTTCGACCTTGATGCCAACGGCATACTTAACGTCAGGGCCCAGGATAAGGGAACCGGCAAAGAACAGAAGATAACCATCACCGCCTCCAGCGGATTGAGCAAGGAAGAGGTAGAAAAAATGCGCCGCGAGGCCGAGGCTCATGCTGCCGAGGATACCCGCAAGAAAGACGAAATAGAGACCAAAAACATGGCTGAGGCGATGGTTTACTCGGCTGAGAAAACTATCCGTGACTACGGCGATAAAATTCCCGCAGACCTCAAAACCGAGGTTGAGGGTAAGATTGCTACTGTACGCTCCGCTCTGCAGGGCACGGATGCGACCTATATGAAGAATGCCGTGCAGGCGCTGAATGACTCCATGCAGAAGATCGGCTCTGCCGTATATCAGCGCTCGACACCGCCTCCTCCAGGCGGCGAATCGGGAGGTCCCGGTGGTACAGGTGAAGAGGCGCCTCCGCCGCCCAAAGATGAAGGCACGGTGGAGGGCGAATTCCGCGAAGTGTAAGTTTTCAATGAACTAAGAAATGTGCAGGCCGTGGCGGTCAACCGCCGCGGCCTGTTTTTTATATCAATACTTCCCCTATTTTGCTGAGCCGGATTGAGAAATGGGTACCTGGCTCACTTTAGTCGAGGCCGGAGTTATATCCAGGTAAAGATGGGCTACATCAAGCAGTGTCCGATAGGTGTCCAGTTGGGCAACCGCTTTGATTTCGCCGGCGCCTTCCCTGACGGCTTTGACGGTTGATTTAATGGACACGACGCTCCCCGACTGCATACTGCCCCTCCAGATAAGGTTGCCGCTCACGTAATCCATATTTTCAGGCAGCTGTATTATTACCGTGACATTATCTGTAGCTTTGGCGCAGGAGATGTGGCATGTCAGTTCAGCCGTCTCACCGGGGCGCGGCGCGCTGGAAAGGGACAAATCCAGCTTGATATTCCACATGCGGGGAGGGTCCTGGGAACCCATGAAACAAGATAGGCTGGATACAACGGCCAGCAGCAAGATGAGCGTTAATTTTAATACTTTCAAAGCTGCTACTATTTCCAAATTAATACAACCGGCACGTGTTTGTCAAGTATGCGCATATTCAGATATCCGATAGGCTACAGCCTGATTAACAAAAGAGGAATCTCCACGTGCAGGGATTCATTGACAGTTGTACGGCAAATTAATATTATTTCACTGTATTTTTCTTAATCAGGAGGTTAGATATAGATGGCAAAGACAACTATCACAATTGGCAGTGTTGCGATGGGCATCATTGCTATTATCGCGGGTGTACTGGTTATTTTTCAGTGGTATCTTGCTCAATACATCATCGGCATCTTCCTCATTGTCTGGGGCGTACTCAGTATAGTCAATAAATAGTTAGAAGGAGGGGGTCATGCTAATCATTTCCTGGGGCGTAATATCAATTATCATCGGCATTTTAATCTTCATTTTCCCTCGCATAGTTAACTACGTGGTCGCCGCCTGGTTCATCCTGACCGGCATCGGTTTGCTGATCGGCTCATCCTGCGTGCCCAACATACCGGGTTGGCCGTTTTAATTCTGGATCGACTGGCTGCAAACGAAGGACAGCGACAATTTAAGGCCTGATCTGTCCGTCAGGTAGAAGAAAATGTTCTATTGTGGAACGTGCGGATTCAGCTATGACGATTGGGCAGGCGTATTTTTTCCTAAAGGTTTGCCCAGGAAGGAATGGCTGGGTTACTATGCCGGAGAGTTCAACGCGCTCGAACTGAACTCGACATATTATGCCCTGCCGCGGCCGTCGGTGATAGCTTCCATGGCGGAGAGGACGGGCGAAGGTTTCTTGTTTGCCGTCAAAGCCAACCAGGAGATGACGCATACACGGCAGCAGGACCCGGCCGTCTTTAAAGCCTTCGTTAATGTTTTGCAGCCCATGGTAGATTCCCGTAAACTGGGATGCGTACTGGCCCAGTTCCCCAACAGCTTTGCATTCAACAAGGAAAACCAGGATTATCTCAAACGGTGCCGTGACTGGCTGGAAAACCTGCCCCTGGTGATTGAGTACCGTAACGCGACCTGGCTTAATCCTGAGACTCTTGGGTGGATGAAAAGCAACAACATCGGATTTTGTTGCGTGGATGAACCGCGTCTGCCGAAGTTGCTGCCTCCTACGGCCCAGGCAACGGGCGATATCGGCTATGTCCGCTTTCATGGACGCAACACTGCTAAGTGGTGGCACCACAAAGAAGCATGGGAAAGGTATGATTATACGTACAGCAGGGGAGAACTGGAAGAGTGGATACCCAGGATCAGCGAGATCAGTAAAACAGCCCGCAATACCTTTATCTTTGCCAATAACCACTGGCGGGGGCAGGCAGTGGATACCATCCGGCAGGTGCGCTCCATGCTTGATCAACTTGTATTGTAGTTGACCATAGGATAGAATTAGTTTCCAGCAGGTTTATTCTCCGGAAGGATCGTGCCATGGCTGATGTTGCCGAGTTGTTGCATCGCTTGAGGGGCGAGCTTAAGCGCCTTGAATTAGAGCTTGAGCAGCTCAGGGACGAAGAGAAGCAGGCCGACGAACATCGCGAGGGCAGCCCTTTTGGCAAAAGAGAGGAAGGCGCCACCGAGACTTTTGAACTGGAGAAGAGAATTGCGCTCGACAGGAAATTGTCCGGCGCCCTGGCTGAAGTTAAACATGCCATGG
>JAQUQM010000080.1 GCA_028716085.1 Dehalococcoidia bacterium | reverse complement strand
CCGCAGCCATGCAATACCTTTCGGCTTACTCGGGTTGCGCTATCGGTGAGGAGTTCATGGAGCAGGGCAAGGATGCACTGATAATTTACGATGACCTTTCCAAACATGCCTGGGCATATCGCCAGGTATCCCTGATTCTTCGACGTCCACCCGGCCGCGAAGCCTACCCCGGTGATGTATTTTATCTCCACAGCAGGCTGCTGGAGCGTGCCGCCAAACTCTCCGCAGAATTGGGCGGCGGATCACTGACAGCCCTTCCCATCATCGAAATTCAGGCCGGCGATATGTCAGCTTATATTCCTACCAACGTGATATCAATTACAGACGGACAGATCCTCCTTGAGACCGATATGTTCAATGCCGGCATACGTCCCGCACTTAACGTCGGCCTTTCAGTGTCCCGTGTAGGCGGCAATGCGCAAACCAAGGCTATGAGGCAGGTTGCCGGTAAACTAAGACTGGATATGGCACAATACGCCGAGCTTGCCACTTTCGCACAATTCGGCGCCTCGGACCTGGATAAAGCAACCCTGGCCCAGTTGGAACGCGGCAAACGCATGACTGAAATTCTCAAACAACCCCAATATCAGCCCTTGTCTCTGGAGAACGAGGTCATGATACTCTTTGCAGTCACCAACGGTTTCATAGATGACGTCCCGGTGGAGAAAGTCTCCGCGTTTGAAAATGCATTCTACAAATTTATGGCAAATAACCATCCTGATATCGGCAAAAAGATTGCTGCTGATAAGCAGTTGAAACCTGAAACCGAAGCAGAACTCAAGAAAGCTATAGCAGAATTTAAACAGAGCTCTGCTTATTGAGGCAATTAAATGGTAAGTCCGAAAGTACTTAGACGCCGAATACGAAGTGTCCAGAGCACAGCTAAAATAACCCGTGCCATGGAGATGATTGCCACTGCCAAGATGAAAAAGGCACAGGACATGGCCATAGCTGGCAGGCCTTATAGCGACAAGATCACACAGGTCATTGCCGACCTGTCCGCGCAAGCCGCGGCCGGTGGAGCAACACACCCCCTGCTGGTAATGCGCCCCGTCAAGAAGATCGGCATTATCCACATCACTTCGGACAGGGGTCTTTGCGGCGGGCTGAATACCAACTTGAACAGACTCACCGGCAATTTCATATTGCAGAGCGAAGTACCGGTATCCGTTATAACAGTTGGGACCAAGGGCCGTGATTTTATGCGGCGCTCAATGCGTGAAATACGCGCTGAGTTTATTAAACTCGGTGATCGCCCCAAGATGGCGGATACTATGGCCATATCACATATAATTATTGACGATTATGTGAATGGTTTAATCGACCGTGTATACGTATCGTATTCTAAATTCATTAATTTAATGAGCCAGAAACCTACACTTCAACCCATACTGCCGGTCGAGCCGGCAGTTCTACCCAAGACCGTTAGCCCTGAATATATTTTCGAACCCGACGCTGCGCAAGTTCTCGACGATCTCTTGCCAAGGTTTGTCGAAATGCAGGTGTATCATGCTGTACTCGAGGCAGTTGCCAGTGAACAATCAGCACGCATGATGGCAATGCGTAATGCTACAGATAACGCTTATGATGTGATAGCCGAGCTGACACTGACGCTTAACAAGGCCCGTCAGGAAATGATCACCAAGGAATTGCTCGATATCGTTGCAGGCGTTGAAGGTCTCAAATAGGAGGTGCAATTTGGCAAAAGGTAAAGTAATACAGATCATCGGCACGGTAGTTGATGTCGAATTCCCTCAGGAAGAACTGCCTGCGATTTATAACGCCCTTGAAATTAACCAGGACGGACAAAAAATAGTACTGGAAACAGTACAGCACATCGGTAATAACTGGGTACGCTGTCTGGCCATGTGCCCTACCGAGGGACTTGAAAGAGGCGCCGAGGCAGTGGATACCGGCGCTGCCATATCCGTGCCCGTCGGAAAGATGACACTAGGCAGGCTATTTAACGTCTTCGGTGATCCCCTGGATAAACTCGGCGAAGTTAAGTCCAAAGACAGACTACCTATTCACCGCGACCCTCCTACCCTAGAGGAGCAGGAAACTACCATTCAGATGCTGGAAACAGGCATTAAGGTCATCGATCTTATCACGCCCTTCACCAGGGGTGGTAAAATCGGTGCATACGGTGGTGCTGGCGTTGGCAAAACAGTTATCATCCAGGAGCTTATCCATAATATCGCAACTGCGCACGGCGGCTTTTCCGTATTCGCCGGTGTCGGCGAGCGGTCAAGGGAAGGCAATGACCTGTGGCGTGAAATGAAAGAATCCGGTGTTATAGATAAGACCATCATGGTATTCGGTCAAATGAATGAACCGCCCGGAGTACGCGCACGTGTCGCCCTGACAGGAGTAACGTTTGCAGAGTATTTCCGTGATTCAGAGGGACTGGACGTTCTTCTGTTCGTAGATAATATTTACCGTCACATCCTGGCCAACATGGAAGTTTCAGCGCTGCTCGGACGCATGCCGTCAGCAGTGGGTTACCAGCCTACACTGGGCACAGACGTAGCCGAGATGGAAGACCGCATCACATCGACAAAAAAAGGATCGATTACTTCGTTCCAGGCTATTTATGTACCTGCTGATGACTATACCGATCCTGGCATCGTAACAACTTTCGGTCATCTCGACGGTGTCGTATCACTGGAACGCTCAATTGCCGCTCTGGGCATTTATCCTGCGGTTGATCCTCTGTCTTCAACATCACGCATCCTTGACCCGAACGTAGTAGGCGAAGACCATTACCAGGCAGCCCGCGGTGTGCAGAAGGTATTACAACGCTATAAGGATCTGCAGGATGTTATCGCCATTCTCGGCATGGAAGAGCTCTCCGAAGAAGACAAGATCACAGTTAACCGAGCCCGCCGCATTCAGAGATTCCTGTCACAACCCATGTTTGTAGCTGAACCATTTACCGGTATTCCGGGGAAATATGTGTCGATTAAAGAAACAGTCAAAGGATTTAACGAAATACTGCAAGGCAAGTGGGATCATCTGCCTGAATCAGCATTCCTTATGGTTGGAACCATTGAAGAGGCCGCCGAGAAAGCTAAGAAATTGGGGGCTTAATTATGCCGACTGTTAATTTAGAGATTGTCACAGCCGAGCGCCAGGTCTTTTCAGAGGATGTAACTGCTGTTATCGCTGAAGGCGTGAGCGGGCAAATGACAATACTGCCAAAACACGCTCCTCTGATCACCATGCTTGCGCCCGGTGAGCTTGTTATCCGTAAAGATGGTGATGAGATATACATGGCAATCACGGGCGGTTTCCTTGAAGTCCGGCCGGATAAGGTTATTGTACTGGCCGATGCCTGCGAACGCAGTGACGAAATCGATCTTGAAAGAGCGGCAGAAGCCAAGCGGCGAGCAGAGGAAC
Organism: Dehalococcoidia bacterium; assembly: GCA_028716085.1. Taxonomy (GTDB): domain Bacteria; phylum Chloroflexota; class Dehalococcoidia; order GIF9; family UBA5629; genus JAQUQM01. Next base: position 9,314 of record JAQUQM010000080.1, on the reverse strand, counting down.
GCCTGAAGAACCTGACCCCCGAAGTTGATCAGACAAGGGCAGAAGCAGCACTAAGACGCTCGCTTGCGCGCCTGCGAGTGGTTGAGAAACGACGCAGGGCACCCGGCTACAGGCCAAGCGGGACAAACCCCGTATAAATTACTTACAGAAACACAAAAGCCAGTATCGATTACATCATCGATGCTGGCTTACTATTTTATTTCTCTCGATTAGTACTTGTTAAATGATTTCCAGGCGAACTCTTGTGCCTTCTTTTGTGGCAACTACACGCAGTAGAGTCCTCATCGCCTCCGCAACTCTACCCTGTTTGCCAATCACCCTGCCCTTATCCTCCGCATTAACTTCCAGCTTGATAACCACGCCCCCCGAGTCAGTCTCCTCAGTTACCTTAACGTCATTAGGCGCGCTGACAATGGATCTGGCAATGTACTCGACTAACTCCTTCATTATGACTTCACCTCAGTACTAGATTTGGACTTCCTTTTCTTTTTTTGAGAAGTCTTCTGCTTAGGTGGTTTAATCTTATAGGAAGGATGGGTTTCCTGAAATTTTCCTATTATCCCGGTTTTTGACAGCAGTCTGAATACAGTATCCGTTGGCTGGGCGCCTTTCTCCAGCCAAAGTATTGCCTTCTCCTCATTAATATTGATAGTCTCCGGATCCGAGAGAGAGTTGTAGTTTCCAATAACCTCTATAAAGGCGCCGTCACGGGGTGACCGACTATCAGTAACAACAACACGGTACATCGGCCTGTTTTTGGCACCTACTCTACGCAACCTGATTTTTACCATAGTTCAAGTTTAGTCCTTTTCCTTCATTTTTGTCGTTATTATGCATGAAGCATATATACCTGTCAACAATGACAAAGCCTAATTTATAGTAATTATTAACAAATAATTAGGAAAATTTGGAGGATTAAACGAGTTAAACTGTACTGATTCGCTATATTTAGAATTGGATGAATGCCTGTCAGGCAGAATCACTCTATTTTGAACGGGGCAGTCGCTTTATCAACATTGTTGACAGAGAGAACAACCTTATAGTCCCCCTTATACCATCCGCTGGCCGGCTTATCTACATAGATAGCCAGGTAGTAGCTGCTGCTGCCACCGCTGGCGATGGAATAAGTCTCGTCTATGATTGCATTCTGCAAGTTCGGATTCTCTCCACTTATGTAAATCCAGCTTACCTTTATCATGGCTTCCGGGGATATGTCGGATAACTTAAATGAACAGTATATGGCTGGAGTATTGGTGCTAAATACAGTTTTTACAGGGTCCGTAGGTTTGGAATCGTTATCCACGGCCGTTGTTAAAGCTACGTCGCTGATTTTAGTTGTATCAGGTTTATTGTCCACGGACTCAGTTTTACATCCCAGCATTCCTGTTAATGCAATCGTAAGTATCAAAATGAGGAGAATATAATACCAGTTATGTTTTGGATTCATTTTTCTGCTCCGCTCCATTTACATGGAAATTTGATCCGCGTGACTGCTTTATCAACTGCCATTTTAAAACCAATCCAATCATTTTTCAATTTTGATATCTTTATCCAGGCAAAATGATACACCGAGGAGTCCTGGCCCGGTATGCACTCCCATTACCGGAGTGAAATCTTTGATATAAAGCTCATTGCAAATTAATTCTGACTGGATTCGCTTTGCCAGCATATTTGCATCCTGTTCAGCATTAGTATGCTGAACAATGACTTTCAAAGTATTGCTCCCGGACCTTTCATGCAGTATTTCCACAACTCTGTCCATTGCTCGCAGCCGTGTACGTACCCTGCTTACGGGGATGACACCTTTCCCTAATGGTAATAATTCAATGATCGGTTTGATCTTCAGGAAAGTATTCGCTTTAGCAATTAACGATGGCACTCTTCCACTCCGGGCAAGATAATCCAGCGTATCAAGGCAAACTACTAGGTGAACTCCACGCATAGCTTCTTGTGCCCGGTTAAGGACGCTGCTCAAGTCATCACCGTGGAAAGCTGCTGCTGCAGCGGCATAAACTACAAAACCTTGTGCACCGGCTGCAGTACCCGAATCCATTACATGGAGTTTAATTCCAGGGTGAACCTCTTGCATCATATTAGCGGCAATTAAAGCAGATTCATAAACATGAGTCAGCTTGGCAGAAGGGCAAATAACAAGGATATCATGGCCTTGCTTGGACAGCCTGTCATAGATTTCCTTAAATACTTCAGGAGGAGGAGCTGATGTTGATGGCAATTCTTTGGACGTTGATAGTATTTCATAAAACTGTGCAGGGGTAATATCTATACCGTCACGGAATATCTTACCCTGGTGCACTATTTCCAACGGGACCACAGTAACCTTGTATCGTTGTATGATCTCGCCGGGTAAACAAGATACCGTATCTGTCACTATTGCCACGCCCATCCCCGTTTACCCCGCCTGTTTCTTTTTTTGACCAAACGGACAGATATTAACGCACAGTCCGCAGGCTGGAACCCCCACAGCATTCTTCCTTTTATCGTTAAGGTATTTAAAACATTTTTCAGCATCCATTCTAATTTCTCTAGCCTCTGTAGGTTTAAACGGATTCCCCGTAAAAGCCCGGGCCGGGCAAGCTTCAACACAAAGTTTACATCCACCACAACTTTTTCCGGAGAAAGGTTCATTTAGTATAAGGGGCGCATCGGTAAGTATGGTGCCCCACCTTACACGTGGACCTCTATCGGGAGTAATCAGCAGGCAGCTCTTGCCGATCCAACCCAGACCTGCCAGGCTGGCAGCCATTTTATGTGAAAAAAATCCATAGAGTTTATCAGTGTCGATTGTATGGCTGGAAGGAATGGGTACTGCTTTATAACCCTCATCTTCGACGATACGTGTCAGGCAAAGAGTGATCTCATTTATACGGGGATTTGTGACTTCATAAACATGAAAATAATAGTTCTTTATGGCGTAAATATCGGATTGGGCAGTAATACCATCCACAATGGAGCTTGAAAGTGGCACCCCTACAGAAATGGCCCGTGGGAATTCGGTGATGACTGCTTGCTCGTGTTCAGTAATGGAGTTCCTCTGCGCAAAGGCAAGATCAGCTATACCAAAATAGGCGGCTCCCATTTCTCTGGCTTTTTTCTCAAGCCTTTTAGAAAGCTGCATACTGATCACCTGCAAGTATTACTAACGAAAATATTACCTTGAATTAAAGCCAATGTAAACTGAGTACATTATTTGTAATAAAAGGTGTTCAGCAATTATAATCAGCCTTATGGAAATTGAGGCACTGCATCCCTGGAAACTGAGTACGGATGAAGCCCGTAAAATTCAATTAAAATTAGCTTCCAGTGTGATATGTGAGTATTGCGGAATTAAACCAAAGCTAATCGCTGGTGTGGATGTCTCAGTTTCCCGTTTTAGCAGGCATGGAAGAGCTGCAGTGACGATCCTGGCATATCCTTCCTTGGAGCTTATCGATATAAAAATAGAGGAAGGAGAGATTGCCTTCCCATATATTCCCGGGCTGCTTTCTTTCAGAGAAGCCCCCCTGGTTCTTCAAGCCTTCAGCAAATTAAAATATTCGCCGGATATGGTGATTGTTGATGGTCAGGGAATTGCTCACCCCAGGCGTATGGGCATCGCCTCGCACTTAGGTCTTTTCTTGAATATCCCGACTATCGGTTGTGCCAAATCAAGATTAATTGGTACTCACGACGATGTTCCTTTTGAAGCAAAGTCTTTTTCATACCTTTTCTCCGATGGGGAAGTAATAGGTGCAGTGTTAAGGACCAGGCAGGGGGTCAAGCCGCTATTCATTTCGATCGGGCATAAAATTGATCTGTACTCCGCTATATCATACGTTACGCAATGCTGCCGCGGTTTTCGATTACCCGAGCCCACACGACTGGCACACCTGGCAGCAAATGACCGGTTAAGCAACTTTTCTGTGAAAATTTAGTTCTATTCTTAATCAACAATATGTAAGGAAAACCAATGCAAGAAGAAAAAATCAAAATTGATGAGCTTCGGCGCCGCATAACTGAAATAATGGAGCATCTTTGATATAGCCCATAAAGAAAACGAATTAAGCCGGTTGGAGGCAGAAACATCCAATACTGATTTCTGGGCTGATACGCAAAGGGCTCAGTCAATTATGCGCCAGATTGGCGCACTTAAAGATTCAATAACACTCTGGCGGACGATAGAAAAGAAGATTACGGATATTGATGACGTAATTTCCCTGGCAATTGTGGAAAATGACGAGTCCTTCAAAGAAGATATTCAAAACGAGATCAATGCCCTTGCAAAACAATTCGACGACCTTGAAATTCAGCTGCTGCTAAACGGGCCATACGATTCCAGAGATGCCATTCTCGCCCTTCACGCGGGTGCCGGAGGGACGGAGTCACAGGACTGGGCCCAGATGCTGATGAGGATGTTTATCAGATGGGCTGAAAGAAGAAAATACCATACAGATGTATTGGATGTATCACCAGGTGACGAAGCCGGGATTAAAAGCGCTATGATAGAAATTAAAGGCAATTTCGCCTACGGTAATCTCAAATCGGAGCATGGTGTACACCGGCTTGTACGGCTCTCACCTTTTGATGCAGACCATGCACGCCATACATCTTTCGCTCTGATTGAAGTTCTTCCAGAGGCTGAGGCAAAATCCGACCTTCAGATCAGTCCCGACGATATTAAAATAGATACGTTCAGATCAAGCGGGCCCGGGGGTCAACATATGCAAAAGACAAGCAGCGCTGTTAGAATAACGCATGTGCCATCCGGCCTTATTGTCACATGCCAGAGCGAACGCTCACAGCATCAGAACAAGGAAAGCGCACTCAGAGTATTATATGCACGATTGCTTGAATTGGATATAGAAAAGAGAGAGGCGGAAAGAGCCAAAATAAAAGGAAAGAGAATTGACGCAGGATGGGGTAACCAAATACGAAGCTATGTATTACATCCATATAAAATGGTAAAGGACCATAGAACGGAGTATGAAACAAGCAATACCACCGCTGTTCTTGACGGAGAGATAGATGAGTTTATAAATGCTTATCTGCGTTCGAAAGTTGGAGATGAAAAATCATGAATAAGCTGATAATTATAACGGTGCTAATCGTCCTATTTTTAATTCCTGCCAGCGTGTTTGCCGTTAACGATATCAAAATATTGAATTCCACTACGAAGATAGATTACCCAAATTCACTAACATTTAACATCAAGGCAGAAAGTTCCAGCCCCATTATACGTGTCCGTTTGTTATATAAAGTTGATAAAATGACCTATGCTCCGGTTTTTGCAGAAGCATGGCCTGAGTTTACGCGGGAAAAGTCGGTATCAACCAGCTGGACATGGGATATGAGAAAGGGCAGCCTGCCGCCCGGGGCCACTGTGACCTACAGCTGGGTTATCGAGAATGGCCTGGGTAATAAGCTGGAAACACCCGAGGAGAAATTAACTTTCGAAGATACGCGCTATAAGTGGCAGAAAGTTGCCCGGGACAAAGTTAATATTTACTGGTACCAGGGCAACCGGTCTTTCGCAGATGAGTTGCTCAAAGCATCTCAGGATGCGTTGTCCAGGCTGGCTCAGGATACAGGCGCCACGCTGGAAAATCCGGTTAGCTTTTACATCTACGCTAATTACAAGGATCTTCGAGGCTCACTGGTTGCCCCCGAGGAATGGACCGGCGGTGTGGCATACGCCGGATTCAATATTATTTCAATCGGAATAGCTCCCTCAAACCTGGAATGGGGTAAAAAAGCCGTGGCACATGAGCTAGGGCATTTAGTAACTCACCAGATTTCTTTCAGCCCTTATGGAGCTGACCTGCCTCCCTGGCTTGACGAAGGGCTTGCCATGCATGCGGAGGGTCAACAAAGCCAGGAAGACAGGGATGCTCTCGTTAAGGCCATAGAGATTGGCAGGATCTCAACACTGCGCTCGCTTTCAAGTCCATTCTCAGCAGACGCCGAGGAAGCTTACTATGCCTATGCTCAAAGCCAGAGCGTAATAGAATTCCTCATCAATAAGTACAGCAAGGATAATATCAATAATCTGTTGCTCTTGCTCAAAGACGGAAATACTATGGATGAAGCTTTGATCAAAATATATGGATTCGACCTTAGCGGACTGGACGAAGCCTGGATACAATTCATGATGGCAGATTCGTTACACGAAACAGCCGGGGAAACAGCAGTATACCGGTATATTACCATGGCAGGGCAAATTAGCTCACATCAATTAGCTTCAGACCTGTCATTTTTAAGCGTTTTATAAATATGCAAAAATCTTTTACAATCCGCGATTTACCCAGCTCTGAAAGGCCCCGTGAGAGGCTGACAAAACACGGGGCCGAGGCGCTCTCCACTACCGAGGTTCTGGCTCTTATCCTTGGCAGGGGTACTAAAGGTGAATCAGTTATGCTGACTGCTCAAAAACTCTTAAACCATTTCGGTAATGTGCAGAATATAGCTGCGGCGTCGCTTAGAGAGCTCTGTGAAATAAAAGGAATCGGCGTGGCCAAGGCTGCCCAGATAAAAGCTGCCTTTGAACTGGGCAGGAGAGCAGAAGACCCTGATTATCAGACGGGAGGGGACAAAATTTCCTCACCTCAGGAAGCGGTCAAATCAGTACAGAAAGAGCTAAAAGGCAAGAAAAAAGAGTACTTCTATATTATTTGCCTTGACACCAGGAATAGAGTTATCGGAAAAGGGCCTGTATCCATAGGAAATCTGGATAGTAGTATAGTCCATCCGCGCGAAGTCTTTAAATACGCCATCTCTTCACTTGCCGCATCAGTCATTTTCATCCACAATCACCCTTCCGGCGACCTGGAACCATCGGTCGAAGATATCAGCTTAACCAAAAGGCTTTTTGAAGCCGGGGAACTGCTTGGTATACCTGTTCTCGATCACATAATTGTAAATGATCATAATTTCCTCAGTTTGAAATCAAGGAACTTAATTTGAGGTTGTCCTATGCAAAAAAATAAACTCTTCAATTTAATAAACCTGCTAATAGTTACTGTAGTTATTATTGCCCTCGTAGCCGGATGCAGTCCACTGAGAACTGCCGTACAATCACTGGACTCCAGCGTAAGCGTTGACAGGACTCTTCGCTTCTGGGACAGCGGACCGCTCACGCTCGACCCGGCTATCTCCAGTGAAATGTCATCACACACATACGTGATGCAAATCTTCAGCGGGCTGGTAAAATTTGATTCCGAACTCAAGCCGGTGCCTGACATAGCCGAGAAATGGGAGGTCAGTGAAGACGGCACGATTTTTACTTTTTACCTGCGCCCGAATGCCAAATTTCATGATGGTAATAAGGTTACTTCCGCTGATATCAAGTACTCCCTGGAACGCGCATGCAATCCGCAGACTGGCTCTCAAACAGCATCGATCTATTTAAGCGATATCGTGGGAGTGAAAGATGTACTCGAGGGGAAAAATACACAAATAAGCGGCGTGAAAATAATTGATGATTCCACCCTGAAAATAAATATAGATGCGCCCAAAGCATATTTTCTTTCCAAACTTGCTTACCCGACAGCCTTTGTGGTAGATAAAAAGAACGTTGAATCGGGAAGGAACTGGTGGCGTAATCCCAACGGTACGGGACCTTTGAAGCTGAACAAATGGAATGAAGGTGCGCTAATATTACTGTCGCCAAATCCATATTATTATGGGCAGAAAGCTGCTGTTAACGTCGCATTTTATATTCTCGCCGGTATTCCCATGTCGCTTTATGAAAGGGATAAAATCGACGTTGTAGAGGTTTCTAAAACCTACATTGACCGGGCTACCGATGAAGCGGGCCCATTTTACGATCAATTACACGTGTTTCCCGAGTTCAGCCTGCAATATATCGGGTTCAACACGAGCAAGCCGCCGTTTGATGATCCGCTCGTGCGCCAGGCCTTCTGCTATGCTGTAGATAAGGAACGCATAACAAAATTAACCCAAAAGGACATGGTAGCCAGGGCCAGCGGAATTATTCCGCCCGGCATGCCTGGATATAGTAAAGATATAAAAGGCCTGGATTATGATCCGGAAAAAGCCAAAGAGCTATTAGCAAAATCAAAGTACGGATCAGCGGCCAATCTGCCGCCTATTACAGTCACAGTACCCGGCTGGGGCGGCATCGATGTTGAAGACTATCTCGGTGCAGTAATCCTTTGCTGGAAGCAGAACCTTGGCGTGAATGTTTCCGTAAGATTGCTCGAATCCAATGCCTTCCATTACAACCTTAGAGAAGAAGCCGATGAACTTTATACCCTGGGCTGGATTGCCGATTATCCTGATCCTCAAAATTTCCTTTACACGCTTTTTTATACGGGTACCGAATATAATTACAGCCACTTTTCCGATAAACAACTGGACACATTGCTTGATCAGGCTGCTGTGGAAAAAGACTACGATAAAAGGATCAAATTATATCAGCAGGCGGAACAGATGGTTGTTGATGCCGCGCCCATCATGCCGCTCTGGTTCAGCAAGAACTACATGCTCATTAAATCCAATGTGCACAATTTCGACATCGATCCGCTGGGTGTCCCGCGTTTGAATTCCGTTACTCTTGAGCGTTGAGCATTACTGGATAGAAAGCACAATTTTTCGGTGAGGAGAAGCGATATGATTGATAAAAATGCACTTGAAGCCCCCTGCGGGCTGGACTGCAGCATGTGTATGCAGCACAAGGCCATCGGCGATGAAAATTTAAAAAAGAAACTCTCTGATATGATGCAGCTCCTTTCGGATAATGTTACGGTCCCGGCTGATAAAGTAGGCTGCCCGGGATGCCGTGCTATAGAAGGTAATTGCCTGCATATTGGTGAACAATGCCTGACTTATATTTGTACCAGAGAAAAAGGCGTAGACTTCTGCTCGGATTGCGCCGAGTTTCCCTGTATCAAGCTGATGCCATGCGCCGATAAATCTACAATTATTCCCCACAATATCAAGCTATACAGCCTGAATGTGAGAAAATTTAAAGGCGAAGAGGAATGGAAAAAAGTATTCCCTGAGCTCTATCAGCTTTATTTCAAGGGTAAAATGTTCATCGGCAGGGGGCCCCAACCTAAATCCTGATCTGAGACTAGCCTAATTCCAGAGGTCATCAAGCTGATCTTTCTTTCCGCTTTCACCCGAGGTCAGAGGCCCGAGTTCCTTATACGACTCCGCCGACCCGTATTCTCTTACCCTGACCACAACCGGCATGGGCAAAGCGTGCCCGAATATTAACGCCTGTTGCTTGGATTCAAGTTTGGATAGCACCGATTTCAGTTCGCTCTTACCTGCCACGCCGGTTAAAACGGCATCCA